>CAYXWX010000012.1:0-66692 GCA_964468915.1 uncultured Pirellulaceae bacterium
AAACCGAGCGAAAAGTATCGAAAAGCCGCTAGACTTAAACGAAACGCGCTCTAAATTAACAGGCCCGTAAACCTGGTTCTGGATGAAACCGGAGGCTATGCGAAATAATCGATCGCGTTTTGAAAGATCGCCATTCCATCTCCATTCTCAGGAAGCTCCAACCGAGTCCAGTGGGGATGTTGAGTCCGATCGATAAATCGCTCAGGGTGAGGCATCAAGCCAAAAATTCGGCCCGTCGGATCGCACACGCCCGCGACATCGGCAACCGATCCGTTGAAGTTATCAACCGATCCGTTTCCATTGCCGCTGGCGTAAGTCAGAGCCAGCTGATTTCCATCGCGAAGAGCGTTCAAAACAGCATCGCTGCGAGGCACGAACTTTCCTTCTGCGTGAGCAATCGGCAGGTACAGTTGATCTGTGTCTTTCAGAAAAACGCAAACCGACGAATCTGTTTTCAAGTTGACCCAGCGATCGATAAACCGGCCGCAATCATTCCACGTCAACGTTGCCGGCAGACCTTCATCCGTTTGTTGAAGCAGAAATCCGGTCTTGATCAGAATTTGAAATCCGTTGCAGATCCCAAGGATCAACTTATCTGCTGCATGAAATTCATGAATCACATCGGCCAGCTTTGATTGAAACTGGCTGGCCAGAATTCGACCGGCAGCAATGTCGTCCCCGTAGCTGAATCCACCCGGCAGACAGAGAATTTGGGCATCAGCAATCAAACGGGGCGATTCAACCAACTGATTGATATGATGATAAGCCACCGAGCCGCCGGCTTTTTCGAATGCAAATCCGGTTTCTTGATCGCAATTGGTGCCGGGAGCGCGAAGAATCAAGACGTTTGGTTGAGTCATCAGTTCCAATCCAATGGGTTTTGCCAAGCTTCTTTCAACTGATCGACCGGCGCGTCGATTACTTTCGCGGTTTCGGATTCGATCACCAACTTCGGCTGTTCGGACACCTTCCCCAGAAGAGTCAGCGGCACATCCGTGAACATCGCTTCGAAGTCGCTTTGGCATTCGGGTAAAACTTCTGCGACAAAACGAGAATTGGATTCGCTGAACAGGCAAGCCAGAACCCTGACAGTCTCCGGGACGTCATTCGTAACGATTTGGTCGACCGTGATTTCAGCCCCCAGGCCCCCGGCAAACGCCATCTCTGCAATTGCCGCAGCGAGTCCACCTTCGCTCAAGTCGTGGCAGCTTCGAATCAAGCCGCCATGGATCGCCCGATGCACCGCATTGAACGTCTTTTTCGCCAGTTCACCATCAACCGTCGGAACCGCGCCGCCGTTTGCTCCGGTCACCAAAGACCAATGCGACCCTGCAAAGTGGTTGCCTGTTTGACCAATTTGATAAATCAGATTTCCCGCCGATTTCAAATCCATGGTGACGCATTTGCGAACGTCGGAAACCTGCCCCATGGCACTGATCAGCAACGTCGAGGGAATCGAGATCACTTCTCGCTGACCGTCCGCATTGGTGTAGCTGAACTCATTGTGAAGGCTATCTTTGCCGCTGATGAACGGCGTCTGCATCTCGATGGAAAGATCGTGACACGCCAGAGCGGCTCGGACCAGCGACCCAAGCGTCTCGGGTCGATCCGTGTATCCCCAGCAGAAATTATCGAGCACCGCGATCCGGTTCGGGTCGGCTCCAACGGCCACGCAATTTCGAATCGCTTCATCAATCGCACTGGTGGCCATGTGCCACGTGTCGAAATCACCGAAGTGAGGATTCATCCCGCAAGAAACCACAACGCCGCGGTAGGAATCGAGTAACGGCCGAACCACTGCAGCGTCGCCCGGTCCGTCGTTCTGGATTCCAACCAGTGGCTTGATGACGCTGCCGCCTTGAACTTCGTGATCGTACTGTCGGATGATCCAGTGTTTGCTGGCGACGTTTAACGATCCGAGAATCTTCAGCAGGTCGCCGGTCCATTGCGACGCTTCACTGCGTGAGGGAGCATTGGACAGCTCAGTTGCTGGAACTGGCTGATAGGTTGCCTCACGAATGACCGGTGGACGACCGTCGTGCAAAAACGCCATCGCCACATCAGCAACGACCTGGTCTTCGTACTTCAAAACCAACTGACCATTCGGCTTGAATTGCCCGATGACCGTGGCTTCCACGGATTCAGAAGCACAAAGATCACGGAAAGCGGGCCAGTTTGCTTCGGGCACCGAGAAAACCATTCGCTCCTGCGCTTCGGAGATCCAGATTTCGGTGTACGAGAGGCCCTGATACTTCAGCGGAACTTTATCCAGCCACACCTCAGCGCCGATTTCTTCGCCCATCTCACCAACGGCACTGGAATAGCCACCGGCACCGCAATCAGTAACGGCGGTGTAAAGGTTGCGGTCGCGAGCCGTCAGCATCACGTCCATCAACATCTTCTCGGTGATCGCGTTCCCAATTTGCACCGCGCCGCCAGAGGTGATGTCGCTGTCTTCGGTCAATTCGGCCGAACTGAACGTGGCACCATGAATTCCGTCTCGCCCGGTTTTTCCGCCGATAGAGACGATCAGGTCGTTGGCCTGAGGTTCCTTAAATGATTTCTGGTTCGGCAACAGGCCGACATTGCCGCAAAACACCAACGGATTCCCGACGTAGCGGCGATCAAAATAAACGGCTCCATTGACCGTAGGAATCCCCATGCGATTCCCGTAATCACGAACGCCAGCGACAACGCCTTTCATGATCCTGCGAGGATGCATGACGCCCGGTGGAAGATCTTCAACGGCACTGTTCGGATCAGCAAAGCAAAACACATCTGTGTTGCAGATTGGTTTGGCTCCCATTCCCGTTCCCAGCGTGTCGCGAATCACGCCGCCGATTCCTGTGTTCGCGCCGCCATAGGGCTCCAACGCAGACGGGCGATTATGAGTTTCGACTTTGAAACAGATATTGTGCTGATCGTCGAACCGAACGATGCCCGCGTTGTCTCGAAACACACTGACGCACCAGTCTTCGTCGCCAAGTTCGTCGCGGATCTGCATCGTCGCCGAAAAAATGGTCTCTTTGAGCATGTTTTCAAACAAGCGCGTGCCGTTTTCGTCCGAGTAATTGATGCGACCTGCCAGCGTTTTATGGCTGCAGTGTTCGGACCATGTTTGAGCAACCGTTTCCAGTTCGACGTCCGTGGGCTCGCGGCCCAGATCGCCAAAGTGAGCCTGAATGGTCTCCATCTCGACCGCCGACAGGCTCAGCTGCCACTGCCGGCTGATGTCCAACAGTTCGTCGGCGTTCAATCCCGTCAGCCTGACCACTCCCTTTTCAAACTGGTATTCCGTGCCCAGTTCCAATCGATCAAGCTGTAATGCTCCATGGACTGCCGATTCGATCGAATCATTCGACAGCAGTTTCGAAGTCAGCGTCTGCAGGTCGCGCTGATCAAGATCAGAAACCACAAACTTTCGAAACGTCCGGACAGCAGTGACCTGATAGCCCAGGTTCCGCATCGCCTGCATCGCACTTTCGGCTTGAGGGTCAGTAACGCCTGGCAGTGGCAACACGTAAATCAGGTTCGGGCAATCATCAGCAGCGACGTTAATCTCGTTCGAGCCAACTTCTGCCAGCTGGAATCGCTCGACGACGGGCTCAGCCAACAGGTTGATCCCGATGTTTTCGGCTTGCTCAAGAGTGATGTCTCCCTCGATCAGAAAACCGCGAGCCGAACGTATCCGCAGGCTGCTGGGCAGCCTCAAGTCGGCCGCGTCAGACGCAAGTTCATTGGCGATTCGATCGGGTTGACCTGCTTCGGGCCAGATGTCAATCTGCCAGAGACAGGTCGTTTTCTGCGAAGTTCCGGACGCACAATTTTCAACGGCGTTATTCATGGCGGCATTTTAACTTTCGCTGAGTCACGTTACAGGGGTGAGCCCGTCAATCAAGATATTGCGATGTCGAATGAAAAATCCTTTGTCAATTCGAGTCATCAAACTGGGTGGCAGCCTGCTGGATCTGAAAGAAGTTTGCGAGCGATTTGACAGATGGATGGACAACCAACCGTCGATGCATAACGTCCTGATCGTTGGCGGCGGGAAACTGATCGACGCCGTTCGTGACCTCCACCAGCGATTTGATCTGGACGAAAAAGAGACTCATTGGCTGGCGGTTGATCTGTTGGAAGTCACGACGGCAGTCATTGCCCGCCAACTATCCACATGGTCCGTCAGAAACTCGATGAAACAATTGACGGGGGAACTCGAATCGAATGAGGCCGTCAATCAGCTTTTCGTTGCCGGGCAGTGGCTCAGAACACAATCGGACGTGCCAGAATCCTGGGACGTGACGACCGATTCGATTGCCGCACTCATCGCTTGCCAACTGAACGCCACGGAACTGGTACTGCTCAAATCGGCGACGGCTCCAATAACTGACGGTGGGTTCAGAGAATCGATGGTCGAATTGAGCCACACCGGCTACGTGGACGCCATGTTCTCACAATCAATCGGAACCACGGAAACCGTCCGCCTGGTCAATTTTCGCGACGAGAACTTTGCTGAATCCTTGTTTCGAGGGTGATGGTGACCGGGAAAAGGCGACCTGGACAAATCCACCTCACAGAAACAGATTGCAAAGACAGATTGTCGACGGGACGAAACAGTGAACGGCTGAATCTTCTACTTCTTTGTCGATTTCTTGCGCGATTTGGTTTGCGATTTCTTCGCCTTTGACTTGGTACTTGATGTGCTTTTCTTTTTGCTGCCCGACTTGCCGAACGCTGCCGCCCAATTGTCTGAATACTTCCTTGATGCACCGCTGCGAAGAAGTGACATAGTCGTGATTCCTTGTGTGCTCATTGGTCGTTTACGACATCTTTCCGACTTCAATAGCCGATCGGCGACATCAATACCGGCGGGCAGGATACCTTGATCGCGAACTGCGTGGAATGTCAAACTCGAACCATGTGACGGGAAGCGGTCAAAATCCGCACAGACGCACTTGCTTGAACCACAATTGCCGGACTTTGGGCGGCTTGGTCAAAACACGGCTCGCCACCTTCAGCACGCGTATATAATCCGTTCTAATCCGTTCTGACCGAGGGACTCCGCAACCGGTGCGGATAGAATCCGTCGACGATCCGAGCCTGTCTCACACCTGAAAACCACCCAATGGCCGAACCAAAGTACAAACGAATTCTGCTGAAACTGTCCGGCGAGAGTTTTTCTCCGTCTGGAGAACGCGGAATCAGCATGGAAGAAGTAGTTCACATCTCCCGTGAGATTTTTGAAGCTCAGCAGTTGGGTTGTCAGATCGCGGTTGTGATTGGCGGTGGAAACATCCTACGTGGCAGCCAGTTCACCGCGACCAACAGCACCGTGCAGGAATCCACGGCCCACTACATGGGAATGCTCGCCACCGTTATCAATGGCTTGGCACTTCAGGACGCACTCGAATCGGTCGGCTGTCAGACTCGGTTAATGAGCGCGATCAAGATGGATGGCGTTTGCGAACCCTACATTCGACGGCGAGCGGATCGGCACCTGGAAAAGGGGCGGATCGTTATTTTAGGTGCGGGAACAGGCGGACCGTTTGTGACGACCGATACGGCGGCAGCCCTGCGCAGCATGGAGCTTGGTTGCGATATTCTGATGAAAGCGACTCGCGTTGACGGTGTTTATACAGAGGATCCTGAAAAGAATCCTCATGCCGTTCTCTATTCCGATCTTGATTTCCAGACAGTGATTGCAAAGAACCTGCGAGTCATGGATTCGACCGCGATTTCTCATTGCATGGAGCATGATATGCCGCTGATGGTTTTCAACTTCCGTAAAGACGGGAATATCATCAAGGCGATCACGGGGGACCGAGTCGGCACGATGGTCACGAACGAAAAAGTGGCCCTCTGACGAGACAGCCAATCAATCCCGCATCCAAAGTGGCGGCAATCCACCGGGAGATGGAGAATCTCTCAGCTTCGCGACTCTTCACGCGACGTGCGTTCAATTGGTGAAAGCGGCAGTTGCCTCCTGTGTTCACGTCCGCATTCAAGCTGCTAAACTAATTGGCGTTGCGCACGCCCTTGATGGGTGATGACGCTGCCTTGAAACGCTTTGTTTTTTCCAGATAAGGAGTCCACCTATGTCCGCCAACGAAATCACCAAAGATTCCGAAGAACGTATGGAAAAAGCGATCGAAGTGCTGAAGAAAAACCTCGGTGGAATTCGCACCGGTCGGGCCAACCCCGGCCTGGTCGATTCACTGCGAGTCGATGTGTACGGATCGCCCACTCCAATCAAGCAGGTCGCATCGGTCGGCGCACCGGAGCCGACTCAGATTGTGATTCGGCCTTACGACGCGGGAATCATCAAGGAGATCGAAAAAGCGATTGTTGGTAGTGACCTTGGTTTCAATCCGCAAAGCGATGGGCGAGTCGTTCGCATTAACATTCCACCTTTGTCAACGGACGTCCGCAAGAAGATGGTCAGCCGCATCAAAGAGTTGACCGAAGATGCAAAAATCGCGATCCGCAACGTCCGTCGTGACGGCAACAAACTGGCCGAGCAGGAGGAAAAGGACAAAACGATCTCGGAAGATCAGCGTGACGATATCAAGGATGAAATTCAGGAGCTAACCAAAAAATTTGAAGAACAGGCCGCCACCATCGCCAAAGCCCGTGAAGCCGAAGTGATGGAAGACTGATTCAACCGTTGTCTCCCGGGCACAGTGCGAGACATTCTTTTTAGTCTAGTCATCAACAATCGTGAGGCAGGCTTAATCGTGAGGCAGGCTTAATCTTGAGGCGGGCTTGGTCGTGAGGCGGGCTTGGTCGTGAGGCAGGCTTAATTGTGGGGCGGGTTTTCAACCTGCCATCGGCAAGTATTCGGCAGGTTGAACGGTGGGGCAGGTTTTCAACCTGCCATCTGCCGGAATCTGGCAGGTAAAGAACCAGCTCTACGTTCTCCATCCATGCTTTGTAGATTTCGAGCGGCACTTGACGCAGGAATTAGAGCGCGTTTCAAAACCAGCTTTCACAACCCGACGCGTGAGCGAGGGATCCTTCGTCCCTCACTCACGTTTCGGGTTTCGATGTTCGCCGTATTTCTGTAGCTAACATTGAATCAACACGCCGTAACGCTTCGGGTTGCGGTTTTGAAATGCCCTCTAGAAACATGCCCAGCCGGCTCAACTAAAATCCAGTGGGCCGCCCTCGCACAGCTTCGGATTGCCAAACGTTTCGATTTTGTGCCCAAACGCGTGAGCCAGAGCCAGATGAAGGCGGTTGTGATTCACCAGCGGGTCATACTTCACGTACCGACCCATGCGGAACCCCGGCGCGTTGCCGAACATCACAATCGGCAGGTTCTGACGTGTGTGACTGTTGCCTTTGCCAAGTTCGTTGCCCCATACAACGATGGTGTCGTCCAGTAAGCTGCGATCGCTGCCTGGCTCTTTCGTTTCGGCCAGTTGCCGTAGCAAGTAAGCGATCTGAGAACTGAACCATCGATTGATTTTTACCAGTTTCTTTTGAGAATCGACTTTCATGTCGGGATCATGCGAGATCGTGTGGTGCGGATCGTTGACGCCCGCCCATGTCATCCGCAGCTGCCCGACCGAATTCGAATACTGAAGCGTAGCCACTCGGTTCAGGTCGTTAGCGAATCCATTCACCAGCAAATCGATCTGCATCTTTGAAATTTCAGGCAAATTGTCGTCGTCAATTCGCACTCCTTCCGGCAGCACGGGTGCCGGCGCGGCCATTTTCTGTTCCGCTGCCGCTTTCAAGTCGGCCTGCATCTGACTGACATAGTTGACGTGCTGTGCGACAAGCTTGCGTCCGTTTTCGGGAGCACTCAGTTGAAACTGTTGAAGCTCCTGTTGGACGTCCGCCAAGACTTCGCGCAAGATGCCCTCGTTCTGGCTGCGACCATACATTCTTTCGAACATCGCGTACGGATTTGAAATCGGCGCGATCGGACGGTTTTTGCCCGCGTACGACAACCGCGTCCACGGATCCGCTCGATTGGCAACGCCCACGCCAAACTCAAGCGAGCCAAATCGCGTGCGAGTCTCCTCCTTCGACTGCAGAAAGTTTTTGATTTCCTGATCGATTGAGATTCCTCCCGCCCAACCGGCGGGCGTATCGCTACCGCCCTGAATATTTCCCGGAAGCAACTCAATTCCCGTCAACAGCCCGGCCATGCCACGCATGTGCCCGTCGCCGTCACCTCGAATCTCATTGCAAATTCCCTTTGCGATCAACGTCTGTGATTTAAATGCCTCCAGAGGCTGCAGGATCTTCTTGAACTGAAAGTCGCTCCCTTCCTGATCGGGCCAGAATTCGCCCGGTACCGTTCCGTTGGGGCTGAATACGAAAACGAATCGTTGTCTACCAGTCGGCCGTTCCGTATGGCTCGCGCGGACACGATGGGCAGGGAGCCCGACACTTGAGATCGCAGTGGCTGTCCCAATCTGCCGTAGAAAGCTCCTTCGTGAATCCAATTGCCTCGATCGCCTCATGGCTTCTGCTCCAATTGATGGGTAGCGACAAGGATCGCCATTTCGACGATCGTTTCTTTCACATTGAAGTGGCTGTCGCGAAACTTCTGAAACAACTGATCCGACTTGTCCGGTCCATAGGCAGCCAAAGGTTGCCTGGCCATAAATTGGAACAGCTGTTCAACAAAATTTCGATAGACTTCATCGGTGTTCACCAGATAGTCAGCCAATTCAGTCGCATTCGTCCACGAATGGGATTCGCCCTGCGAGTTCAAATACGATGACGCCGCATTGATTGGCCTGGCTTTTTCAGTTTCGCGATATCTTCCCACGGCGTCAAAATGCTCAAAGCTGAAGCCAAGCGGATTGATGATGCTGTGGCACGATTGGCAAACCGTGCCTTTGGTCTGATGGGCAACCCGCTGTCGAGTCGTCATATTCGGCGCAAAGTCTTCCTCGAGGGGCTCCACGTCCACCGGGGGTGACTTCAGCGTCCGGCCCAGAATCCGCTTGGCGACAAACACGCCCCGGTGAATGGGCGACGTGGTTCGGTGATAGGAAAAGCCAGCCATCAGAAACGGGTGAGTCAACACACCCGAACGGTGTGCCGGTTCGAAACTCACCGGAACGAAGGTGGCGTCGGCCGACAATTCGTGTTCGGCAACCGCTCGTTCGTGCAATGAATCCCAATCGATCGAATAGAACTCAGCCATCGCTTTGTCCATGAAGATCATGTCTGAAGTCAACAGTTCACGAAAGTCTGAAGACTGTGACCAGACAACGTTGTCGACCATCAGTTCGAGTGACGTCTGGAGTGAAGCAACCAGCGAATCATCAAAACCGGGATAAACTTCGTGGTCCTTGGTTGTTTCGGCGGCACGTTCCGTTTCCAGCCATTGAGCGAAAAAGTTATGAAGCTTCACCCTCGTTCCCGGATGGTCGACCAGTCGAAGAGCGTGAGATCGAATTCGTTTTGGGTCCAACAGGTTCTGCGATTCAGCGGCTTCAATCAGACGTTGATCGGGCAACGAATCGTACAGCATCATCGATAAACGAGTCGCGACATCATGAGCGGTCGGCGATTGATCAAAACCCGGCAGGTATAGAAACTGCGGAGACTTCAACGTCATCAGAACGATGCGCTCGAACGCCAACTCTGGCGACATGGAACTTTCAAACGCTCGTTCGATAAAGAACTGTGTCTCGCGTGAACTCAGCGGTCGACGGAACGCCGTTTTGGCAAACGTCTCGCTCAACGCTCGATACTGCTGCCTCTTTTGACCATCGGGCGATGGTTCATCGGCCAATCCTTTCGAACGGCGTTTGCTGGTTTCCTGATGACCCTCGTTCTCATATCGATCCGCCTGTTCGGTCGTTTCTCGCTCGACCACTTCCCGGTTGATCGTTTCCCAGTTGCTACGCAAGAACTCGAGCGTCTCCACCGCACCGAGCGTCGTCGCGCGATCCCATTCGGTCGATACAGAAGTCCCTCGCTCATATCCAGAAGTGGAATCATCAGGAGGAAATTCTGTCTGCAGGTTCACGACACAGGGAAACCATTCAGGTGATAAATTGCGAGTCGGAATCACGCTTCGTATGCCGCGAGGCGTTTTCCACTGCAGCGAGATGTCAGCCGTGGGTTCCATGTATTTTTGGAACTGGACCGTCAAGGGATAAACTCGCCCCGCCCGTAACTTGATGGACGCGTGGTATTCGCCTTCGTTGGCGTCGACCCAATTGTCGATAAACGGTTCCTGCCCATACGGAAGTTGATTCAGAAAGACGCGAAATCCGTTTTCAGAACGCACAAAGATGTCGTAAGTACCGGTTTCTGAAGCGATCAAGCCACCCTGCCAGTGCATGCCGAATTCCTGGTTGCTTTGATAGGCTGGGTTCTCGGTGGGAGGGTCTTCGCCAAAATCAAAATCAATGGTCGGATCGATACGAGTAAATACCACCGCATCGGCGTCGTGCTTTGCGTCGGGGAAATATTTGCCGGCCAGTCCACGGCGTTCGGTCAGGTACGATTTCCCCAGAATGGGTCGCATGAGATCGGTCACCGAGTTGTGATACTGGTCGATCGTCAAACGAGCGAATTCAATTTTCGGTGGGTTGTTTCGAAGCCGCGCTTCCCGTGTGTAGAACGCATGCATGAAGTATTCCGTGACTAAACGAGCGTCTTCGCCCGAGCACGCATCGGGATCGCCTTCGGGCATCGTCTCGTCGACGTAGGAAATCAACTGGTCGACCGACAAATCGCCCTCCAGCGGACTTTCATAAGCACCTTCGACACCCTGCCCGTTGTCGCCATGGCAGTCCGCACATTGCTGCGCAAAAATGGCTTTGCCCCGTGCCATCTCTTTGTCTCGGTCTGTCGCTGCCGAGCTTGAACTGGCAACAAACAGAACCGTAAAGACAAAGACGGTGCGGGACGAGCAAAAACGCGGGAGGCTATGGTTTCTCATCGGTAAAAACTGCCCCATGGAGTGTCGAAATCGGTTGCTCGCTGCGTGGTGATCACGCCGAGTGTTGTCTATTGCGTCAGAACGTATCCAAAACACTTTCGCCGAGCGGCAGTCGCCGTGGTTGCTCCCGTAAAAATTGGCAGCCTCTTCGCCCACGTTCAAAACCAATTTGGAAACGCCCTGCACTTAATATCCTGCAAACACTCGTCCCGTCAAAGAATACCGTTCAAAACCCCGCAAAACTCAATATCAACCGGGAAATCTGGTTTTCAGGTCATCGCACTGCTCAGCAGTCAGGGGTCGCATCGGCTGGTTAAACAGCAACAGATAAAGCTTGGCCGTTTCTTCCAGTTCCTCAGTCGCGTAAACCGCTGCATCCAGATTCTTTGACGCAACGACCGGTCCGTGATTTGCCAACAGCATTGCGTGGGTTTCTTCCGCCTGTTTCTTCACGGCTGCCGCCAGCTCCATATCGCCCGGAGCGAAATAAGGAATCAGTGGCAGACGTCCGATTTTCATCACGTAATAAGCTGTGATTGGCGGCAGAACATTTTCCGAATCAACGTTCGCCAGACACGACACCGCAACCGAGTGGGTGGAGTGCAGATGGACGATTGCCTCCGCGTCCGATCGCACGTCGTACACCGATGAATGCAAGAACGCTTCTTTGCTGGGCTTATCCCCGGAAATCAAATTGCCCAGCGAGTCGACTTTGGCGATGCGATCGGGATCCAGTCGACCGAGGCACGAATTGGTGGGCGTCACCAGAAACCCGTCGGGCAAACGGACGCTGATGTTCCCGGAGCTGCCGCAAGTCAGGCCTCGATCGAAAATTGATTTCCCGTGCATCGCAATTCGTTCGCGCAGTTCGCGTTCGCTATAGTCCTGATTGTTCAACCGAGCATCTCCAACGCTGTCTGGAAAAAGTTTTCGTCGCCAAAGTTACCCGACTTCAACGCGATCGCAATGGGAAAGTCGGTTTCCGCCTGAGTCCACGGAACGCCGGCACAAATTTCCGGACCGATCTGCAGTTTTGCAATTCCCAGCCTGTTGACCACGGCACCGGAAGTTTCGCCTCCCGCCACAATCAGTCGTCGGACACCATGGTTGGTGATCATGTTGCAGGCGACATCCGCATGAAAGGTCTCGATCGCTTCGCTGACGGCTCGTTTCCCAAACTGTTCCTGTAATTCGGCGACCTCATTTTGATCCGCCGACGACGATACCATCACGGGAATTGAATCGTCGCTTGCCGATTCGCTGAACCATCGTTCAAATCGATTCCGCTGCTCAGCCGGGTTTTCCAACAAATTTTCAACGTCAATAAGAAAGGCATTGCTGTTGGGCCGCATGTTTTTGACTTGCAGTTGAGTCATTTGAGAGCAGCTTCCGGCGATGATCAAGCTGCGTCCTGCAGCGGTCGGCAATTTGGGATCATGGAACGTTTCCCCCAGCAGGCGCTCAGATCGCCATGCGTCTGGGAGGAAGCGACCAATTCCCGACCCGCCAGTAACCAGCGTGAAACGGGCGACTGACTCCGCAATCGCTGGCAGGTTGCCGTCTTCGCAGCAATCGACCACTGCCAGCGCGATTCCGTCTGACCGCAGTGCATCAAGCCGTTTGATAATCGCATCGGCGCCCGCCGCGATGGCTTCGTACGTGACCGAACCAACTTGATTTTCTGATTGAGCCTCAAGCCATCGAACCAGATTCGCGTCGGTCATCGGGTTAAGTGGGTGATGCTGCATTCCCGACTCGTTCAGTAACGCTCCGTTGACGAATAAATGCGATTGATAAACGGTGCGCCCCGTTCTGGGGAATGCGGGGCACACGATGGTCTGATCGACCTGCAGATGATTCAGCATCGCATCGGCAACCTGCCCGATATTTCCTTCCGGTGTCGAATCGAAAGTCGAACAATACTTGAAGAAAAATCGCTCGCACCCATGATCCTTCAGGCTCTCAATCGCGCTTAACGATTGAGCAATCGCCTGGGCCACGGGAATCGAGCGAGTCTTCAATGCGACGACCACCGCATCACAATTACATTCCGCCAGTTGTGTCTCTGTTGGCACGGACAAAAACTGAACGACTCGCATGCCACCCTGAACGAGGTTAATCGCCATGTCCGTCGCGCCAGTTACGTCATCTGCGACGCAGCCTAACAAAGGAGGTCGGTTCGTTCTGCGGTCATCATTCATGCCAGATTCTCCTGACGTTCAATCGCGATTGCCCGGACCGGGCTTCCGTCACCGCCGGGAATATGCATGGGCAAGGCGATGAATTCGACCACCGGTTGCGTTAACTGATCCAGATTCGCGAGTCCTTCAACGATTAACACGTTCCCACGAAACAGCGTTTGGTGAACCGTCGTCAATTCGACTTGATTGTTCACGTCCGCCACCGACGGCCCCTCAACACCGATCATCGCGACTTCTCGCTCAACCAGCCATTCAGCAAGCTCGATCGAGATTCTGGGTAGTTTGTCTCGATAATCCGTGGTGCCATATTCCTGGTACCAATCAGTGCGAAACAGCAGGCGACAACCGGGTGTGATCTGATCCTCATAAGGCGCCAATTGCTCGATCGCGTGCTGACCACCACGAGGGGTATCGGTCAGGTTCATCACGGTGGCATTGCCAACACAGGTGCTCAAGTCCTGCTGTTCCAACGTTGCCCCGTCCGGCAGGAAATGAAACGGTGCATCCATGTGAGTGCCACAATGCGAATAAAGCGACAGCGTGGACGCGTTCCAGCCGTCAGTCTGCAATCGCCGAGCCGGAGAAACTGCGACACCCCGCATGTCGTTATCGATCGGAAGCGTCAGGTCAATGATTCGCATAGATGATTGCTCCTTCGTGACAGCGCACTTCTTGTCGATTCTTTTCCAACGTCGACATCGATTTTACCAGAATCGACTCGAATGAACCCGTACCCTCACCCCACTCATTGAATGCAATCACGAATTACGTGATCATGAGTGCTCCTGGCTACGGCGAGTCATTCAATTTGAGCATAGCAAGTATCAGCGGAATGCATTTTGCGAATCGCTGGCGATATCCGATACTGCGGAAGCGTTGCAAAGCAGATTCTTAATGAGCCCAACCTCATCCCAAATCAGGAAGATCCCATGACTTTGATGAATTACTCGTATCGAACAGCGTTTGCGATGGTGGTTTCAAGCATCGCGTTGCTTTTTGCTTCCCCGATCTTCGCTGGGGATGCCGAACCATCGAAAGAGAATAAAACAACTCACGAAAACAAGGAGAAAATGATGAATTCCGCAGCTAAATGTCCCGTCTTGAATCCGACGCAACGGCACACTGCTGCTGGTGCGTATTCCAACGACGAGTGGTGGCCTAACCAGCTGAACCTTTCGATTTTGCACCAGAACTCGCTGAAGGGAAATCCTCTTGGTGCAGATTTTGACTATGCCGAAGAATTCAACAAACTGGACCTGGCCGAAGTCAAAAGCGATATCGAAAACGTCCTGACCGACTCGCAGGAATGGTGGCCGGCCGACTACGGAAATTATGGTCCGCTGATGATTCGCATGGCATGGCACAGTGCGGGAACGTACCGAGTGGCGGACGGGCGTGGTGGCGCCGGTTACGGGACTCAGCGTTTCGCGCCTTTGAACAGCTGGCCGGACAACGCGAACCTGGACAAGGCTCGGCGTCTTCTTTGGCCGGTAAAGCAGAAGTACGGTAACAAACTTTCGTGGGCAGACCTGATGGTTCTTACCGGGAATGTCTCGTTGGAGTCCATGGGCTTCAAAACGTTTGGCTTTGCTGGCGGACGCGAAGACGTTTGGGAACCGCAAAACGACATTTACTGGGGGCCGGAAACCGAGTGGTTGGGTGACAAGCGTTACAGTGGCGATCGAGATCTTGCCAATCCGTTGGCGGCCGTTCAGATGGGTTTGATCTATGTCAACCCGGAAGGTCCCAACGGCAGCGGTGATCCTCTTGCCGCCGCGATCGACATTCGGGAAACCTTCGCTCGCATGGCCATGAACGACGAAGAAACCGTGGCTCTGATCGCCGGTGGTCACACGTTTGGCAAGGGACACGGAGCCGCGTCGGCGGAAGAGTACGTGGGTGCCGAGCCGGAAGGTGCTGGCCTCGCTGAGCAGGGATTTGGCTGGACGAGCACTTATGAATCGGGTGCCGGCGCCCATGCGATCACCAGTGGATTGGAAGGCGCGTGGACTCAGACGCCTACCGAATGGTCGAACAACTATTTCGAAAACATGTTCTCCTTCGACTGGGAGAAGTCGACGACTCCTGCCGGTGGCACAGTGTGGGTTCCAAAAGATGGCGGCGGCGACGGAACGGTCCCGGACGCTCATGACGATTCCAAGTTCCACCAGCCTATCATGTACACGACCGATCTGGCGTTGAAGGTTGATCCGATTTACGGACCGATCTCAAAGCGATTCTACGAGAATCCTGATGAGTTCGCCGATGCGTTTGCCAAAGCGTGGTACAAGCTGACTCACCGCGACATGGGGCCGGTTTCGCGATACCTTGGCCCGGAAGTTCCCGAAGAGCAGCTGATCTGGCAAGACCCGGTTCCCGCCGTGGATCATGAATTGATTGACGATTCGGATATCGATTCGCTGAAAGCTAAACTTCTGGATAGTGGATTGACGGTTTCTCAGCTTGTGCGAACAGCCTGGGCTTCGGCATCCACGTTCCGCGGATCCGACAAACGCGGTGGTGCCAATGGCGCTCGTATCCGCTTGGCTCCTCAGAAAGACTGGGCTGTGAACAATCCCGAGCAACTGGCGAAAGCTCTGTCGGCATTGGAGAAAGTTCAATCCGATTTCAACGAGTCGTTGACGGGTGGTAAAAAAGTTTCCCTCGCCGACGTGATCGTTCTGGGTGGTTGTGCTGCGGTGGAAGCTGCTGCAAAAGAAGCCGGGCACGATGTGACCGTTCCCTTCACGCCGGGTCGCACCGATGCGACCGAGGAACAGACGGATGTTGAGAGCTTTGAAGTCCTGGAACCGATTGCCGACGGTTTCCGAAACTTCGGTGGGCACAACTCGGACCGTCCAGCCGAAGAAATGCTGGTCGACCGAGCACAGTTGCTGACGCTGACTGCTCCCGAGATGACCGCCTTGGTTGGAGGTTTGCGAGCGTTGAATGCAAACGCAGACGGAGGAAAATGGGGCGTCCTGACGGACAAGCCTGGTGTGCTGACGAACGATTTCTTCGTGAATCTGACTGATATGCAGTACAAGTGGAAGAAGTCGGACCAGTGCGAGTATTTCTTCGAAGGGCTCGATCGCGAAACCGGTGACGTCAAGTGGAACGCCACTTCCGTCGATCTGGTCTTCGGATCAAATTCACAACTGCGAGCGATTTCAGAAGTTTACGCGAGCGATGACGGCAAAGAAAAGTTCGTCAGTGACTTTGTTGCTGCGTGGAACAAAGTGATGAACCTCGATCGCTTCGATCTGGAACCAGAAGTCCGGCTTGGTCTGAAGTAAGCCAACGACTTCACTTTTCAAAATTGACTGACCAAGGCTCGTCCAAAACTGGACGAGCCTTTTTTCGTTTCGCGGGCCATCCAAAAGTGATTTTCAAAGTATTGTGAACAAGGTTTCGAGTCCAATTTTCAACGCAAATCCCGGGCGGGGCTCATGGCTTCGCCTGCTATGGTTTGTGCGTTTCCATCACATTTCAACGCTATGGATTGGCTGAGGAAGCAAGCGTCGTTGAGCCATCCGTAACGAAACGTTGAAGGTTTGCAACCAAAATAAAACCATCACCGAGAACGTCAACATTTCCATCGCCGTTAAAGTCTCCTTGCGACCATGTCGCGCCGACCGCACCAAGGTTGCTGACCAGCGCGAATCCGTCCCCCAAAACACTGACTTCCCCGTCGAGATCGGCGTCTCCCGGAATCGCGACGTACGAGGTCTGCACGTAATTAGGACCAGAGGTTCCGTCTCCATTTCCATCCAGAGCGGTGTCATCGTCGACACTGCTGATCTGCGGTGCGACGAGCTCAAGCGTGTAATAGGCGGCGGGCAACGGCGAGGATTGTGTGCTGAGGTCCCATGTTGCGGTGAACGTATTCGTGTCGTAGCTGAACTGGGAACCTGTCAGATCAACCGGCTGCATGACCGATTCGTTCCGAACTAACAAATCGTCAATCGATATATTGACTTCCTGGTTGAACACAATTTTCACTTCATGGAACTGGTCCGGGCGAATATCCGAACCACCATCACGTTCGAATGCCACAACCTTGGGCGGGTCAATCAGAACCGCCATTTTCTCGATCAGTTCCAGGTAGTTTTCGGTTTGAATTCCGTTGAGCCCCACTGCCAGCAGATTGGTCCGTTCGTCGGCGCGACTGAAAAACTCTTCATCGCCATCACCGTAGCGAACAAATTTAAATTCGTTGTTCGCAATCGCGTTGCCGTTCTGAGCGACGTTCTGGTTGTTGAATGCCGTAGTAAAGTGGCAATCGTGGACGCTGGCAAGATCTTCATCCGCCAGGTAATTTGCAAAAGAAACAGAATCAGTGGCAGCGCCGGCGGGTGTATGGATGGCAGCATCCAGACCCGCAATTTCAAGAATCGATTTAAAGAAATCCACAAACTGAATGTTAGAATCGTTCGTTCGATTCAATGTTCCAGCGACCACCGGGCCCGATACGATACACGGAACGTTCACTCCGCCTTCGTATAAAGATGACTTGGCACCACGCAGCGTTCGCGAGGCAACTTGACGAGGAGTTCCGTTGTCTCCAATGAAGATCACATTCGTATTCGCCAGAACGGCGGGATCGATCGAATTCAGCAGGCGTCCCACCTCGGTATCCAACGCTTCAACCGCAGCCTGATAATAGGGGAGAGGATTTGCATCGATATCCGTTTGCGTTCCGCTCAAGCTGTTGTAGCTGTGAAGATCATTGGGTGGCAAATGAAATGGCGTATGCGGTGCATTGAAAGCCAGCCAACAGAACCAGTCGCCGTTCTGGTCGTCAATCCAGTCGATCGCGTCGTCCACATTTTCAGTGGTTGCATAAGTGGTAATTTGCGGCTGCGTGACTCCGTTGATGACCTTGGTCCACGCGAAAAAATCCGGAAGTCCTCCTCCGGTTGGCCCGCAGTAATGAGTGAAGCCCATCAAGTTCGGATTATCGTTTCGACCATTGCTGTTGTTGCTCAAGTGCCATTTCCCAACACAAGCGGTCGCGTAACCAGCGTTGTTAAATGCGTCTGCCAACGTTCCTTCGGACAAGGGTATGGGGTCCCCCGGACTGCCGACGCCCGTTCGGAAACCGTGTCGTCCCGTCAGCAATGAAGCTCGAGACGGTGAACAAGTCGGGTTGGACCAACACCGAGTAAATCGAACTCCGTTGGTTGCAAGGTTATCCAGCGTCGGTGTTGGGGCAGTGCTGGCGGCAGTCGAAAACATGCCGACCGAATCAGTTCCAAGATCGTCCGCAATGATCAGCAGGACGTTGTCTGCGTCAGCAATGCTCGAACATCCGAAGAAGATTGAACAAGACAGCAAACATGCAATTCCACGTACTGAGCGCCATCTCAAAGTACGGTCCGTCAAAATTTTCATACTGCGACACTGCTTCCTTCGGGTGTTTGAATCATGCCTTTTTCCGTTGCCCAGAGTCAACACGTCGATTTTGATCAACAAGACCAGTAAAATGACCAAATCGTTTTAGAAACCAAAAAATACGTGAACGCAGGTTTACCATGCGTGCTTTTACCATCAGTTCGCCAAGAGCTTTCGTCCGTGCTTTCCGCCAACAAGATTGGGATCGAAACAAAATTGTCATCCCGCAAACGAGGCCGCGACTTTCCTGTAAACTACGGGTTGAAAGCAGTTCAGCGAAGCAGATGTTGTCAACCTTTCGGGCCATCTTGCTCAAATGAAACTGAAGCGTTTCCTTCGTGGGACGCGTCGGTGAAAGCGATTTTTCGAGGACGATATTCAGGTAGCATAATGAAAACCGCTCTGGTTACCATCTTTTTGGTCAGCATGATTGGCTGGACCACCGCCACAGTTGACGCGGACGCTGAGACTGCCAGCGAAACACGACCAAATATTCTTTGGATCACCATTGAGGACTGGTCACCCGATCTCTCCTGCTATGGAACAAAGGGAATCTCGACCCCTCACGTGGACAAACTGGCAAGCGAGGGTATTCGATACAAGACGGCGTTTACAACGTCGCCCGTATGTTCGACTTCCCGGTCCGCCATGATGACCGGCTTTCATCAGAACCTCATCGGTGCGAATCAACATCGAACCGACGAAAAACAACCGCTGCCTGAAGGCATTCGCCCGATTCCTCATCTGTTTGCCGACGCAGGTTATCACACGAGCCTGATGAGCTGGAAAATCGATGTCAATTTCCTGCCCGATGATCACGCCGGACTTTTCATGGGCAAAGACTGGAGTGAACGAAAAGAAGGACAACCGTTTTTTGCCAGAATTACCTTTGGCGGCACTCACCGAGAATGTCTGCGAGACCCGGAACGTCCGATCGATCCGGCGAACGTGGAAATTCCGCCCTATTACCCAGACACGGAGTTTGTTCGACGCGATTGGGCCAACGGACTGGAACAGATGCAACGGGTCGATCGCGAAGTCGGTGCGCTGTTAAAGCGTCTGGAGGATGAAGGTCTGGCCGAGAACACGCTGGTGATTTTTATTGGCGATCACGGTCGTTGCCACATTCGCGGGAAGCAATTTCTTTACGACGGAGGGACCCAGATTCCGATGATCCTCCGTTGGCCCGGGAAGATCGAACCTGATCAAGTCAACGATGACTTGGTCATGTCGATCGATCTTTGTGCGACGATTCTGGAAGCCGCCGGAATTGAGGCTCCAAAACCGCTCCATGGAAATAGCCTGTTCAGCGATGACGTGAAAAATCGAAAGTACGTATTTGCCGCTCGTGACAAGATGGACATCACGCACGATGCGATGCGATCGATTCGTTCGAAGGATCACAAGCTGATTCTCAATTTGATGCCCGAACGACCCTACTGTCAGTACAGCCGATACAAGGAACAGTGCTACCCCGTTTTGGCGGAAATGAACGTGCTGAACTTGCAGGGCAAACTAACTCCTGCTCAAGCTGCTTTTCTGGCAGCGACCAAACCGGAAGTTGAATTGTTCGACTTGAACGCCGATCCCCACGAAATCAATAACCTTGCCGATGATCCCAACTACGGGGAAGTAAAATCCACGCTTCTGGCCGAGTTGACCAAGTGGCGGGAAGATGTGATCAACGATCAGGGCGTTTCAAATACGTTCCGTGGAATGAAGTCTGATGGACAAAGTGCTTTCCCTGAGTCGTGCCCAACACCAACGGTCGCCCAATGGGTGAAAGAGAATTACGACCAACTGGACTTCAAAACGTATGGCGCTCCAGCCTGGTATCCAACTCGCTCGCTGGAGGAATGGCAGGTCGCGAAAAAAGTTTGGGAGCCGTGGGTTTTCCGCAACCCGGAAGACAAAATGAAACGGCCACAGGTTCCGTACACGGAGATGTTCCCGACTGAAAAGAAAAAAAAGAAAGCGAAACCTGCAACGTCGACGGAATCGAATTCAAAACACTCCTCCGTCGCACCAAGCCAGGCGAAATGGTATGCGAAATATAAAAAGCAGCCGAACGCGCCAAAACCGAAAGACATGTTGCTCAACTCAGACGCCGAACCAGATCTTACCAATGGATTCGTACCCATGTTCAATGGGACCGATCTGAGTGGTTGGAAACCGATCGGAGGAAGCTGCAAGTTTACTGTCAAAGATGGGCAGGTGGTCGGCACTTGCGTACCGGGTTCGCCGAGCACCTATCTTTGCACGGATCGAGATGATTATTCAGACTTCGTTTTCACATGCGACGTGAACTGGGAAGTCGACGGAAATACCGGAGTCATGTTTCGAGCCAAGGTCCGAGAGAAAGACGGTCAGCAGATTGTCTTTGGTCCTCAGGCAGAACTGGAAGGCATCACTCAGCAACGCTACTGGAATGGTGGGATCTATGGACAAAGTTGCGGAGGATATTTCTATCCTGTCTGGCTGAAAGAACATCAACAGGCTCGCGATGCGTTGGTTCGAGAACTGTCACATTGGAATCGGCTTACGATCGCCGCGAATGGAAATGTCGTGAAGACCTGGGTGAATGGCGTCCCGGTGGCTCATTGGATTGACGATGGCACTTACCAGCGGGGATTTTTCGGGCTGCAAGTACACAAGGGTGCAAAAGGAACGATCTTGTTTCGCAACGTGAAAGTCAAAGAGCTTTAACCTTGGTGAAAGAGGCTGGCGTTGGATCGTGAAGGCCATTCCAGACCAGACTTACCAGTGTTGAATTGACCAGTTTGAGTCTTGCTTACACTTGCTTACACGCCTGCAGATTCGGCGGAAAGCAATTCCACGATCGGTCAATTCACTTCTGCTGAACCACGAAGGCAAATCCGAGACCGAAGCTTCGGCACGGGAGCGGTTTGCGTGTTACAGCCTGCATTCATCATGACTTCTCCCAGTTAATCCCTTGTTTGATTCGACCGACTGATTCGTTCGATTTCCACGAAGTATGCTCCTCGCGTCCCTGACTGATCATCCTGAAGCGAGGTTTGGACCAAGGTCGATGCGACGTCGAGTGTCATATCGAACGACACCGAGCTGGCGTTGCGATCAATGGTTTTTTCAAATCGTTGCTCCCCGATTTGCAAGACAGCTTTCGAAGCTCGCATCGCGTGAGAATCATCGTCGGGAAATCTGGACAATCGAATTGAGTAACGACCCGCGTTGACAATCTCAATCGCCCAGAACCCGTTGATCTGAAGATTATCGTCATCCAGCTGATGTTGTTGCCAGATGACGTTTCCTTTCGTGGGGTGCCAGTCACGAACGGTTAGCAACATCGGGTTCTGTTCCGGTGCTCCGACTTGGAAACGCGTGTAAGCCGCGTTGTCGGAAAAGACGTCGGCAAAATAGTTTTCGTATTGTCCACGAAGATCCATCACGACGTCGGGATTGTCGCCGGCTACGTTGTGGGCTTGGGCGAAATCATTCGACATGTTGAACAATTGGCCGTTGACCATTCGCCACGTTCCGCTCATCACGGCGTATTGAGGATAACCACCCTTGGCATGCAACTTTTGATGCAGAGAAGGCTGGTCGCTCTGGCGTTCGACAAACATCGTCCGCTGAGGCCAATCTTCACCGTTTGATTCGAATAACGGCCGAATGCTTTTCCCATCGAAGCGGACTCCTGCGGGCCCCTTCAAATCACAATAGTCGATCAGCGTTGGAAGCCAATCGCGAACCGAAGTGAGCCTGGTGACTTCCGTGCCTGCTTTCAGCTTGTTTGGCCAGCGAGCAAAACAAGCGACACGATGTCCACCTTCGTACACGGAACCTTTTTTGCCTCGCATGCCCGCGTTAAAATCACCCCGCGCATCAGCATCGCCTGCTGCGGTTCCGTTGTCTCCCATGAAAATCAAGATCGTGTTGTCGTCCAACTGGTGATTTTCAAGGAAACCGAACAGGCGGCCGAGGTTTTCGTCGAAGTTGATAATCTGCCCGAAGAACTTTGCTCGCTTGGCGCGATGGCCGGCCTCCAGAAACGCAGCCGAGTACTTTTCGGCCACGGTGTGCGGACTGTGCATCGCATTGAGGGGCAGATAAACGAAGAATGGTTTTTCGGATTCCTGCTTGATGAACTTCATGCATTCATCGAAAAACACTTCCGTGCAATAGCCATCCAACTTCTGAAGTTTCCCGTCCACGTGATAGGTGTCGTCAAAATAGTCGTTGCCAATCGGGTTTCCAATCTCGTCGATGCCACCGGCCAGATGCCGAACCACTCGCTGAAAGCCGCGATATCGTGGAGCAAACGGCCACGTATCACCCAAGTGCCACTTGCCAAACATTCCCGTACGATAGCCCGAATCTTGAAAGACTTCGGCCATTGTGACTTCATCAGGATTCAGCAGCTGCCGCCCTTCGGTGACCGCCCACGCTCCCACCCGAGCAGAATACCTGCCCGTCATCAGTGACGCACGAGTCGGCGTGCAGACCGGGTCGACGTGATAGTTTTCCAGCCGAACACTTTACGCATGCAATCGATCAAGATGGGGAGTCTTCAGCCAGGGATTACCATGGCACGACATGTCGCCGTAACCCTGATCGTCGGTGACGATCAGAATCACGTTCGGATGATCATCGGCATTGGCGTCGATGGTCGCACTCGCGACAAGCAATAACGAACACAACAACAAAACATCAGGTCGATAGGTTCCATTGGTCGGTTCCAGCATTGTTTTGAGCCCCTCGTTTGAGATTTGGGAATGAGCACTATAGACTGAACCCGGATAGCTGACGAAACTCTCGAAAAAATCAAAAGGATGCGAAATGTCATTTCGGGCAATCGTGGTTGATAAACAATCGGACGACTCGGTTTCGACGCAAGTTTGCTCGATGGATTTGAGCCAATTGCCAGCCGGAAACGTTACGGTGGCAGTCGAGTATTCCACCATCAACTACAAAGACGGATTGTGCATGCAAACCAACAGTCCGCTAGTGTCAACCTATCCGCACGTCCCCGGAATCGATTTCGCGGGGACCGTCGAACAATCGGATGATCAACGATTCCAACCGGGCGATCAAGTGATTTTGACGGGCTGGCACGTGGGAGAAAAACACTGGGGCGGCTTTTCGCAAAAGGCACGCGTCGACGCAGATTGGCTGGTTCCACTCCCGGGTGGTTTGACGTCGCGACAAGCCATGGCGATAGGAACTGCAGGACTGGCTGCATGCCTGGCAGTGATTGCGTTGGAAGACCATGGTTTGAAGGCTGACGCGGGGGAAGTGATTGTCACCGGAGCAGCTGGCGGAGTCGGTTCCATTGCGACGACCATGCTGTCTAAACTTGGCCACGAAGTGGCTGCCGTGACCGGTCGACCAGAAACCGCCGACTATCTGAAGTCGCTTGGCGCGAAGCGGATTGTGGAACGAAGTGAAATCGATACGGTTTCCAAACGACCTCTTGAAAAAGCCGTGTGGGCTGGCTGCGTGGATGCCGTTGGAGGAGAAATGCTGGCTCGTGTGCTGGGTCAGCTGAAGTACGGTGCCTCGGTCGCCGCCGTGGGACTGGCCGGTGGCGCTGAATTGCCGACCAGCGTGATTCCGTTTTTACTTCGTGGAGTCAACTTGCTGGGAATCGACACGGTTTTGCATCCGACAGAGAAGCGAATCAATGCTTGGCGACGACTTGCAACGGATCTTCCGCTGGAAAAACTTGACAGCATGATTCAACCTGCCACGCTGGCCGAGGTGCCAGAGCTGGCCGCTAAAATTCTGAAAGGGCAGATCAAAGGTCGAACGGTCATCGACGTCAACGCCTGAATCCTCGTCTGATTGTTTTGCAGGCGTGGCAACAAACTTTATAAACATTGCCACAACATTGTCTGACCGGTCAGCACCAGGTTTGCCCTGAATCGTCAAAAAGACAGGCACGAAATGCAGGTTTTGAAGCTGCACTATCCTCATGGGATGGCAGAAATCACTGAAGAAAAACTGGATGTGTGCAGATCTTCTCAATCAGTTCTGCCACGCCGTTCTTACCTTTCATGTTCTCTTCAACAATCTGATCGAGGGCGAGCTTTGCCTTGATCGAAGTCGGTTGACCGGTCGCGTAAGTCAACAGCTTGGCTGCCAACGCATGAGTCAATTGTTGCTCACGTTCCAGCAGCGCTTTCTTGACACCCTCGACGCCGTCAAATTGATCGCCGTTGGGCATGACGCCAGTCGCGTCCACAGGTTTTCTCTGTTTATGCCCACGATACTTGGTTCGCCATTGCCCGATCGGATCAAAGTTTTCCAAACCAAAACCCCATGGATCGATCCGACGATGGCATTGGTTACAGGTTTCCACCTCGCGGTGCTTCGCCAGTTGCTCTCGCACGGTCGTCGCACCGCGAACATCCGGCTCAATCGCAGGCACATCCGGTGGCGGAGGAGAGGGCGGTGAATCGAGCAGATTTTCCAACACCCAGACGCCACGCATGACCGGTGACGTTGACGTTCCGTTGGACGTGATCGTCAGCACGCTCGCTTGTCCAAGCAACCCGCCACGAGGGTCGCGTTTGGAAACTTTCACCTTCCGAATCTGACCACCTTTGACGCCCCGGATACCGTAATGTTCGGCAAGTCGATCGTTCAACATTGCGTAGCCCGGCGCGATCAACTCCTTGACCGGTCGGTTTTCGGTAACAATGTGGTTGAAGAACTCTTCCGTTTCCTCGCGCATCGATGTCTCGAGCACCATCTCGTAATTCGGAAACAGGTTTGGATCAGGAAGCATGGCTCCGACACGACGCAAACCGAGCCATTGGCCCGTGAAATCCTTGATGAAGTCCTTGCATCGAGGGTCCGCGATCATTCGCTGCACCTGTTGGGCCATGCCGTCGGGATCCTTCAAATAGCCGCGATCGGCGGCCTTCAGCAACGTGTCGTCCGGCACGGAATTCCATAGAAAGAAACTCAATCTGGAAGCGATCGCAAACGCATCATCCTGATCAGCAGGAGGGCAGTTGTATAAAAAGCGCGGCGAGCACAACACGGCTTCGACCAATTGTCGTGCCGCTTCAACCGGCGATTCCGTTTCTGCCAGAATGTGATTGTAAATCGCGGAATACAACTGCACCGTATCAGTGCTCACCCGCCCGCGAAACGCCCGTGCAAGGAAGAAACTGAGCCTTTGATCTGAAAGCGGTTCGTCAAATCCGTTTGGAAACAATCGGGTCGTTGCGATGGGGGGCCACTGTTCCGCCAACGGCCCCTCAACTTCAATGCGTTCGATATGGAGTTGCTCTCCCAGCAGAATTCGACCGTCGATCACCATTCCCCTGCCGGGGAACCGTTTGTCGTTCAGCGTTTTGGGGGCACCTTTCACTTGCGCCCACGGCGGGAACTGTCGGCGTCCGCAATCGGTGGCGACCACGTAAAAGCTCTCGCCTTCCTTCATGTCAATGATCACATCGCTGGTTCCCATTTCCGGCGCGACGTCAAACCGGCCCAGCACTCTGCCGGTAATCGATTTCCCGTTTTCGGCTTCTTCCTTCGATTCGGCCGCGATCAAACTACCCTGCCGCCGGCGATCCCGCGGAAGTCGCTCCTGGCGGATCCAACGCTTCGCCCTTGCGAAGACGTCGTCTTTCGGATTCTTGTTTTTTCGCGGAGCCAGTTCATGTTCCAGCCCATGGGCTTCCAGATCATCCACGCTGTTACGCTCAAACGCGGTGACCATCACTCGGCAACGACCCGAGTACGGGGCTTCGTAGCGACGCGGCCATGCCGTAAATTCCCGAAACAGACTTCCGTACAAAACCGTTTTGTTGCTCGAGCGTACCGTTTCTTTGCCGCCCATGATTCGTTTGCCCGTGTACGTGGACTTTCGCCGAGGGTCTTTTCGATTGGTGACGACATTTTCGGCGATTGCACGAGCGTTCTTCTGTAGAACATCGATGAACTCTTTCGAGTGCACCATCGTCGAACTGAGATTATCGAAGCCGGCAACCTCGGGGTCGGAAGGCAAGCCTTCACTCAGCTTCAGATCGGTTCCTGTCAGATCCTTCACCGCGTTATCAAGTGCGGTATGGCTCAGACGTCGCAACTTGGGCCCATTGCTGGCGGATTTGATCGCCGCTGATTGCAACGCGTCGTTAATCGCTTTAACAAAGTTTCTCAATTCGCCCGATCGAGGCCGCGACTGTTCAGGAGGAGGCATTTCGCCCAGCTGCACTAAATCCAGCGCGTCGCGCCATGCAACGGCAGCGGCCGGGTCGCTGAAGTCCCGCGATAATTCATCGATCTGGAAATCACCCTCATCTGCACCGTCGCCATGGCAGTCGTAACAGTGCCGTTTCACAAACGACTCCGCTGACTTCGGCAGCCCATCCTCTTTTGCGGACGCAGTGGACGCACAGGTTGTGATCACGGCAAAGGTCGCCAACAACAGCAGTTTGAAAGAAAACGATTCCAGTCCAGAAGCTATCAAAGTGAAGTTCCTGTTCATTTTCAACCCAACCACTTACTGAAGTCTCCGTTGCTGTCCGCGAAAGATTCCACTTCGATCTGCATCCGTCGAAGCATGGTTACGAACAGGTTGGTCAAGCGAGTCCCCTCGGCCCCACGAACGTGGCCCTGGTGTTTGTGACCGCCACCGGCAAGCAAGACAGGCAGGTCTCGGTTGGAATGAGAACTCCCGTTGCCAAGTCCGCTGCCAAACAGAACCTGAGTGCAGTCGAGCAGGTTCCCCTGGTCAGTGGGCGTATCCTTCAGGCGAGTCAGGAACTTTGCCAGCGAAGCTGTGTGCAGTCGCTCGATGTCGACCAACTGCTTCACAACCGCCGGATCTTTTCCGTGGTGAGACTGCCCGTGGTAGTTCCCGATGCGTTTGCCGCCAACGTCGATTGCCAATCCCCCGGCCGGCAGCATGATTGACGCCACTCGCGTGCTGTCCGTTTGAAGTGCCAGGGCAGTCAGGTCGTAAATCAAATCAAGATTGCCGTGGTAAGTTGTTGGTCGATTCTTGACCTTTGGAACTTTTGGTTTTGGTGTCGCCAACCACTCAAGCTGACGAGCGATTCCTTTTTCGACATCTCGCACCGAACTCATGTACTGATCAAGAACGGCTCGATCCTTTCGTGAAAGATCACGCGTCAACGTTTTAGCGTCCTCATTAACCAGATCCAGTACGCTTCGACCATTTTGCATCGCCTTGGCAACTCGCCGCGGATTCCGATCGTTGACAAACAACTGCCTGTAAACTTCCAGCGGGTCGTGCTGGCTTTGCAGCGCCACACCCTTGTCGCTCCATGACAGCAAATCGGTCGCGCCAGGTTTGGTCGCACTCAGCTGAATGGAAGAATAACGGTTCGCGTTACCGATCTTGCCGGCTGCGAACTGGTCAACGGTCACTTGATTTCGAATCACAATTGACTGACCGACTTGCTCGGGCTGGTAAACACCCGACAGAAAAGCGGGCATCCCTTTATGGCCACCTTTGACGTTCGGATGGTCAACGTTAGAAAAAATGGTGAAGTCTTTTCGCAGCTTTTCCAACGGTTGAATTAACGCGGGCGTTTTCTATAACCCTGACCTTCCTCTTTGGGAATCCATTCATCGGCGTACATCCCTAAAGCAACACCCACGCAAACCATGCGAGGTGCTGAAGACGGAGTCGGTAACTTCGAATCAATCGCTGGCGTTGACCACACCCGGTCGTTCCCAATCGAAGGCAAAAACGGCAACGCAATGCACGCGCCGGCCGCACGCAGATAATGACGTCGATTCATTTGACGGTCCGACTTGGATACTGATTTGGTCATGGGATTTTCTTGAAAAACAAGCCCGGTGGTTCGTCTCGTTCGCATTTTCGGGTTAGCGACACGAGCGCTCTTGCGTTTGCTTGCATGGAACAGCAGCGCCAGCCCGAAGTTTGATTCAGCCCAAACCACCTCGCGGGATTCTACTACGCGTATTGGACACTCGACGGGAGCCACTCAATCGCCTGGTCGCTCAATCACTCGCTCGTTAACCCGTCAGATACAACCAGTTTCAACGGAACTTGTTTCGCACGCCAAAACACGTTCGTTAGAATACAGCTGGACAAATTTCCAGGCATTCTATCCAGATGAACCTGCTCAGCCGGAAGTGCGGAGATCGGATATCCGCGAAGAGCCATAAAAAAAGACTCCCGGTAATCCCCGAAAGCCTTGAATAGAAAGTAGCGATGGAGGGATTCGAACCCCCGACACGCGGATTATGATTCCGCTGCTCTAACCAACTGAGCTACATCGCCATCACCAATACGAAGCATACAACACGAGTTGTGCTTCATCGACCGTTTCGTACAAAAACTGAAAAAACGGTCCTCAAAAGAATCAAATAGTGTACCGACTGCTGAGGTCTGGACAAGCGGGAATTCACCAATGTGCTCGTTCGACCGTCGAGCCTGATTGTGCTGAAACCTCGGCCTTGGAGGGCGAGCCACCCAACGCAAGTCATTGATCGGTTTCTAATCGGCTGGCCCGAACCTTCGGCAGTCGCCGCGGGTCCCAGAGGTTCGATTTGTGAGCTCGAAGATTCAGATTGATCCAGAATCTTTCAGAATCGGCTTTCGAGGATTTCGGCTGATTACCGGCTTGATCTTTGCCGATGTTTCTTACACAATTCGTGCTCGAAAGGGAGATGTGGCTGAGTGGTCGAAAGCGCCTGATTGCTAATTAGGTGAACGGGTCAAACCGTTCCGCAGGTTCGAATCCTGTCATCTCCGCTCTAACGCTGGGAATCCTGCCAAATCCGTCATAAACGCCTGTCGCTCGATTGAGCCTCAGGCGTTTTTCAGTTTACAGGTCAATTTTCACGCTGGAAACGCCATTCAGCGGATCGGCGTGAACGCAGGTAACGCGTCAGGGCAACCGCCTGAAATTTGCTGAATCATTCGTGGTGATCGCTACGACCAGATCTCGACTGCCTCAAACATCTCGTCCAGGGATTCATACGATGGGGACTGGCCTTCGAGCTTGAGATCGGTGCCAGTGGTCAATGCGAACTCGTCCCAGGGTTTCTCCTTTTCGTCGTCAGAATCTGAGAAAGCCTCGAAAGTTGACGTCAAAGCCGGTCCAGCAGCGGAGTCAGCTGAAAGCTCAGTTTCGGGCGAGGGCATCGCAGACGACTGAGTCGCGTCGAAACGGTCGTCGTTGGGATCAGAGATCGCGACGGTTGAGATTGCGAACGCAGCCGGAGGAATCACCGACTCGCCAAGGTTGGCAACCAGCTTGAATGCGTCTCCGAGCACGTCAACATCGTTATCGCCGTCGAAGTTTCCATCGGCCCACGTTGCATCTTGAGTGATTCCAAGGCCGGCGACCAATGCAAAGGCGTCCCCGAGAACATTGACTCGACCGTCCAGATTAGTGTCGCCGGGAATGGCAACGTAAATTTCTTGAAAGAAATCTCCCGCCATGTTCCGACCCGAGCCAGCGGCAGAGACGCCGTCGGCTGCGATCGAGAACTCGTAGAATCCCGGCACCAGCGGGCTGGTAAGATCAGACAAATCCCAGGTGGCCGTTCGACTGCCTGCCGAGTAACCAAATGTGGCCGACGAGACATCAACGAACGTTCCTCCCGTCGTCAGGTTTCGAACCGCGAGCGCACTTTGCGAGACACTGACATCGGAATCGAACGTGACCTCAATCGTCTCGATAAGATCCGGGCGAATCAATGTTCCGCCGCCGTCACGCAGCAAGCCGGTCACTTCCGGGGCAGTTGCGACGAGCGATACCGTTCCCGGATTCGGATTGCCGGCCGCCCAATTACTGGCCAGGTTTCCAGTGACGTTACCCGCCACTCGCTGAAGCGATTGACCGTTTCCATCCGCGTTTGCCCAGGGAGCAAGGTCATCGTAGAGGACTTCGTCGGAGGTCACGTGCGGGATTTCGGTCGGAGTCTCCGGGGCGGGTGAATCTGGTTGTTGAAGCTCGACTCTGGCAAAGCTGTTGGATAACGTGCCATCATATCCGCCCACCAGTTGAACTCCCGAAGTGATGCCATGTCGGTTTCTGAACAGAAGGACTCGGTTTGAATTGTCGGCAGTGTCTGGATTGAATCGAGTGACAACGATCGTCGCGCCGGCGGCGACTGAAATGTTTTCAAAATCGTAGTCAACATCTCCCCGCAATTGCCAATCTTGAAGCGATACTGCGGTCGAGCCCGGATTGTGAACCTCAACAAATTCAAAATCACTCGCCGTAACCGTGCTGTCGACCCCGAGTTCCGCTCCCGTTGGATCCGTCGGGTGGTAATGAACCTCGGTAATCAGCAACGGGCCAAGTCGTGCGGCTGAATTAACTGCTGCGGGAGTTGGCACCACCAGAGGGCTCAGCCTGCCGCCGTCGGTTGGAACGGGCCCGACGGATTCGCCATTGAACGTGGCACCGAATTCGACGACGTCAACAAAAGTCGTTTCCCCGCCGATGGTTGACGTCAGCCACACCTGATCGCCTTCGCTTGATAGCGCAAAGTCGTTCGGCCCGGGATTCAGTGGTGCGGGATTGAAATCACTTTCATCAAAGACAAGATATCCGCCTGCGGCAATGATCGTTGAAGCGGGGATTTGATATTTTTGCAGGTTCGTACCTGAATCGCTCAAATACCAGCCACCGATATCGATGGCACTTGCGCCGGGATTGTGCAGTTCAATGTAGTCGACCTGAGGTTCGTCCGTGTGAGCCAACACCTCGCTGATGATGACACTGGCGTTGGCAAAGTTGGGAGCGGCAACCGGTGTCCCTTCGCGGTAGGACCCTCGCCACGAGTAAAACTTGTCCAGCAGATCGACGGGCGTGTTGACTTCATCGACCAATTGCAACGATCCGCCCGCGCCGTCCGCGACGGGGGACCATGGATCGGAGTCCCCGTAGGTGAACTCAAGTATTCGTTCGCCACCGAAATCATCGACTCGGATCGTTTCGCCGCCATTACTCAAGCTGCCTGAATAAGTGCCCGCAATGAAAGCGGAGTTAGCATCCGGATAGGTTGCATTAAACGCGGCGACATCCTTGACCACAACGATTCGCAAACCTGCAGGGAGAATTGTACCTGACGGAAACACGAAAGGAGTGCTCGGACCTTCCGAGATGGTGACCCCCGTCAGATCCAGCGAAGTTGCGTTGGCTCCTGAGCTGACGTTCATGAATTCGATGTATTCCGCGTTCCCTGCCGCGTCGGTTGGATGGTAGTTGAACTCGGTGATTCGCAGGAACTGCTGGTTTTCGCTTGGTCCTTCGCTGGGTGTCGCCAGCGTGTCGATCGTGGTTCCGCTGGTTGAAACAAGATTGACGATTTCTCCGTTGCTTGAAAGTTGCCCGTTGTAGTTACCCTGTATGAACCGTTGCTGCCCACCCGCTGGGCCAGTCGAGCGATTTTTGAACGCGACGACGTCGGCAACGACGTACAGGCTGCCACCTGCGGGAATCACCGTTCCTCCATGGAAGGTGTGCTCAATACCGCCGGTCAGTTCCCAACCGGAGATGTCGATCGCTGTGTTGTTATCGTTCCTCAATCGCACATACTCTTCGCTCTGTAACCCAGACGCGGGGCTTGCGTCGTAGTCGTTAACATCAAACGTGATCGTTGGATTGAGCGGTTGGGAGCCCGGAATGTTGCTTTGGTTGTCCACATGGTTTCGCTGCGACAGCAGGTAGACGTCTTGAACCTGGTCAACCGCTTGCGCGGGGTTGAAGGGGTAAGCGGCCGCAAACTGAGGATTCAGTCCCCACTGGCTCAGGTCAGTGCTGGCTTCATCTCCTGTCAGCGCGGCAAGCTCATCAATTTTCTGATAAAGGTAGCTTTGCGAAATCGGAGTTCCGGGTGCACCAAACAATTGGTCTGCCAACGTGCGGAAGCGGCGGTTGTACATCTCGCGCATCGTGCTGTCAGCGTACATTCGCTGGAACAGATCGTTCCAGCCGGCGGTCAGCGTCTGGTTTGTTGCCAGATCGTTTTCAAAGTACGGGTCCCCCAAACTGCCGTTCCATTTGTGACCAAACGACAAATCCTGATCCCAGGGAAGCGGGTTCCATAATCCGGTGCCTTCGGTATCTCGATACCAATACATATTTTTATGACCGAAGTCGTGACTTCCAATCAGATTCTGAACCACCAGATAATTGATCGTGTTGGCGATGTCCAGATTGTCAAAACGCCAGGTCGCGGCCGAGCTACCGGATCGAGCACGGCCACTGACCACGTTTTGGAAATCACTGAAGTCCTCGTACTCGCGTGATTTTTTCTCAACTTGATTGGAAACACTGTTCAGCGGACTATTCACCTTGTACAACGCCCCGTTTGGATCGAGGCCATTCCGCTCCAGGTATTCTTCGTCTCCTTCTTCGACCAGATCATACAGGCCGTAGTATTCGCCGTTGCGATACACGACGACCGAATAAGCATGCAACGCCTGGATGCCGGCTTGCGTGAACGCGTCGTAGGCAAGTGCATGCCGGACCTTGGTCTGGTCTGCAAAATTCGTCAGCAAGTTAAAGTCGCTGGCCTTTCCAATCACATCCCCCAGATCAAATTTCTCGCCCGAGTTTGCATCGAAATCGAATGACTTCTTTGGGAAATCAGGGCCTCGTGTCGATTGGCCGTGAGCGTCGGTGTGAATGTTGTCGTAGAACTCGCCATTGAAAAACAATGAGCCTCGCGCCCCGGCATCGGTAAACGTACCGCTGACGTTCTGAACGAACCACTGGAACACAGGTACGTCCGTGGCAATCGACGGGTCCGCCACAACGGTGCCGAAGTATTCTGGGGAATTCAGTGGATCAAGAAAACGTGGTGCTCGGGATAGATTGTTCTGCGTGTCTTCCGCAGTGACATACCACCGAATCATTTCGCCGACTGAAAGAGCGTTACCCGGGATCGTGGCGGTGTAAACGCCGTCACCGGCAGCCACATCGGAACCAAGCCCCGCGTCATTCATCGTGATTGTCGAGATGCCGCCGAACATCACTCGGTAATGCAGCCGAGCAGAAAAAGTATCCACCGGATGGTCAAACGCGGAAATTTCAGCCGTGATCAGCAGGTCCTGACCGGCAGTCGCAGTCGTTCCCGAAGGCGTGACTTCCTCGATCCGTGGCCCCAGCGTAACGGCATCCGAGTTCGGTCCTCCGGGCGTTGGCGTCACGAGATACGTCGAAGTTGTCCCGCCAGAGCTGGAAACAAGCGTTGGAACCATCAGCATGTCGCTGCTGTTGGGTCGATTGAGTGCATGAACCGCCAGTGTGTTGGTGCCATCGACCAGCAGATTCAAAAAGTCGCCTTCAGACCCGGCGCTGCCATCCAGGCCGAACGCAATCGGCTGGATCGCGCTGGAATCGTTATGAGATTGGGTCGCGGATGAGTTCCAAGACAAAGCCCCCGGAGCATTTCGTGAGAACAAAAATGTACCATTCAAGTACACTGCGAACCCGTCGTCATACTTCATGGTCAGCGTCAGATCATTGACTGAACTCGCATCGGCAACTTCAAACTCGGACCTCACGTAGACACTGGTGGGGCCCGCGCCGACGGGATCCAGATCCGTTTCAAACTCGCCCAGAAAATTGACGTTGTTGCCGGGCGAATTCTCGTATCCGATCGCGGCGCGGCCTGTTGCAAACCCGTTTGCGGTTGCGTTGAAGCCGTTGGCTGTCCAACTAGTTCCTAAAGCCTCATTCGAAGGAACCAGATACTGAGCGACACTTTGCCCCGTCACAAAACTGCCTCCGACCGCTCCGTAGGCCACGTCCGTTACCTGAGGTGGATAGTCGGCAGACGCGGAGCCGATTTCTGAAACGACAACTCCGCTTGGATCCGCAAGGCCAATGTACTCGCCCCCGGCAGATAACTTGAAGTTCGTATGGTTGTATCCGGCGGGATCAATTTCATTTCGAGAAGATGCGAAAACAATCAGGTATTCGCCCGGTTGCAGCGAAGTCGACTGTGTGAACTCCCACTTCGTTGGATTGTTGGCACTGTCACTGAGGTGCCAACCCGCCAGATCGATCGGCGCGTCGCCCGTGTTGGCGATCTCGATCCAGTCACTGCTGTCACCATAGCCGTCATCGAAGGTGATAGTATTCGATGCCATGAACTCCGAAATGATCGGATTGGCAGCCAGCAACTGTCTTGGTTCGAAAGTCGAATATGCCAGTTGTTGATTACGAGAGCCGTTCTTTCTGCCAGAACGCGCGGAGCGATTGAAGGGCATGCCGGGATTCCAAAACGAGAACCATCAAGGATTACGGACTCTTGCATCCACCGGGTTCGGCAAGACGGGGTGGGAAAGCAGCCGAACCCGAAAACAACAACCCGGAGAAACCACCGAATTGTTTTAGAGACAGAAAAAGAGTCAGATCATGCCGTTATTGTTACTTAACGGGCCCGATCTGGCAATCAACAATTGGCCCCTGATCGCGTAAAACGCTGGGCATGGTTTGAAATGTGGGTGTGCGCACTCAAACGTTTGCTGGAACATCCACGCAAACTCTGTTCTGCAGCTTACGCAGCTCGACCAAGCTTTGCTGGGATTCCTTCATTCTGGAACTGCGTGCGGCTTTTTCCAGATCCAAAGCGGGACGATGGAACTCGTCGAAACCAACTGTTCCTCCGGCACCTTTAAGCCAGTGAGCGAGACCAGCCAGTTCTTCATAGTTACTGGATTCAAGTGCCGCATCCATCTCGTTCAATTTTGCGTCAAGTTGCGGAATAAAATCTTCTACAATTTGTCGGAACTCGGCTTCGTCCATCGGCAGTTGCGAGTAAATCAGATCACCTTGCTCGCTGCTTGCACGTCGCTGGCGCGGTGCAGCTTCGGACATTGGATCGGGCAGTTTACTTTTTTCCGTACCAGCAGTCCTTGATTCCGTCGCGGGATTTGGGTTCCTGATCGCCAGTTGATCTCGCATGGTAGAGATGAAGACTGCCAGTTCCGTTTTGATGCTCGGCTCATCACGTTTGTTGATCGCCATCAGAAGTCGCTCAATCGCGTGAGCCGACTCGATACGGCCCATCGAGTGGCAACGATTTTCCAACGTGTTCAGGCACTCGATCGCCAGCTCATAGTCTCGCGATTCAAGAGCCTGCTGCAATTCAATCATGCTTTCTTGCAGCAGCACTTTGAAATCGATGTCAGATTCGCTGACCTGTTCAGGTCGCTGGGAGTCCCGTTGCGTAACTTCTTCGACGGTTGTTGTTTCCGTTGGAGGCGGCAGATGCGAAAGATAACCATTAACGGTGCGTAAAACCTCTTCGATTCTTACAGGCTTTGCCAGGAAGTCGTCACAGCCTGCCGACATGCACTTTTCCCGGTCTCCCGTCATCGCGTTGGCGGTCAGGGCGATGATCGGTGTTTTTGTTCCGGCCTCGCGTAGTGTGGCAGTTGCCTTGTAGCCGTCCATCACCGGCATCTGCATGTCCATCAGGATAATGTCAAAATCGTTGGCCAACGCTAAATCGCTACCAACTTTGCCGTTTTCGGCTTCCGTGACTCGGCAGCCGGCTTTCTCGAGAATCAATTTAATCAAACGCCGGTTCGCGTCGCCGTCGTCCACGACAAGAATTCGACCCTCGGGCAGTTTGGTGATCCCTTCTTTTGTGTTGCGTTTGTGTTTCGTGGACTCGAGATGATGATCATGAGAAATCATCTGCGTGTCTTCCAGCGATCCGGCATTGATCGTGAACGTGAAGTTACTGCCGACGCCGGGTTCACTTGTCGCAACAATCTGTCCACCGAGTGCTTCAACAATCCGTTTACTGATCGCGAGGCCAAGGCCAGTGCCACCAAATTTTCTTGTTACACTGGAATCGGCCTGAACAAATGGGTCGAATATTTTCTCGACTTGCTCAGGGGTCATGCCGATCCCCGAATCAGCGATCGATACCTGCAACTGCTTGTTACGATTACCAACCAACTCTGTTGTGACCGTAACGGCGCCCTCGGCGGTGAATTTAATTGCGTTACCAACGAGGTTTGTGATCACCTGTCGGACACGAACATCGTCTGTCGTAATCTGAACAGGCAGGTTTGCTGGATAGATAATGTTAAGTTCGATATCCTTGTCTTGAGCGCGTCCGCGAAGAATTTTGGCGACGTCGTCCACAATTGCGTACGGCGAGCATTTTTCCTCGGACAGCTCCATCTTGCCGGCTTCAATTTTTGACAGATCAAGAATGTCGTTGATCAAGGACATCAGATGCGAGCCGCTTGCATGAATGGTGGAAAGATACTCCTGCTGCTCGGCGGGATCTTCCGCAAGGCCGCGACGAAGCCAATCGGTAAAACCAAGAATGGCGTTCATGGGCGTGCGGATCTCATGACTCATGTTGGCAAGGAAATCCGACTTAGCCTGGTTGGCATACTCGGCCGCCTGCTTGCTGTTCTCAAGCTCTGTCACATTCTCGAAACTGACCAGCACGCCATGTCCCTGTGAGGATTCCGAGGCGACGGGAGCACAATTGATTTTGAAGGCAACGCGTTTCGTGTCGTCGTTGGCGGTTTCCGCATCCGAGCGAACATCCACGCAGACCATTCGGTCAAGAATTCGCTCGCCCGAAGCGGAGCTTTCGATCCATGGCAGGTTTTCAATCGGGTCTCCATCGACCTCCAGCCATCGGAAACAATCATGGGGCGTTTTACCGACCAGACGATCAGGTTCAACCTGCATGACCTGGCAAAAAACTTTGTTTGCCAACACGACCCGACCCATTCGATCGAGCACCAGCAAGCCCTCTGACAAGTTGTCCAACGCACTTCGCACTCGGTTCGGAACCGTTTTCGATGGATTCAGCTGGGTAAGCATTGCCCCCAGGTAAATCATGTAAAGGATGAATGTGGTAGCAGCGACAAAAACTGAAAACCGCGTTGTGGGTGTGAAAAGAGTCGCCACCCCCGATGGTGGAGACGTATACACGAAATGGATCTTCCCCCATCTTTCGTTTCCACGGAATAACGTGATCGACTGTCTGTTCGTGTCTGTTGTTGACGCTGCTGTGACTGGGCCCGCGTCACCGGTGCTCCTGATTGTGCGGAGCCCGCCTTCTTCCGTAATCAAGATCGACTGGATCTCGTCACTTTGAATCGCAACCTGGTCGATCATCGTTTTGAGCAGCCGAAACTGATCATGCTGAATCAATAACGCGGCGTTGACGGCAATCGACTCCACAAATTCCGCTCGCGATCGAAGTCTTTCTTCATTCGCTGACGGAATCAAGCGAGTGATTGACGCGGCCTGAATCACCAGCAGCAGGATTCCCACGAGACCAATGGTCAATCGAATTTTTGTGGTCATCCATCGCATGGTAATGAAATCAATCTGGCGATACAGGTTTGGGGGCGTTGGTTCCGGTTATCTACTGGTGCATTCGTTTATGCATCAACCATTTGCTCGATTGATTCACCGTCGTCGACGGACATGCCGGAGCTTGCAATCACGGGTAAAACGTCAAACGATGACCAGGCGGGTAATGAAGACATGAATGTGGAAAGCAAAAGTCCACTCGCCATGTTCCAGACCAGATAGCTCATTGTCAGCAAGGTAGCTGCCGATGCAGCGACTTCCGGTGCGCCGACGGCCAGTTGATTTTGTAAGTATTGGTGCTTTGATGAATCGAGCTCTTCAAGGAACGCAGAAGCCAGCACATCGACGTCAAACTGAGCGACACGAACTCTGCGCCGAATGGTTCGATCGATGGAAAACGGGTTGTTGGACAGATCACTATCGTTGTTCAACTCATAAGCGTAGGTTCTGTCTGTTGCATACGAGGAATTATCTGTCTCAAAGTCACTGGTTTCATTGCCGTCATAACCGTTAAATTCGATCGACGCTTCGGCATTTGAATTCACCTGTCTCGGTGCTATCAGCGGCACTTCAATGCCATCTGCACCTTCACCTGCGTCTGCTCCGGTTTCCGTGCCAGAAATCGTGGGTGACGTTGCCGAGTCTTCCGTTGTTTCAGAATTTTCTTCGTTCTGCTCAGTTTCTTCTGCCGTACTTTCGTTTTCGTCACCTCCGCCCGTCTCATCTTCACCGGATGAGCTGGCGATCACCGCCGTATTCAATACGTTCAGGTTCACGGTAACCACTTCTGACTGAAGGCCCCTGGAATCCGTTGCGACAAACTGAAATGAGTCCTGGCTGTCGGGGGATGGATTACCGGGCGAATAAGTAAAGCTTCCGTCTGGGTTGATCGAGACGGTGCCATGTTCTGGCTGTTCGCGAACCGTGAAGATCAACGAGTCCCCCGCATCGAACTCCTTCACCAGTGAGTTCAGGTTGATGCTCCCCGAACTCTCGTTGCCTGTTCCCAAAACCGTCGCATTCGCGTCTGAGGCCAGTGCGACCGGCGCTTCGTTGACGTCCGAAACGGAAACCACGACCAGTTGGCTTTCAGATTGAAGGCCCTCACTATCGACCGCGGCCAGCCTGACTCGATACTCGTTATTTTGCCCTTGGTCCGTGGCGTTTTCGTAATCGGGTGCGTTCACGAATTTGAGCGTTCCGCCGTCGTTGGTGAACCTGGCTGCGTCTTGTCCGCCAACAATCACCCACGAAGCCGTGCCGTCCTCGATGTCGCTGCCGGTGGGAGTGCCGACGACAACTGAATTTTCATCGACCGTGACGTTGCCGGGGGCATTCAGTACAGGAGCGTCATTCTCGGCTTCGACTACGATTTCGAGAGTGCTCGTTGCCGTTGTTGTTCCATCGGACACCTCGTAAGTCAACGTTTCCGTATGAGCCGAATCAGCATTTGGCGTGTAGATCAAGTCACCGGAACTGGAATCGAAGGCCAGCGTCCCGTGGGTCGGAGTTGAAAACGAGCCAGCGACGACGCTTAGTGAGTCCCCGTCTGGATCGGAATCGTTGACAAGCAGGTTCGAGAATTCGTCAGACAAGTTCAGCGACGTGTCTTCGATAATGCGAATTCGATCGAACTGAGTTTCTGGTGGATCGTTTTCCGGGTTGACAACAAACGTAACTGCATCGGTGACAAAATCATCACCAAACTGCAGCGTGTAATCTAACGTGACCGTGCCATTGAGGTTCTGTGGCAAATTCACCGACAACGTATCAAGCACTGAATCATAAATGAACACGCCCGGGGCAAAATCGTCCGTTGCTATCTCAAGACCATTGAACGGATCACCATCCGGATCCGAACCCGTGCTTCGCAGTTGGGCGCCAAAATTCACGATCACTCGTGGCGTATCTTCCTGCAACGTGTACGTCGGCGGTGAAGTGATCGTCGGTTGGTCGTTTTGTGGCGTGACATCGATTGTCAGGGTGTACGTGGTTCCGTCCGTCGCACCATCGGAGTCATAAACTTCAAAACCAATCAGGCCCTGCGCGGTGCTGTTGAGCGGTGGGTCAAACACCAGGTTATCCAGGTCGCTTCGCGACAGCGTTGCGGGTAGAGAAATACTCGAACCGTTCAGCTGTAGTGTTCCACCTGCGACGGAGGAGATGTTGATGGTTCCTTTCGAGACATCTGACTGATCCTCAACATCCGAAAACCCAAAATCCGCCTGAGCCAGACTTCGCGGAGTGTCTTCAAGTGTCAATATCGTGTTGTTCTGAGCCGACGGAATATCGTTGACTGCCGTCACATTGACGGTCAGCGTATAAGTCGCTCCGTTTGTTGAGCCATCGGAGTCCGTTACCCTGAAGTTGATAGCTCCCTGAGCATTGCTGTCTGGAGTCGGATAAAAAACCAAATTGTCCAGGTCGCTTCGCGAGAGCGTCGCAGGCAGCGAAACGTCCGCCCCGCTTAGTTGTAGCGTGCCACCGGTGACCGAACTGATACTGATCGTGCCCTGGGACACATCTGACTGATCTTCGGTATCGGTGTAACCGAAGTCTGACTGGCTGAGCGATCTGGGTGTGTCTTCCGTTGTGCTGATGGAGTTGCTCTGGGCGGAAGGCGTTCCATTCAGCTGCACGCGGTTGCTGAATTCGGAGGTATTGGCCCCCTCGAAAGCGACGGCCGTCAACTGACCCGAAACCACGGGCGCCGGGTTGATTGAAATCCGATAGGTTCCACTACCAGCGTCAAATGTCATGTTCGAAACGAGCAGGCTGGTCACGTACGTCACGCGTTCTTCCGTACCAGCGGTGAAGTCGTATAGCTCGACTCGGTCTATTCCCGCCGCAAGATCAAATTCGAGGTCAACTCGATCAGGGAACAATTCAGCGCTGACAAGTTCAGGCCGATCCAGACCTTCGTTTCCGGAATGGACGTTGACTCCGTCGGAAGCAGAAACTCCGTCGCCCTGGCCGTTACGCTCAGCTTGAGCAGCGTTGTATTCGGCTCGACTGATGGAGCCTGAGCTATCCGAGTCATGCTCAGCCAGCGTCAGTTCCGTCCCTGCGATTTCGGCCGCGATGAGTGAATTGTCGCTATCGGTATCCAATCCAACAACTGGCGTTCCATCCACCGTGATGTCTGCGAATGCCTGGCCTGCGGTTAGTGACGAAACGAGGTCGATATCGATTCCCGTGTTATTACCGAACTGATTCTGCGTCAGTTCATTTCCTGTTCCAGCGAATTGAAACGATGATCCCAGCTCAGTCGTGCCAAGAACACTGATTCCTGTGCCCGCGTTGTTAATAATTCGGTTTTGTGAAACGACGCTGTTGCTGCCAAACAATCGGACTCCGCCCTGATCAAATCCACCCGTTCCATTGCCAGTCACCGTGTTTTCCGAGATCGTGAATCCACCAGCAGCGAAATCACTGTCGATCCCGAAACCGGCATTGTTTGCAATCAAATTGTGTCGAACAACCGTCCCGGATGAATTGCCAAGGTTTATCCCGTCGTACTCAATGTCTGATGCGCCGTTGTCGCGGACCTCATTTCGGAGGATCTGCCAGCCAGTCGCAACGCTCGAACCGCCATCAGCAGAATTCGTCATGAAGTGTATTCCGCTCAGACCTTGCGCTCCAATCAGACTGTCTTGAATGGCTCCGTTGTTCGCTCGGAAAATCTTGATGCCTTGCGATCGGAAGACCGTTCCGTGGCTACCATCAGGTGCGTAGCCGACGAAGGTGTTTTCGATGGTCGCGCTATCAATCAAGTAGGCGGACGTGCTATCGATTCCACCGCCCGCCAGGAAAATGTTCGCACCGTCACCACTGGTCGAACCAAACCCGTGGATCGACAGATTTCGAACGGAAACGTCGCTCAGGGTTGTCTGGTTCGCGTTCGCCTCAAACACGAGGCCATTGAGAACACGATCAGCAGAGAGCAGCGTTTGGTCGGCAACGATTTCAAGCTCGGGTTGGTCGAAACCGGTCAGCGAGTGCGAATCGTTTGCACCGACGGTGGTTGGGGTGCCCGATCGACTGGTTCGAGAGTCGAGTACGCCAGAGCCATCCGCCGCGTAAACTGTTCCATCGATCGTCGTGTGCGAATCTTTGATCTCCGGCAGAGCTTCCGAAACAACGATCGACCACCACGTTGAATCGGCAGAGTTCGGGTCGTTCCGTGCGACGAATCGCATTTGATTGTCGACGTCTGAAGCGTCTGAATTGTCGATCGCGTTGGCATTCTGTATGAATTGGCGAAGTGAACCTTGAACGGAACGCGTTGGGGAACCGACGTCGTCATCCTGGTCGTCTCCGCCCAGCGTATTGGTCACGACATTAAAGCTGAAGCCAAAGTCTGCCAGTCCGTTGGAAGTTCCAGACACCGTCACCTGCGAAACATGTTCGGCGCCAGCGAGCGTACTCGCGTCGTCAGACCTCGTGCCGGAGTAGCCCCCAAACAATGCACCTCCCGCCGATACGGTCTCGACACCGAACTCGTTCAGATACAGCCCGCCGGCGGATGCGTAGGTTTGTTCGGCCCAGACATCATTCGTTCCAAACGAACCATTGAAGCCATTCGTCGACGTGATGTTGGACGAATCGACGACGATAAAATAGTCTCGATAGGCGATCGCGGGCCCCTGGAATACGTAGCTGCCGCCGCCCGAGGTTGTTGTGGCGGCAACAAACAGGTCGTTTGAGTCACGTACACCGTCGCCGTTGTCCAGATACAGATTGACGGTGACTCCGTCGACGCCCGTGTCGCCCGCGATCGAGCCATCACCGACTGCGTCCTCGTAAATGGTCCCTGTAATTTGTCCCGTCGGGACCGTTACGATCGGAAGCGTATAGGTCGACTGCGAGCTTCCGCCGGCAAGGTCCTGTGCCATGACCGTAATTTCATGAGGCAGCCCGCCCGGAGGATTCTGATAGATGTTGAGGTCGCTGATCCTGATTTCGCCCGTGTTGGAATCAATCACAAACGCGCCTGAAATCGCACCAGTCAGCGAGTACGTAATGCCCGTCCCTCCGTTGGTATCAACGTCAGATCCGCTTGCGGTGGCAACCAGTTCGCCAGCGACCGATGCAGTGGTGGGTTCAGGCGTCGCCGGCGAAAATGAAACGGTGGGAGCATCATTTTCTCCTTCGACTGTCAGCTGAACGGTCAGTGTCTGAGTGTCTCCTTGACCATCGGATACTGAAATGCTGAAGTCATCTCGCTGGTAGCTGTCGGCATTGCCGGCGTTAAATTCATCCAGTTGCTCAAACTGACCATTGGGATCATACGTGATGGTGCCGTCGGCGTTATAGGTAACGATTGCTCCTGACGACAATGTCGTGGCAGTGCCCACGTTAACATTTTGACCGTCGACTTGAACAATATGGTGCCCATGCGCGACATCAAAGAATCGGTGCTGCACTTCCACTTGATCAAGTGCCTGATCAAAAACATTCAGACTGGCAATCGACCCGACAAAGTTTGCATAATTTGTTGTGGAAGCGTGAGTGAACCCTCCGGATGTAGCACCCAGAGAACCGTTAAATGCATCGATCAGTGGGTTCAGGTCGCCTAAAAATTGAGCGTCGGTTAACAAGTCAACCCGTTCACCATTCACGAACAGAGCAACATCAGGCTGCGTCGGTTCACCCGCCAGATCGCCATCAGTCGAAAACGACACAACCACCTGATTGAATTCTGAACTGGATAGCTGCCCACCGATCAAAACATACGGAGCGACATCAGTCGCAGAGCCGGACGATCGAAAATGGAGTTCTATCTGGCCATTGGTCAGATACAGCCCCCAACCCGCATCGGCATCACCAAACTCAACAAGTGTCTGTTGGGCTGATGCGAGGTCGGGACGAAACCAAACCTCCAGCGATTTTGCTCCATCGATTGAAAAATCTCCGCCTCCAGAGCCATCAAGATCGATGGCAGCGTCAATTCCGGGATAGTCGGTTGTCGGGTTCTGGTTGAACTGAGCTTCCGCGGAATCGAAGGTAATCGCTCCGGCTTCACCCGATGTACTATTCCATCGCAGGATGCCTCCGGTGTCTACAAGCGGTGCAGACGGGTCAAGATCATATGCAGTAAGCGGCGTGACCGTCGGATTGATTCCAGCGTTGTCCGGATCGTTGCCAGGTGCGAAAAATGTATCCAGGTCAATCTGGGCAGTTCCGTTCTCGCTGACGGTCTGAACGATCGGATCGTACGTTGCCGCATCGTTTGACGGGTTGACGCGTATCAGCATCGATTGGGTTTCGGGGGCGGCAGATGCCGTGGTGAGTCCATTCGAATCGGTCGCCGCAAAGGTCACGTCAACCGATATATCACCGTAAAAGTCCGTTGGCGGTGTGACCGCGAGATCTTCGACAACCATGCCTAGTCCGGTCACATCGACGATTTGCTCCGGCCCCGTGATATCAACCGTAACGACGCCATCGGTCAACTGGGAACCTGCCGGCAGACCTGATAGCTGCACCTGGTCCGCATACTCACTGCCATCTTCATCAATATTTGAAAAGACCAGGTTCAATGGAACCGCGGTATCCTCATCGGCGACTGACACCGGACTGAGCCTTTCGACAAAGACGCCGTTTCCGTAAGTCGCGCCATTGTTGTCACCATCAGAACTTAAGTAGGTGACAACCAGTTCTCCGGTGGAAAGGACCGCTAGTGCAGGTTCTCGTTGGGTTCCGTATTGGGCTGAGTTCACGACAAAGGTGTCGGTCGTTGGATTCAAGTCGGCATCGAACCGTGCGCCCGCAACGCCCATCGAATGATTATCGGAACCGAACGAATTCCATACCGCGATAAATCCACCATCATTCAGCCCGACGATTTCAGGAAAAGCGTGAAACGTTGACGTATTTGCATTCAGTACCTGAGTTGACGTCGTCGCGGGTGTTCCATCCAAATCAAATCGTCGAGCAACGATTTCGCTCGCGGCTGTGGACACATCGTTCTGCCTCCACGCGATGACAAACCCGTCGCTCCCCAGCGATGCCACGCGAGGATTGAATTCAGGAATCCCGGCCGCCTCGCTGACAGTTTGCGATTCCATCAGAGGTGTACCCGATGCATCGAAAACCCGGTACATCACTCGATCAAGCAGGTTGTCGTACCACGTCGCAACCAATGAATTCCCGTTCAGCTCGGCAATTCGTGGACTGAATTGCCCACTTGAATCAGGCGCGACGTCTGCGTTGTTCAGCAGAAATTCACTGCCGGCGTTTCCGTCGGCGTCGAAAATTCGAGCGACCGTGGCAAAACTGGCGTCGGATTCCAGAGTCGTGTCGAGCGTTGACCAGGCAGCGATGAAACCGCCTTCTCTTAATGCCGTCAAAGAAACGAAGTTCTGGGCGAAAAGAACGTGTTCAGCTAACGCAATGGTCGCGTTACCCGTCCCGTCGACCGTTCCATCGGCAAACAAGACGTTTCCATTCAGATCGATCTTTTGAGCAAAAACGTCCGTTTCGCCGCTGTCGTTGGTGGTTGTGGCGGCGACGACGAAACTGCCGTCGGCAAGTGTGATGATGAAAGGACGAGCCTGGTCTCCCTCAAGATTACCACCAACCAGTATTTTGGATCCCACCTTGTTGTTCGACGCGTCGAACCGCTGCAAATAAATCTGCTGACCATCATTGTTGTCGCCGTTGCCGTCACTATCGCCAGCCAGATCGGTGTCAACGGACTCCCAGACAACGAAGTAACCTCCATCCTGAGTCGCCGCAACTTTAGGGCGGTTTTGCTCTCCAGCGTTGATCGAGTCAACCGGGATTCCACCGCTGGTGGATGTGTAGCTTGTTCCGAAGCTGGTCAACAGCCCATCCACTTCAGGTTGCACCTCAAACGTCAGCGTCGAGAAAGCATCCGAGTAGTCAGTTCCGTCGTGTACAAAAAACAGGAGCGTGTCCTGCCCGGAATAATCATCTTCCGGAATGTAAACCAAGTCCCCCGACGAAATCTCACTGGCGGTGATCACTTGTCCGGTAGCGACGTCGACGCCGTTTAGAAGCAGCCGTCCGTTCTGCGGCAATCGCGAAATCTGGACCTGAGTGAACGTGCCACCGTCTGTATCGCTGAACCCGAAGTCCCCCGCGACAATGATTCGCATGCCGTCTTCCGGCAACGTCAGTGTCTGATCGCTCCCGGTGGGCGTAGCGTTATTGCTCCCTGACGGAAGCGATTGAGCCGAAACTTCATCGCCCGACATTGACTCAAACAGGTAAGCTGCCGAGAACGATCCGTCGTAGTTGGTTGTGACAGATGCGTTAAACCGATCGACGAGGGTTGTGGATGTCGCGGAAGGTGACAGCGATTGCTGACTGCTGATCACGTCACCCGTTGCGAAATCGACCGTCGCAGCGTACACCTCTTGCGGATCAGCACCACCAAGTTGATTCAGGCCCTCCCCCTCCCATGAGATTCGAACGTTTCCGTTATCCAGAAGTGCGACGCTGGTGCCGAACTGGTCGCCGCCTCTGTCTTCGACGAAGTCGGAGTAAAATGCAACCTGAGTTCCGTCGAAAGATCGACTTTCTGCTCGTACCCCCAGTTCATCGGTGCTAACCAGGTTTTTGATGGTATATCCAACAACAAAATTTCCTGCCGAATCAATGTCTACCGACGCTTGGGTATTTTGAAACGTTGGATTCTGCTGAACAACGATCGTCGAAGAATTTGCGGTTCCGTCAGCGTTGTATGTCCGTGCGTAGATAATACTTGGATCGTTGGTTGACCCATTGTGAGTATCCCAGACCACAACGAACTGTCCCGAATCATTCATGGCCACTTGAGCGTTGGCCGATTGATCGGTCGCAGTGAATCCCGGTTCATTGACAGTAAATGTACTGCCCACGGGGGTTCCATCGACGCTGTAACGCTGAGCCAGAATTTCAGCAACGCCCGCTTCAGAGGATTCCCAGACTATTACAACGTTTCCGGCGGCATCGATCGCGACAGAAGCGTTGCCTGATTCAACGCCCATCGAGGGGACATCAACTCTGAATTCGCCTTGCACAACCGAGTTACTGCCGTCATAGAATTTGGCAAAAACAGCCTGTTCGCCCGAAGTGCTGACGCTCGTCCAAGTGATCGCTTTGCTGCCATTTTCTGCGACCGCAACCGATGCGTGAGTTTGATCGCCATCGATCGTTTCATTGACCAGAATTTCATCGGTGACGTTGCCGAATTGATCCTCGAAACGCATGTAAACATCAAAACCATCGGTGACACCCATGTCGTCCACAGACGTCACGATCGTCGATCTACCAGCAGCATCTACACCAATCGACTTGACCTGACCCCCGTTTGCGGCGGCAGCGGTTTGATCGGCAAGCGAATACATCCATGACTGTTGAACGGTTTGCGAAAATGCAATATTCGATTCAAGGTCTCCCACGAGGTACTCGAATCTCCAGTCGCCGCCCAGAGATTGGTGACCGGTAATGTTATCACTCGCTGCAACATCAGCGCCGGTGAGCGCAGCAATCTCATCAATGAAATCCTGGCCGGATTCGGACTGAGCGACATCGCATCCATAGATCAAAAGGTCAGCGTCAACCGTCAACGATGCTCCCCAGCCCGCGATTGAGTCACGAAACTGATCGAGATTGGATGTACTCAGTCGATCGGTTCCAAGCTGAATGGTTCCGTCAGTACCATGAGAGACCAAATGGATCGCATCGTACGGCCCTGTGCCTGCCGCAAGGCGATTGCTGAGTTCATTCGACAGCGATTCTATGCCGGAAACGTTTTCCTCGAGGTAGATAATCTCGAAGGTGCGATTGCGATTCCCGGAAACAAAAAGGCTGTCAACCAACTGTTGGTAACCGTCAACGTTCCGATCGACAACAATCAGTTCATTCCTGACTTCAGTTTGCTCTCCTTCTTCGCCACCATCTTGGCTGTCCGAAGCCAGTGAATCATCAATAGAGAATCCGCCCGCCAATTCAGCGTACGAGCTGTCGATGGAAACATCGAACAGTGATTCCTGAGTTCCAAACGGATCTTCTGCCGGTACAAACAGTGTGTCAGTGGCGTATTCAATTAAAGAATCGATCGTATCGACCTGAACAACCAGGTCGGTTGGAACCGGAACCGCGCTGTACAGAACCCGATCTTCAAGTACCTGCAGGTTCACTTCAATCGGTTCACCATCTTCACATCCATTGGCTGAACACGCAGGCGCGGTCAGCGCAGACAGACGCCCGATAAACTTCTGCAAGAATCCGGGATTGGAGACAGAATCGAGCATGAAAGGGGTTTGAATCCCAGCGTGAACAAACGGATATTGACATGTGGCAATCTGTTTCAGCCACCCCAGGCGATCTGAACGCCTTGGAAAACCTAGCTTTTCTTAGTGATTAAGCCGGAATTCATTTGGTAAAATGCACGGTCACGCACTCAGGTGACTGCAGTGGGTTCTTTCAGTTACACCGTTTGTGCGGTGTGCAGTGCGGCAGAAGGATCGCTCGCGGTCTGTCTCACTTTAATTTTCGAGTTCGCGAGACCATGGAAAACACGTTCTCTTGCATGAAACAGAACCGAGGAACGCCACCCCGAACTTAGATTCATGACATCCGACTGGACACGCAACCCGCACTCGTTCCAGATTCGTCCGTTCATCGCGGAACGGATCGAACTTTCGACTGATGGACCTGCGATTCCGGTTCAGATTCAGATTGATTTGAGGTGATGTCAATCAGAGACTCGATTTCTTTCATGATTGCTTCCGGTTGATCATCCGTTGCAGTCGCCACCGGTTCGCTGACGGCCGACAATGACTGGGCAGCGCGGTTTGACTCCACTTCCTCGCGCTCGTCGAATCGGACGACCTGGTTTCGACCATTATTTTTGGCGGTGTACAAAGCTTGGTCTGCCTGGTCGAGTAAATGCTGCGTGTCCATTGGTAACAGCTCTCGCGATGAAACTCCGATGCTGGCAGTGATCGCCAGCCCACCGATCTCATCTGCGCAGACGGCTTGTCGGATATCTTCACCGACCAGAGTCGCAGGGCCGATCGTGGTGTTGGGCAGCATCGCAACAAACTCTTCGCCACCCATTCTGGCAACGATTCCTTTTTCCCCGACGCACTCACGCAGCAATCTGCCCATCTCACGCAAGATCTCGTCACCCTTGCCGTGTCCATGATTGTCATTGACACTTTTGAAATGGTCGATGTCCAGCATGATGACGGCCAGGTCTTCAACTGCCTCGTCTGCCCAGGTCTCTTCAAATCGTTTGAAGAACTCGCGTCGGTTCAGGCATTCAGTCAACTGATCGTACGAAGCCAGGAAGTTCAGCTTGACGTTCTGACGTTCGACTTCGTCACGCGACCTGCGAAGCGTTGCAATCATTTGCGAAAGTTCACGTTTTTTGTTTTCCATCGCAGTGACATCTTCGAGGCTGACCAGCACGCCCTTGCAATCATCAGAGTTCGAGACGATTGGGGACGCGTTCACCATGAATTTTCGCGTTGGCTGGCCGCAAAGCGTCAGGTTGACAACCACACCACAAATTGGGCGTTGCTCTTCAAGTGCCTGACTCCATGGCAGTAAACTGGAACCAAAGTCGGTTGACTGGCTCCATTCAAAGTCGTCGATTTTTGTGCCAAGCAACTCAGGTGGTTTGATACCGACGATTTCGCCAAAGACTCCATTGGCGTGTCCGATTTCAGTGCTGGTGTCCAGCAGAACGACTCCTTCGGCCATCGTATCGAGTGCTGAGCGGACTCGATCGGGAACCACTTGGCTTGGGTCAAGGTATTTGAATGAACGCTCAAAAATTGCCCACGCGATCAGGGCGACAAAGCCACCCATAAAAGTTGCCAGCGGGACCGGGAAACCGAACAGCAAGTTCCAAATGCTGCTCCCCTGGCAGTCAAACACCATTTCAATCGTACCATAGTGTCTACCGTTGGCCAGAAGTTCCGCTGCGACTTGATTCGGTGCAAGTTCTTGCTGAGGCTGCCGTCCGGCCGAACTTCCAACGGACGAAGTCACCGTTGGCGGATTCCACATTGATTCATGCGGCCCCGCACTGACAAGGCGGCCTCGACCCGTTCGAATTCCAATGGAAATCAAAGTCGGTTCTGAAGCAACAAACTGCTCCATCGATGTCTGCAGCTGAGCTTCTCGCTGGGAGTTAATCAAAGAGCTGGCAAAGATTGCCACGTATCTTGCGACCGTGACCCGGTGGCGCGCTTTGTGTTCGTTGGGATTATCCAGGACACCAACTGACAGCGCAACCCAGACCGCTGCGGAGGCGACAAGTCCCACGCACAGTGCAAGGCGAATAGCTGTTTTTAACTGGTTCATGGATCCGGTTTTTCAAAACGCTCACAGGAACGAAGTAAGCGCAAACGAAAAGGAGTACAAACGAATAGCCGGGATTCGTTTGGTGTTCAGTCGGAAAAGTGAACGGCGTCATGTCAGCTAGCGAATTTCCGGAAATTCACGGGCACAGTCGCCAAATCATTGAAAAACTAGCTTATGCATCGCATCAGGACAGCAACTAACGGCACGAATTTCTGTCAAACGTTACCGGTTGTAGCGACTGCACTCCTCACAGCTTCGGATTTAGTGGCGGATTCACGTGAAGTCGCTGTGTTTGATGCCGCTGAACGGCGATGTAAGTAGTGGGAGTTTGTACCTTTTTTGACGTTGAGACCTGTTGTGACACGAAGTCCTGAAATTCGACTGAAGCCGATTCTGCACTTCGTGCTGATGGTCACGGCTGCTGTTGGCTGCGTCATGGGACCAACTTTGCAAGCACATGGCCAAAGGCTCGCAGACCGTTATCCTCTCAGCGAAACACAGATCACGGAAACATCGGGCATTTCAACAAGCCAAAGTTCCGGTAAGCGTATTGCTCCGAATGAGGTGAAGGAAATCTCCGAGGATTTTAAGAGCGGAGATGCGAAAGCAACACTCGAAGCCGCGAGGAAAAAGTTCGCGGAACAATTCAACAAAGCGTACGTCGGCATGGCGTCGCTGAATGAAGAACACAGATCGCAGCCAACGTTGGCAACTCAGCCGGACAGTGCTGATCAGAGCTCTACTGCTGACAACGAACTCTTAGTTAAAACAGATAGCGTTCCTACCGGCGCCAACATTTACCCACTCGTCACGCCATTACCAAAACTGGCTGACGTGACCGATCGTTTCCCTCGCGTGGCAAGTATACCTGCTGACCTGAATCTTTCTGGCGGAAACGACTTTCAAACCACCCAGCTACCCGCGTTGCACGGCGATTCAGCCAACAGCAACCCGGCGGATGCGGCCACTGGACTGAATTGGTGGAACCAGTTGGTGCCTCGTCCACTTCATGATGACAATCAGGTTCAAACCGTCGATTCCAATTTATTGGTTTATCTGGCGTTAGAGAATTCACCTCGAATTCAGGCGTTAAGTCGAGATCCTCTGATCCGTGATTTCGAGGTCATTGAAGCGGATTCAGCGTTCGACGCGGTCAGCTTTCTACGCTCACAATTTGCCGATCGATCGGATCCATTGGGTGGTGCTCTTGATGCAACCCGAGACGGTTCCGACACCATTGAGAACCACAATTGGACCGCTGAAGGCGGGTTGCGTAAGCGTGCTCGTACCGGAGCCACCTATGAATTGAGTCAGCGACTCGGCTTTGAAAACAGCAATGTGGCCGTCTTTGACCCGAACAATCAGGGGACTGCTCAGATCGCGCTGAATGTGACGCAACCGCTGGCACGAGGCAGAGGTCGATACATCAACCAGAGTCAGATCCTGATTGCTCAGTCTCGAGGTGGAGCTGCATGGGAATCTTTCTCAGCCGAACTACAGGCTGAAATCGAAGCAGTCGTGTCTGCCTATTGGCGTCTGTATTATGATCGCAGTGTGTTCTTGCAGAAGAAACGCAATGTCGAAAGAGTCGCTGAGATTCTGGCAACGCTTGAAGGTCGAGCCAATCTCGACTCATTGCCCAGCCAGATCACGCGAGCGCGATCAACACTGCAGTCTCGAAAAACAGATCTCGCAAACGCGTTCCGCGACGTTCGAAACTCTGAAACCGAGTTGCGTCGATTGATTGCTGATCGAAATTGGCAGGCGAATCAGTTTGTCGAATTGCTTCCGGTCGAATCGCCCGTCAATGCGACGATTGATATTTCTCTTGATCATGTGGTGACGACGTCGCTGGAGAATCGCCCCGAAATTCGCGAAACCATGCAGCGTGCGAAACTGGCTGGAATCGAACGTGACATCAGCGTGAATGATCTGTTACCAGAACTATCGCTGTTACTGGGCACTTACGTCAGCACACTTCAGGATGATGGAAGAATTGGTCGAGCATTCGTTGATCAGTTCGGCCAGACGAAGCCCGGATACTCCGTTGGTCTGGAGTTTGAACTTCCGGTTGGAAATCGAGCGGCACGCAGTCGACTGGTTCAACGAAAGCTTCGACTGGCAAAGATCAAAAATCAGGTCGACGAAGCGATGCAGAACGTGATCGCCGAATCTCAAACGTCCTTGCGTCGATTGAATTCGGCCGCTGAAACTCTGGATGCCGCCAACGAGGCGATTGAAGCGGCACGCAGTGATATGCAGCAGAACATTCTCCGATGGGAGAATTTCGCTTTGGTAGAAGGCGATTTTTCTGATGGCCAAACACCCACCACCGTGCTTGATCAATTGCTTGATTCTCAAGAACGATTGGCCGCAGCAGAATTAGTAGCCGCTCAATCGCAACTGGAACTAAAAGTTGCTGAGGTTGCACTGCAGCGATCGATGGGCACGCTACTGATTCAAAAGCAAATCAATCCGCGACGCGCCTTTGAATGTGGTTCGCCAAAAATCAAGTTTTGATTGCTGAACGAGCCTACAAAGGAATAATGGCCTGATCGGTCAGATGATTGATCTCGACTCCAATCAGCTCGTTCATCGCTTCACGAAACGTCGGACGCCGGGTGATGTCCGATGAGAGCATTTGTTTTACAAGTGCACTCAACGCCGGAGGGCAGTCGGGCTGCCGGACGATCAGGTCTTCCGGGATTTCTTCGATTCGATCGGCGGTTAGCTCAGCGATCGATTGCTTCTGAAACGGCGGCTGCATCGTGAACAGGTGATAAATCATCGCCCCCAGCGAGTAGACGTCACTTGCCGGATTTGCGACGTAGTCTTCAGTGAAGCACTCTGGTGCCATGTAGCGGACAGTTTGCAACTGATCATTCGGAAACCAGACTTTCTCGCCTTCCTGGTGACACTGTGACCAACCCAATAGAGTCACTCGACCTGTCTTGCCAAGCAAAACATGTGATGGTTCCAAGCCCAGAAAAACGCGGCCCCGATCGTGAGCGGCCCGGATGCCCTCGGCAATCTGACGAATCGTCCATAAGATTCTGTTAACGGGTGCGTGACGTTCGGCAGACAACATCCGGTCGAGACTGCGGCCATAAACCCAAGGTTGCACCAGAAAGAATGGTGGCTGGTCGAGTTCGGCATCCAGCAGCCGGATAACATTGGGATGTTCAAGCTCTTCTGTCGCAATGGCCTCACGGCTCAATCGATCAATGGCCCTGCTCTGCTGTTCGGCAGACAAATCCGGATTGACCAGCTTCAACACGTAATCAAAACGTTTGGGATTCGCCGACAGCTTTGGCGCTGCACGAAAGATGTTGTACCACCTACCACTGGTGATGGGTGCTCCCAGTCGCCAATACGATACGACAGATGACGGGCGAAACTTCGATGATGGCGGTGCGAGGTGCATGCGTGAGGGAAAATAGCGATGGAGCGAACGGGGATACCACCCGGTGATTGGCGGTTCCTTCCTTCCGTTGCCAGGTACCAGTGGAATCGGATGGAAACACCGGCGAAATCGAATCGTGATTCGCGAATTCAGGTCGCAACGAGGCGGGCTGTCCAGACGGAATATGAGGCCGTGGTGAGAACGATCGGGCCGATATTTTCTGATCCACCACCGGCAAATTGACCTGTCGGATCCATTTTTTGCTAAACTTCGGGGTGTTCGCAGCGCTCACCGGTCGACCGAGTGATCAAGCTGCTTCGAAATGACATGAATCTGCTACAGAACTTTCAATGTTCATGAGTGTTATTCATGACCGGCGATCACGTTCGCTCAGCCCGCACCAGCGGCCCGATCGTACCGCTTGTCATGACGATAATTTTTATCTTTCCTCAGCCATAACACATTCACCACAACCCCAATTTATTTTCGGAGAATCGGATGTCGAAACGGAACAACACAGTCGCCTCAGAGAAGCAAAAAATTCGTCCAAAAAAATCGGGTTTGAATTCATCACGCCGTGATTTTCTGCGTCAGTCAACCGTTGCAGGAACGGCGATCGCCACGCCCTATATCTGGACCAGCAGCTCGTCCGGTGCGGAAGATAAAAACAGCAAGCTGACCATTGCTTGTATTGGGATTGGTGGTAGTCGCGGTCGTTACAATCGAGGTCGAACAGTCGCGTTGCAGGCAGCAAAACTCGGGCAGATGATCGCGGTGTGCGATTGCGACCAACCTCACAATGAGGAATTCAACGCCGGGTTTGATGGCAAGTTGAATGAGTACACCGACTACCGTGAACTGTTCGACAAGGAAAAGCCGGACGTTGTCACTATTGGTACCCCTGATCATTGGCACGTTCCCATTGCCGTCCACGCCCTCGAAGCAGGGTGTCACGTTTATTGTGAGAAACCTCTTACGTTAACCATCGGTGAAGGCAAGATCATTCGTGAAGCGGTGAAAAAGTCCGGCAAGGTGTTCCAGGTTGGAACTCAGCAGCGGACCGAGATGGCTCAACTGTTCATGTACGCGACAGCCATTGTTCGCAGCGGGCGACTTGGCGATAACGTGAATGCCCATGTTGGGATTGACGCTGCCCCGGCAGGCGGGCCGTTCGAAACAACCGACGTACCCGAAGGGTTGGATTGGGATCTGTGGCTTGGCCCAGCGCCGAAAACGGAGTATTCAGAAGAGCGACGAAAGATGTTTCGTTGGTTCCTTGAGTATTCGGGTGGAAAAATGACCGACTGGGGCGCTCATCACATCGACATCGCTCAGTGGGCGCTCGGGCTGGATCATACCGGACCGACGAAAGTGGGTGGCGTTGGAAAAATGACTCCCATCATTCCCGACGACTTCAATTGGGCTCAGTTTCTGGATGGTGAGCTTGCGTTGCCAAACGCGTTTAACGCGGCAACTGAGTTTCATATCAACCTTGATTTCGCTGAAGGAAACCAGATCTCGGTCAATCACAAATATGAAAATGGATCAACGAAATTCGGCAATGGAATCTTGTTTGAAGGCGACCAAGGCCGAATCTTTGTTAACCGTGGAAAGTTACAGGGATCAATCGTCAAAGAAATCTTCGGCATGGATCTTGTGTCAAGAACGCAGGATGGGAAAAAGACCAACAACTACGCAGAAGCAAAAGCCAATGTTGATCAGGCAACCCAAGACGAATTTCGTGCCGCCTTCAAGGAACTGCACAAAGGAGAGATTGCGAAAAGCCACATGGAGAATTTCTTCGATTGCGTGGCGAGTGGCTCGGAGCCGGTTTCAGATGTGGTTTCCCATGTCAATACAATGGCATCTTGCCATTTGTGCAACGTGAATCTGATGTTGGGACGCGATCTCGAATGGAATGCAGACGCTGAAAACTTCGGCAGCGACGAACAAGCCAACGCCTTGCTGACTCGAAAAAGCCGTGAAGGATTTGAAATGGTCAGCTGATCGGTTGCGGCGCGATCCGAGCAACTTCCCTTTCAGGTACGACTGGTGTTCGCATCTGAGAGGGATTTTTTGTCAGTGGGCGTTTTAAAAACAGTTTTAGACACGTCCGCTAATCAAACTGTGCCTTGTCACGAAGAATGTGGTGGTAGTGCTGGGCGAAGCGATGGGCTTCGTCTCGAACGTACTGCAGCAAGCGAAGCGAGAACGCGTGGCGACTGAGCACAATCGGCTCAGACTCGCCCGGGCGATAGATTTCCTCGTTCTGCTTCGCCAGTGAAATCAATGTCGGTGGTTCAATCCCCAGAGTTTCGAAAGCCGCAACCGCGCTGCTCAGCTGCCCCTTCCCTCCATCGATCAGCAGGATATCCGGAAACGCATCCTGTTCATCATGCAATCGTTGAAAGCGCCGGGCCACAACCTCGTGAATGCTCTTGAAGTCATCGATGCCTTTCACGTTTTTGATCTTGAACCGACGATAGCCCGGCTTGAACGGCAGGCCATCGATAAACTTGACCAGACTGGCCACCGTTTGTCCGCCACCAAGGTGAGCGATATCAATGCCTTCGATTGAGCGTGGCGTTTCATCCAGTTTCAACACCTTTTTCAGGCCGGTCAGCCCTTTTTTGGGATCGACGTAGAAGACTTCCGGCTGGGCATGAGTGTCCAATTCACCTCGCCGATCAAGCGATTCCAGCATTGAGATCTCATCCCGCAGTCGAGCGGCTTCCTCAAATTTGAGCTCCTTTGAAGCGGCTTGCATTTCTTCATTCAGTTGTTTCAGCAGCCGTTTTTTGTTCCCTGACAAAAACAAGTGCAATCGACGGATATCCTTTTTGTACTCTTCTTTGGAAATACGAAGATTGCATGGAGCGGTGCACTGTTTGATGCTGGCCAGCAGGCACGGGCGGAACCATCGCCACCGATCGTCGTTTTCCTCAATGTCAAGGCTGCAAGTGCGGAACTTGAAGATACGCTGCAAAACCTGAATGGCTCCACGAAGCGAGCCGGCACTCGCGAACGGACCGTACAACTTGACTCCGCTCGATAGAGGCTCTCGCGTCACTTCAACTCTCGGAAAATCCTCGTGCGTGGTGATTTGAAGATAAGGAAAGGTTTTATCGTCTTTCAGAATCTTGTTGTTGGCCGGTTGAATGTCCTTGATCAATCGAGACTCAACCAACAGCGCGTCTACCTCGCTTTCGCATTCGATATAATCAGCGTCCGCAATGTCGCGAACCCAGTCGGCGGTCCGAGTGTCTATTGCAGCGGCTTTCAGGAAGTAGCTTCCGGCCCGTGATCGCAGATTCGTCGCCTTGCCTACGTAAATCACGACTCCGGCAGCGTCTTTCATCAGATAAACGCCGGGCGACTGAGGGAACTTGCGGACCTTGTCGGCAGTGACTTTGAACGCCGCTCGTTCGTCGCCAATGTCGGTCACATCAACATTCTCTTTCACGTCGTTTTGAAGTGAATCGAGTGAATCGTTTTCGGAAGGTTTCTCGTCCTTGGTCATAGTCGAGATTATACCGGTCAGCACGAGGCTGTCAGCGATCGGAGTGGTCTGAGAGAGTTCGATTCAACCGAATTCGCGTTGCCCGGGGCGAGGCAAATGTGGCGACGGTCGGAACGTTTCCCCGTTGCCAGAAACGCCCCCCGAAACGCCCCTTGACACTCTTTGGCAGATCGGACATCTTGTTGCCTCGTTTGAGAGAAATCTCGAGCGGTAGAGGGCGTAGCTCAGTTGGTAGAGCAACGGACTTTTAATCCGTAGGTCCAGGGTTCGAGCCCCTGCGCCCTCATTTTTAATGCAGCCTGCGAGAACCGTGTCTCCGTTTTCCGGAGCACGGTTTTTTCTTTGCGCGGACTGGCCATTCAAATTGAAGGAACCCGGTGCAGAATTTCAAGCAGATCGATCTGATCGAGCCCATCCACCGAGCGTTGGCCGAGGAAGATTACCAAACGCCGACGCCAATTCAGGCAAAAACGATACCTGCCGCTTTGCAAGGCCACGACATTCTGGGCTGTGCTCAGACGGGAACCGGAAAGACCGCCGCGTTCGCACTTCCGATTCTCGATCGACTGGGTCGTAAGCATCGAAAGGCTCGTCCCAATCAACCTTTCGTTCTGGTGCTTGCGCCAACGCGTGAGTTGGCGATCCAGATTGGGGAAAGTTTCAAGGTTTACGGGCGCCATTTGCGGTTGAGAACCACGCTCGTTTTTGGCGGAGTGAAACAGGGCGCTCAGGTTCGTGCTCTCGACCGAGGGACACACGTTCTGGTCGCAACGCCTGGCCGTTTGTTGGATCTGATGGAACAAGGTTACATCGAATTGGATCAGCTGGACGTGTTTGTGTTGGACGAAGCCGATCGAATGCTGGATATGGGTTTTTTGCCCGACCTGAAACGGATTATTCGCGAGTTGCCGGAGAAACGGCAGTCGCTGTTCTTTTCTGCCACGGTGCCACCCAAAATTCGTGAACTGTCGCAGAGTCTGCTGACGGATCCAGTCAGCGTGAACGTGACGCCAAAGCGAAAAAGTGTCGACTTGATCGATCAACAGCTGATGTATGTCGATCGCAAGGCAAAAATTGAGACGCTTGCAGGAATTCTTACTGACCAAAGCGTCGATCAAGCCATCGTTTTCACTCGGACCAAACGCGGAGCCAACATGGTGATGCAACGGCTTGAGCGAAAACGGATCAGCGCCGTTGCCATCCACGGCAATAAGTCACAGAACGCCAGACAGCGCGCGCTCGTTGCGTTTCGAGAGAATCGAATTCAGGTTTTGGTCGCGACCGATGTGGCGGCTCGTGGAATCGACATCGAAGGAGTGACTCATGTCGTCAATTACGACGTGCCGACGGACCCCGAAAGTTACGTTCATCGGATTGGCCGAACCGGTCGGGCGGGAGCAGAAGGTGTCGCGATCACGTTTTGTACGGCGGAAGAACGGAATGAGCTGCGGGATATCGAAAGATTGATTGGGATGAAGATCCCGTTGGCTGACGGGCACGAGGAACCAACGGGGCCAATCATCAAGAAGAAGAAAGTCCCGCAGCGATCAACGGGAGGCAGACGCAGGCGGTCCAGTCGCCCGGGCTCGTCAGGCGAAGGTGGCTCAAGCGGGAAGCGTTCAGGTCAGAGAGCGGGCCAACAGAGAAAGAAAACGGTTGCGTCGAATAAACGTTCCGAAGGCAAGGGTCACGCGTCGTCGGGTAACTCGGACTCGACAGACGCAGCGGCTACTCAAGGCAAGAGGCGTCGGCAACGGCCAGGAAAGAACGCCCGTCGGCGGAACAAAAAGGACTGATCGACCCAGTCTTTAGGCTCCGGGGATGACCGCCGGGAGCGATTTGTTGACGTTTGGCACGTTTTCGCCCGGGGTTCAGGTCACGTTTCACCCCGAAATTGCCGAAAAACGTTGGGTTCCCCGTTTTCCGTTGCCGCGGATTTGACTACAATCTGCGGCTCGATTGAGATAACCGAAATAGTTCATGAACCCTCGTTTTGAGTGAATTGCGATGAAATCTGACATCCATCCCAACTATCGACCAGTCGTTTTCAAGGACAAGACTGCGGATTTCGCGATTCTTACCCGTTCAACGATTCCCACCAAAGAAACCATCAAATGGGAAGACGGAAACGAGTACCCAGTTTATTTCGTGGACATCTCCAGCGCTTCGCACCCGTTCTACACCGGCAAGCAGCAGTTTGTTGACACGATGGGCCGCGTCGAGAAGTTCAAGAAGAAATTTGGTGGTAACTACAACTCGGCCAAGAAAAAGACCGCCAAGAAAAAGTAACGATTTGGCCGGTTCTCTCTTCCCGGCTATCAGAATTTGAAATTCATCAAGCGAGTTGGCACCTGACCAGCTCGCTTTTTTCGTTTTTTTTTCGAGTGAATCAGCTTTCAGTCAATCATGTTGATTCAGAATTCAACACCCGAAACGTGATAGGATTTTGCACACGTCATCACAACCCGTTGCGCCACGGCGTGTTGGTTTAATCACAACTCGCTGTGTCAGCGAGTGAACCTTCGTCCCTCACTCACGTTGCGGTTTGTGGTTTTTCCATCGACATTATGTTTGGCACTTAATCAACACACCGTCACGCTTTGGGTTGCGATGTTATTGGAGTGCTCTTACTCAACGGCGTCACCATACGAGTTCCTGAATTGTGGAAACGAAACTTCGACGTGAAGAACGAAGTTTTGCAGGTGACAACTTTCAAAGATTCGCGACATCGGTCTGTGAATGGGTGGCCAATCCAGTTCGAATTTGCGCAAAGCCACGCATTTCAGTGGTTTCAGCTTGAGCGTTGGCATACTGATTACGTATAATGATCTTCCCGTAGCGAACGGTTTGCGCAGTCTTATATCTCCGTTCGTGGCTGGTCTGTAGCCACCTGTGACGTCACAAATAACTCAACCGTCCCCTGGGATGTGAATGGAGTTCTTGCCCATGATCAAGCGTTTCACCAAGTCATCGTCATCGTCGGCAAATTCAGTTCGGTCGGTTCGTGATGCTCGACGTCTGTCGATGAATTATGAGGTACTGGAGTCGCGTCAACTTCTTGCGGCCGATTTCTTGATCACGGAGTTCCAGGCTTCCAACGAAAACACGTTGGTTGACGACAACGGGAACGATAGCGATTGGATCGAGATTTACAACGCGGGCACTTCTGCTGGAAACCTTTCCGGGTTCTCACTGACCGACGATCTCAGTGAGCCAACCAAATGGACGTTCCCCTCGGTTGTTTTGCAACCGAACGATTTCCTCGTGGTATTCGCCAACGACGATTCGAATCCTGCCATTGGAAACGACCTGTATACCGGCTTCAAACTGAGTGCATCGGGCGAGTACCTGGGGCTGTTTGATTCTCAGGAAAACGTCGTGTCTGAGTTCGATAGCGCAGCCGGAGAGTATCCGGCTCAGCAGACGGACATCTCCTACGGTCTGGCATTCACATCCAGTGGCAACCCGTCTTTGATTCAGCCCGTGGTCGAAGGCTATTTTGCCAACCCAACACCTGGCGAAGCAAACTCAGAGCAATTTGAGGGGATTGTGGCTCCGGTGACCTTAAGCGTGGAAGCTGGATTTTACGATCAACAGTTTCCACTGGAACTTTCAACGTCAACGCCCGGGGCAACCATTCGTTTCACCATTGATGGAAGCACACCCACCGAAACCAATGGTTTCAATTATTCGACTTCGTTGCCGATCCCTTCATCGGTGAACGTGCGAGCGTTTGCGTTGAAAGACGGTTACATTCCTTCACCGATGGTGACCCGAACTTATCTGTTCCTGGACGATGTACTTCAGCAGTCCAACGACGAATCTCCGCCCGCGGGCTGGCCTTCATTCTGGGGAGGGAAGGACGTTGACTATGGCATGGACCCGCAAGTGATTGCCATTGAAGGAGAGCAGGCCGTGAAAGACGCGCTGCTTTCCATCCCAACCTGGTCGATCACGACAGATCTGGATAACCTGTTTGATCCAACCACAGGAATCTACTCCAATGCAACCCAAGATGGCAGAGACTGGGAAAGGCCCGCATCGGTTGAGTTAATCAATCCCGATGGAGCCGAGGGATTCCAGATCAATGCTGGATTGAGGGTTCGAGGAGGCTTCAGCCGGAACGACTTCAATCCGAAAAGCTCGTTTCGATTGTTCTTCCGCAGCGAATATGGTCAGTCGACGCTTGAGTATCCAATCCACGGCGATGAAGGCGTTGACCAGTTTCGGAAGATTGACCTTCGGACCGCACAAAACTACTCGTGGAGTTCAAGTGCCGACACGCGGAATAACTTTGTGCAGGACGTGCTGGCTCGGTACGCCCAACGCGACCTCGGTCAGCCCTACACGCGAAGCGCGTGGTTGCATCTGTACTTGAACGGGCAGTACTGGGGACTGTATCAAACTCAGGAACGCGCGGAGGCTAACTTTGCCGCCAGCTACTTCGGGGGTGAACCCGATGATTATGATGTCATCAAAGCGGAATGGACGGCCAGCAATCCAACCGACGGCAACCTTCTTGCTTACCATCGACTGTCCGAACAAGCTCACGCTCGTGCGGCTGACGGTGTGACGCCAGCTTTCGTTGACAACGCCGCTTACTACAAAGCCCAGGGGTTGAATCCCGATGGGACGGTCAATCCGTCTTACGAAAACCTGTTGGACGTTGATAACCTGATTACCTACATGATGATTGTGCTGTCTGGTGGAAATCTGGACGCGCCGATCAGTAATTTCGGCAACAACGAACGGGTCAATAACTACTACACCATTCGAAACCGCAACGGAAACGAAGGATTCAAGTTTTTCGCTCACGATTCTGAGCATACGTTGTTGAACGTCAACGAGAATCGAAATGGGCCTTTCAATCACCCGAATTTTGACAACGGAAACAGGTACTTCAATCCTCAGTGGTTGCATCAACAGCTGATGGCGAACGAGGAATATCGGATCCGTTTTGCCGACAGCGTCCAGGCCGCGTTTTTCAATGGAGGACCGCTTTCCGCCGAAACTCAGATTGCCAGACTGGATGCGGAAGCCGCAAAAATTGATCAGGCGATCATCGGGGAATCCGTTCGATGGGGAGACTCGAAACGCTCCAATCCTCTATTGAAAAGTGATTGGGTCAACGCGATCAATAATATTCGCAACAACTTCTTTCCCATTCGAACGAACGTGTTACTGAATCAGTTTCGCAACACAGAACTGCGTCTGAAAACGTCCAACGACACTTACAACAACGTCGTTGAAGCGCCACTGTTTCCTGATTTGGACGCTCCGGTCTTTCTACTGGATGGAGCCCCCACTGCGGGCGGAAACGTGGCATCAGGCGCCAACATCATCCCATCGTCCAGCGAGGGTACGGTGTGGTACACGACCGATGGAAGCGATCCGCGTCTTGTCGGAGGTGCCGTAAATGGGAATGCCGTGTCATTTGAAGGCTCCTTGACCAATGTCAACGCCGTGCCTGCGGGTTCGAATTGGCGGTACAACGATACGGGCACCGACTTGGGAACGGCCTGGCGATCTCCGGGATTCAACGACAGCGCTTGGAGTGAGGGCGACGCTCAGCTGGGCTATGGTGATGGCGACGAACAAACGGTGCTCAGTTTTGGTAGCGATCCGAATGACAAGCATCCAACCACTTATTTTCGAAAGCAGTTTACAGCGCCGACGGGTGACATTGTTTCGGTAAAACTTCGCGTTGTGCGAGATGATGGAATTGTGGTTTATCTGAACGGGACAGAAATCGCCAGAGACAACCTTCCCGGTGGGCCCATCAGTTACAACACGACGGCGTCTACTTTCATCTCAGCAGCGGGAGAGTCAGCGTTTATCGAGTTTGATGTTCCCGTGAGTGCACTGTTGCCCGGCGCGAGCAACACGCTTGCCGTTGAACTCCATCAGTTTGCAGGTGATCAGGGCGGTCCCGTCACCAGCAGCGATATTTCGTTCGATGCGGAGCTTGTGGTGAGTATCGCGTCGGCAGCATCCGCACCCGTTGTGATCAACGAATCCTTGACGCTCAAGGCTCGAACGCTTGGCAGTGATGGGACGTGGTCGGCGTTGCAAGTTGCGGATCTGGTCGTGCCGACGACGCCTGCTTCAGCCGAAAACCTTCGGGTGACAGAGATTCAGTATCACTCCAGGGACTCTGGAGTCGAATACATCGAGATCCAGAATATCACGTCGGGGGCCACTGCGACGACCATCGATCTCGGCGGCGTTAAAATCACGGACGGACCAAGTTCTGTCTTTCAGTTTAACGCAATTGATTCTCTCGGCCCGCAAGAGTACGGCTTGGTGGTGAATGATGCGGCCGCTTTTGAAGCAGCTTATCCCAATGTCGATCCAAGTTTGATTCTGGGAGAATTCGCAGGAGGTTTGTCTAACGGAGGCGAACGAATTCGGCTTGAAACAGCCGCGGGCGAAACGCTGCTGGACTTTACGTACAACGACAGAGACCCGTGGCCGGTTGCGGCGGATGGAGTTGGCCCAAGTTTACAACTGGTTGACCCAGCGGCGACTCCCGCGGACCAGCTGAACAAACCCTACCGTTGGCAAACCAGCTGGGAATTCACGGGCAATCCCGGATCCGCTGGCAGACTTGCGTCCGGGGTCGTTATTAACGAAGTGCTGGCCAACACCGACCTGCCCCAAGTCGATTCAATTGAACTTTACAATTCAACCGATCAGGCGATCGACATCAGTGGCTGGTACCTGAGTGATTCCAAAGACGAACTGATCAAGTTTCAAATTCCTTTTGGAACAGTCGTGGATGCGATGGGGTTTGTCGTTTTTGATGAGTCTGACTTCAACCCTGATCCACAGAATCCCGGAGTACTTGATTTCGCGCTGAAGGGTTCTTCCCGTAATCAGATCTTCCTTACGCAACTTTTGACGACGGCTTCCGGATTGTCTGTCAGTTTTGAAGATTCGGTCGAGTTTGGTGCGACTTTCTCGGGCGAGAGTATCGGCCGCCTGGATGATGGCTATGGACGGTTGGTTCGACTGGATCAGACGACGCTTGGGTCTGAAAACTTGCAGGGCAAAGCCGGGCCGCTGATTATTTCAGAAGTGAACTATCATCCGGCCGACCCGAATTCAGCAGCACTGGCAGCCGTTTCCACATTTCGCGATGACGATTTGGAGTTTATCGAGATCTACAATCCGACCTCCGAGTCGATTGATCTGGACGGGTGGAGAATTCGAGGCGAAGTCGATTTGGATTTCTCGTCGTCGGTGTTGGTAGAAGACGAATCGATCATCGTGGTGTCGTTCGACCCGAGCGATGCGAACGCGGTTGCCGCATTTCGTGCTCATTACGGAATCACGGGCGGCGTTTTTGCCGGGCCATGGAGCGGTGGCTCTCTTTCGAATGGTTTTGGTCGGGTCTCGTTGCAAAGCCCCGATGATCCAACGGTGGATGCTCCGACTGATATTCCCCATGTCAATGTCGACGAGCTGATTTATGACGATGTGACCGCAGCGCTCGAAACAGATGGTGGCGGCGATAGCTTGAACCGAGTTGCAAATGCTCGTAATGGAAACGATCAAAACGAATGGGTTGGTGATCAACCTTCCCCGGGAAGTGTCGATGTTCCGTCAGTTCCCCCGACCGTCGTTGATTTCGTACGCGATGGCGGCAGCCCCGTGCGACCGGATCTATTGACGACGATTGAAGTCTCATTCAGTGATGACGTTGATTTGTCAGCGGCGTCGCTTTCACTTTTTAACGATACGATCGGGGGCACTCCAGTAGATTTGAGCGGAATCACGTTTGGCTACGATTCACAAAATCAAACGGCAACTTGGGATTTTTCCGCGTTGCCGGAATTGGAACCCGCATTCTACTCAGTTGTCCTCGCTGCCAATGCTATCGAAGGAGCATCCAGCGGTTTATCGCTTGACGGGAATGAAAATGGAAATCCGGGCGGCAACTACAACGTTGAACTGTACGTTGCGATCCCAGGAGACACTGACCTGGATGGAGACGTCGATATTCTCGTTGACGGCTTCAAGTTGGTTCAAAACCTCGGCACATCAAGCGGTATGACCTGGGCAGATGGAGATTTCGACGGTGACGGTGATGTCGACCTGATCGATTCCAGCCCCGCGATCGGAGATGGATTCATATTCGTGGCGAATTTGGGGAAGAATGTTCGCGCGGAACAGGCCGCGAATGCATCAGTTGCCTTCGCGTCCAGCGGACTCACTGTTGCGATGCCGCAGCAAACGAGTAGTGCCGTTGTTTCTCAGCCCGTCGTGCTCACGCAGGCGAACCGTCCCTGGCAGCCGTCTACCCAAGAAGAGGATGACCAGGCTCGTTATGCAGCAACTGACACAGACTCAATCCCGACCTTAGCTGGCGCCAAAGAATTGCCCGATGGAAAAACAGACGTGTCGAACGAGGTTGTCGACGCAGCAACGGATTCTGATCGACTTGATCAGGTTTTTGCTGAGGAATTCGATCTGAGCATCCAATCCTGATCGCGGGTACATTCAATTGATCTCAGATGGTGCCTTTTGGTTACGCAGCCTTTGTGCTCCGTCCCGATCAAACTCGGCGACGTCGTAGTCCTGAAAAAACGAGGCAGATTCCAGCTAACGTAACGACTGAATTTGGCTCGGGAATGGCGGTGGTAACCGGTTCGTACACAATGTTTCCGTTCCAGTTACGTGGGCGAAACTGATTACCAAAGTTTGCCTGATTTCCAATTCCCTCGAAGATCTCAATATCCGCATTCGAGGCCAACAGGCTTCCCTCTGCCGAACCGTTGGTGTAATTCAATCCCGGGCCACTTGTGACGTTCACATAAAACGCGTGAGCTCCGGAACCGATCGTAAAATCTGAAACGTCCCATGCGGTGGCGACGTTCTCACCCGCACTCGTCAATCCCGTGATGGACTCCAGTAACGTCCAATCTCCCGGCGTTGTTTCGCTGCCGCCGTAGGCTCCTGGCTTGGTGTAAAGTTCGATGTCCCAGTTCCCCGGATCGAGGTTCAGATCGAACTGTGAGATCTCGATTCCCATCACTGCAAGGATGTTGACATCAAACATATTTCCTGACTGGCCGTTGCCCCCGGCGAATCCAGTCGAAATGACGTCAGCGTTGACGTGGGTGGGATGAAAGGCGAGCAGGGCACAAGCGGTCAGCGCCAGACTGGCGGTGAGTTTATTAATCATCGAAGGGCTCCGATTGAATCAGGCGGGACGGATTGCAGATAGGATTTCTGCTCGAATCGTTGTGATCCAGAAGACGAGATCGACTGTCGTGCGGGGTACCGCCAGTTTCATGATTACCAGCGGTATGTATTCTGTAGCAGGAACAGCCCGAATAGCCCGTAAAGTTTCAAACAGGAGATCAGCGCCCAGAGAATGAGCACGTTTTTCGTGCTTTGCAAGCGTCAGCTTCCACTACCCCAGATGAAGTGAAGGCGAAGTCAAGATACGGCCGTTCATCTGCGATGACCATTTATTCGCCCCGGATGGGGCTCGCGTCGATAGCTCGGGGTGAAAACCCCGAGACCGTTGACCGTCACCCGACACCACCCCCGGATGAAGGCGAAGTCAAGATACGGCCTTCCATTGCGGTGGCCATTCATTCGCCCCGGATGG
>CAYXWX010000012.1:66792-69319 GCA_964468915.1 uncultured Pirellulaceae bacterium
CTTCCATTGCGGTGGCCATTCATTCGCCCCGGATGGGGTTGTGATCTTTTTAGAGACTCGGTTCGCTGTAAAGCCTTTTGGCTTTTGGGATTATTAAAGAAGCGACTAAAGCCGCTACTACCAACGGCGCTGCCCGAAATGTGCAAGGCCCCGGCTACAAGATCACAACGCCGATGGGGCTCGATAAAATTTTTGGCGCGAAGATTCAAAGACGTGCCGGACGATCTCTGCTGTCGCGACTACTTCGGGTTACGCCGCAGATCTCTCGATGTTCGCGTGCTTTTGATTGTAAAAGTACCGCGCCTGATCCTGCCAAGCGTCACGCTGAATTCGTTCGCGGAATGTCAAAAGGTTGGAAAACTCTTCTATCGACTCGGGCGACCACTCCATGATTTGCTTGAACGTATAGATGCCGTAATCGTTCAAGCGCGCTTCAAGAACTTCTGCGATTCCAGAGATCCGTTTCAAGTCGTCTCGTGAATCAGGCTCCGACACGTAGATCAAGCCGCGTTTCGAGTGAATGGTTGTGTGGCCACCATATTCTTCGTCGTAAGATTCATTCTGTTGCTTCTGAATGGCCATTGCCTGAGTGAACGAAATCACGGAACGCTCGGGCTCGACGATCGTACGATAGTTGGCCAGTCGTGCCAGTACCGCTGCACGTTCACGCCTCAAAGTCCGGATCGTGTCCGCACTTGCGGCCAACTTGCTGCGGAACTGCTCGAGTTCGCCACGGTAGGCTTCTTCGGCCATCTGGTCCTGTTGTCGTTCCCCTTGAAGCTGAGCGAGGCTCTCCTCAAGTTCGGATTGTCGGCGGCGTGCAATCGCATATTGATCCTGCAGGTTGGAAAACTGATCGCGAAGCAGATCCGCTTCCTCTGAGCTCACGTTCAGCTTCTGCATTTCTGATTCGCGACGTTGCAGCAACGCTTCCAGTTCGCGAACCCGGACCTGCATCACACCAACTTCTTCGACTTCCTCTTCCAGCGATTGAATGGATTGCTCCCGCTGGGAAAGTGTATCTGTCACTCGAACCAGCTGCGTTTTTACTTCCGACAGTTGATCTGCCAGAGCGTCTCGTTCGGCGGTCAAGCGATGGAGGGATTCGTCATGTTGTGCCAGTTGAGATTCCAACGCTTCTCGTTGACGTCGTTGATTTGAGACCTGTTGATGGGACTGCTGTGTCAGCGTTTCAGCCTGCAATTTCAATTGAGCGTGAAGATCCGCCGATTTTTGGGCAAGCTGAGCTTCCAACTGAGCGTTCACCAGCTCTTTCTGCTTCACTGTGTTGGCAAGTTCAGTTCGGCTGTCGCGGAGACCGTGAATGGTCGCTTCCTGGTTGTCGATTCTGGCTTGCAGACCGGTTGCTTTGGTTGCTTGTGACTGGCAACTTTCCATCGCCTCGTCGCGCTGTTCGGTTACACGCGTCAGTTCCTGGCGAACGCCGACAATGGATTCTTTAAGTGATTCGTTTTGCCGACTTACCTCTTCTGCCGCTTTCAGACGACTACGAACTTCATGATACTCGGCCTGAAGTTCCTCTTGTTGCTGTTTGAAGACTTCGAGTGATTCCTCGGCGACCTGTTTCACGGACATTGCTTCGGCGCATTGGCGACGAGCATCATTGAGCAGCGAGCTGCTCTCACGCATGGATGTTTCCAGCGTCACATATTCCTTCTCAAGTCCGCTGGCGTTCTTCTGTGCTGTTTCAAGCAATCGCTCGTTGATCTTGATCTGAGACTCAAGCTCTGCGACGCGAGCCTGGGATTGGTGCAGCTGGGTTGAAAGCCGCTCATTTTCGGACGTTTTGGACGCCAGATCAGCCTGCCGTTGCAGCAGCGACGATTCCACTTCCACGTGCTGCTTACGCCATCGTGATTCCAGCGAGGTGAGCTTTTCGATGTTGGCTTGCGAGTGACTGTGAAGCTGGTCTTCAAGCGTGATTCGTTTTTGCTTCTCCAACTCAAGTTCGGTGCAGATCTTGTCTGTGTGGATCTTCTGATCCGAGAGATCGATTTCCAATTGAGCCCGAATCCGGTCGTTTTGTTCCCGAGTCGTCGACCAGTCGTCACATAGTTGCTGCAGAACGTTCAGCTGCCCTTTCTGTCGCGAGCACTGTGCATCAAGGTTGGTGAAATTGTTCGTCAGTTCCGTGACCTTCCCGCGAAGTTCTTCATTCTCGCGTGTCAGGGACAGCCGAGCCTCTTCTTCACCCGCCCGATCGCCACTGGAAAGAAAATGACGGATCAGCATTCCTGCGAACACAAGAAAAATGGCGACGATGTAACTCATTTTGACAACTCCATGTCTGTCATTTGATTGCCAGCAGTTTTGGCAAGCCTGGGTCAAGCCGGAACTTCACGAACGTGCGGACCGCGATAAACGGACGAGAAAGCCTGTTCCGATTAGTCGGTTCGGATCGAAATGATCTGAATCTTCAAGAGAACTGGCGCCATCGTTAAGGTTTTACAGTGTTCTCCTGCTGTCGCGTCTGAGAAGAACGAAAGCAACCACGAACCCAGCTAGC
>CAYXWX010000013.1:0-58198 GCA_964468915.1 uncultured Pirellulaceae bacterium
CGTCAAAAAAACGTTGATCCGAGAGCCCTGAATTGCTGGCGTATCGAAACCCTTCTCCGAACACATTCACGATTCCGTCCGGACCATCGTTTACTACACTTGACATACCGGGTGTACCCGGCGTGTACGTGGCACAATCAGCCCGGCTGGTTTTGAAACCTTTCTCCATTAACACCACAAAATCTTCGATGTTGATCTGGTTATCGCTGTTCAGGTCAAAGCCCCAATTGTAAGGATAGCTCGCGTTGGCAGCCTCTGCGTCTTGATGGGATCGGACTTCCTGCTCCATAGCCAGAATGTCATCCTTGTTCAGCTTGAAGTCACCTGTGACATCGCCAAATACACGTCTGGGTCCAAGGTTATCCGCAAGAAATACCGGAATTTCATAAGATTGCTCGCCGAGGATTACTTTTTTACTGTGACTTACGAAACAAGGCTGCTCGGTTGCTGAGCGATCGTGAATCCATTGGCTAATATCCGCCAGGGGCACACCGGCGATATTGTCCAAACCAACCCTGAAATGGGTCCCAATCAATGCCATTCGCTTGACAGGCTCTCCCAGATCGTTCGTCGTCTCGACGCATGTAAAACTTGGGGCACCTGAATCTCCACCTCGCGTCACCGCTTCGTCCCATCCAAACCCACCAGTGGTTCCTGGTTCGAGAACCTGTAAGCCTGAGTTACCAAAATCCACTGCTCCACCGGTCATTATTATCTCGACGGTGAAATCGACAACATCTGCCGTATCGACAACATTCAAAGTTGCGGGAGGTGCCGCACCATCAAAAACCCCCCATTCGAGATTCCCCTCCAGATACCCGAATGGGAATACCGGATCGTTGATATCCAGATTCACGTTCAGTACATCCGCGTCCAACTGATCGATGATACCATCACCAATGCCATCAGGTCCTGTTACGTCGGCGATTGATGCATCCATCGTAAACGTGAACGTATTCAGGTCGTTTTCTGTCAGGTTAACACTTTCGATTCTGTTTTTACCAACTCTCTGTTGAAGACTTTCGTCAATCGTGCTGCTGTCAGTTGGATCACTTCGAAACTGAGGCCAGGCTTTGCTCCAACCAAAAATGAAAATCTCCCGGCCGGCAAGGTCATTCGGATCTTCGGTGATGAATATCGGATAGGTGATAAAGCCAGCCGGCAGCGGCTGGCCAAATTCACCCAGCCAAAGATCCGTGTTGACATCGAAATTATTTCCATCAATTGTTGTCCTCGTGACGGGAACTTCGGTCCTATCATCGCTGGTGCGAAAACTGAGTGTCCGACCGGTACCATTTACGTTGTTTCCAGAACGATAGGTGTGTTTTGCACTGAGGAAAAAACTCGGGGCAATCATCGTCGCCACCTCGCGTTCATCAAATCTGCTTTCCCGACGCCGGACCAGTCAAATCCGTCGCCGATCCAGCTTCCAGATGTCGCTCCGTAAAATCGATCGTAGCGGGCTCCGCGAATCTGCTCTGTATCGTCTCCATTGACTTCTTCAAGATCGTCTGTTCCATCCTCAAAGACGTCATTCAGGACCCTTAACTGGCTGAAGCCAGTCGGAACAAAAATCAGAAGCGAAAACACCAAGAGGTGAAAAACGAACAAGCACCAGCTTTTCAGATTCCTGTGCCAAATCATCAACAACGCCTCACCCTGAAGAATAACACCGATGCAAAGACAAATGCCAATCAAACTGAAAAGCCCCTCATGACTCTACCGGGGGGGGGTCGCGCAATGTCAAGAAAGTTCCGGCAATAAAGTCCGAATTAGTCGGTTCGTCAAAGAACTACTGATAAGGGTCAATCAACAAGAATTTCGGTCACTTGCCGGACTGCGATCCTCAGCGACTGGGCCGCCATCTGGAAATTGGTGTGCGATGAAATCTCGGGTTGGATTTCGTTGAACAACTCCACCGCGTTGTTGAGCTTTTTCAGTTTCTTCTTCGCCTGCTTCAGATATTTCGCATAGTCTTTGTCTCGCAGCGGTGGGCCGAGAGCCAGCATGTAGTCGTATAACGCTCGCGGGACTTCGCGAAGTTCATCGTCCTCTTCCGCTTCCTCGCAGTGCTTCAGAAACGTGCGGACCATCCAGACATGGCTGAGTAAGTCATCAATCGCAAGAACTTTCTCTTCGTCAGTCATGGTTGTCACTCAACGAATATCGAATTATCGAGTTGGTCCGTTGTTAGCTCTGTGCAATGAGTAGTTTGGAAACGCGGAGGCGCGGAGATACGCAGAGCAACAAATGTGTCCATACTCTCTGCGTTCTCCGCGCCTCCGCGTTCTAAAAAGATCGTCGTCTTGTTTCGACTTCAAACTTCATCGACCGACTCAACCATTGGCCGTTGCAACGGTGGGTTTCACAGGTGGTTTTCCTCGTGGAGCGAACACCAGCACCATGACTGCTCCCGCGATCACCATCAACAGACTGACCATGAACATGGTGGAAACCTGACCGAACAAGCCTTTGGTCATTGTCTCGGTAAATGTGTTGATCACGGGAGCAAAACCGAACACCAATGGCATCACGTAAATCGGTTTGCCTCCAAAGTTGAACGCGTAGATGATACCCAAGGCTCCAATCGCGCCGGCAGCTCCAGCGGCAAGCGACCACAGGACTCCTACAATGTTTTGAAACCCGCCCGGCTCCTCAAACGTGCCCAACAGAAACAGCGGCACAATCACTGCGATTGCAAAATACGCCAGACCGACACACAGAAATGGACGAAGTCGACTGCCGTTCATGCGAGCCTGACCTTTATGCAACACGGGCCCGTAGGCTCCCCAACACAAGGCGGTCACCGCAATCGACAGGCCGATCAGAAACGAATTTTTGGTCGGTCCTTTCACTTCCGCGAGAACAGGTTCCGGCTCAGAGTCTTCCCCGGCGACAGATTCTGTGCCAGTTGTTTCGACAATCTTTGCTTCATGCTGATCGTGGGCCGCATGGGTTGCCTTCGGCTTGTAGGTCAGCACTCCGGCTGCCCCCAAAGCAACGATCAGGATCCCCATATAAAACAAAGCCGAAGCCTGCTTGAAAGTCCGAGCCATAAGCATCGTGACCAGGGTGTTCACAATCGGAGCCAGCCCGAACACCAGCGGCATCACATAAACGGGTTTCCCCTGGAACTTGAACGCCAGAATGATCCCCAATGCGCCAACAGCCCCAACCGCTCCTGCCAGAAACGACAGGATAGCTCCTCCGGTCGTCCAATTGCCGTTCTCTCCTTTCGTTTTCAACACCACCAATGGAAACGCAACTGCGATCAGAAAGTAGGCAACACCCACACAGATAAACGGCCGCAATGAACTGAGCTTGCCGGGCTCGCCCGCCATTTCCGCCTGGCCAATATGCAGCACTGGGCCGTAGATGCCCCAGCAGCAGAACGTCATCAGCACAAACAGTAAAAATCCAAATCCACGCATAGAGAGTGTTCAGGGTTGAGTGTTCAGGGTTCAGGAAAAGTAAGCGTGCCTCAGCCACGAGTGCCGCGAGTGCTCAAGTGCCACGAGTGTTACCGTACCATTGGATATGCATTCGCTGGCAGAGCTTGAAACCACGCTGGTCGCAGATCGGATCGAGCCATTTCTCTTTTTCGGCCAGAGCCGCGGCGTCTGTCCCCTGAGGCATCAGCAAGACACGATCTGAAAGCACCGGCCGTACGTGATCAAGGTAGTCGATGATCGCTTCAATGTCTGCCGGTTGATCAACCACAAACTTCAGTTGATAGGCGTGTCGATCCATCAACTGCCGAACAACCTTTGGACGAAAGCGACTCTGTTCATGCCGCTGGGTCCACTGCCCTGCCCTGCTGACTGGCGGCGTTGAATTGCTCAGTTTGGGACTGATCGACATCAGGTCGCAGTCCAATTCTTTGAACAAGGTCCCTGCCGTTTCAATCGTGATGTGCTTGCCTCGCTGCGACAATGCGGCACACAAGTCAGGCATGTCACGAGGAAGCATCGGCTCTCCGCCGGTAATCACCACGTGATCGGCCGAGTGTTCCGCGTCCACCACACCAACGATTTGATCGACGGACATCGTTTCACCTTCGGGCGACCAGGACGTGAAAGGCGTGTCACAGAAATCGCATCGCAGGTTGCAGCCACTGGTGCGAATGAAAACGCTGTCGGTTCCGGTCAGCAATCCCTCACCCTGCCGCGACTGGTAGATTTCGGAAATCAACATGTCGGGCTGTCGAGTCGAGTGTGATGGGTTATCTTGGGAGACTTCAGTGCCAACACAAGGGGTTGATAAATTTACCCATGGCCTGTTTTTCTCAGCTAAAGAGCCCCAACAATATACCGATGAGCAACAATTTTCGCGACACGCTGGAAACTTTCGAGAACTCCTTCCCAGACCGTGACTACCTGATTGAGATTCAATGTCCCGAATTCACGTCGGTTTGCCCCAAGACAGGCCAACCCGATTTCGGCAGTTTGACGTTTGAGTACGTTGCCGACAAGATTTGCGTCGAACTGAAAAGTCTGAAGATGTACCTGCAGCAGTACCGCAATGAAGGCATCTTCTACGAGAAAGTGACCAACACGATTCTGGATGATTTCGTCGCCGTTGCCCAACCTCGCCGGGCCAAGTTGACCGCAAGGTTCACGCCTCGCGGAGGCATTTCTTCGGTGATCACTTGCGAATACACCGCGACGTCGTGAGTATCCAAGTCGGATACAAAACCAAACCTGAGATCTGTTCCTAGCTAACTTCAATTACCATGTCTGACTCACCCTCCCTGTTGTTATCTGGATTTTCGGATGAAGCAGCCAATCAGAAAACACTCGATCAACAATTTTGTGCGTTTGCGGCACTCGGCCTGAGGTACCTGTCGATTCGATTCGTCGATGCGGGCAACGGCATCAAGAATGTAATGGCTCTTGATGATGCCGAGCTGGAGACGGTTATCGCGAAGCTGGATGAATACGGACTACAGGTTTCGTCTTTGGGGTCCCCCATCGGAAAAGTGAAACTTCTGGACGTTGATGACGGCACATCCACAGGGTTTACTCCATTTGATAAATACCTGGCCGAAGACGTCCCTCGCGCGTGCGACCTGGCAAACCGCCTCGGATCAAAACTTGTACGTGGGTTTTCCTTCTATCATCCGCGTGGCAGTGAATTGAAAAATCATGTGGCTCAGGCAACCGATCAGGTTGGGCAGATTGTCGACGTTTGCGATCAGCACGGACTGACCTACGGTCTGGAAGTCGAAGCGAATCTGGTCGGCCAAAATGGTCCCGTTCTGGCAGAAATGCATTCCGCCATCAATCGTGACGGGTGCGTTTTGATTTTCGACGGTGGGAACCTGGTGATGCAGGGCTATAGCCCTGATGAGGTCTTCCAACAATACGTGGTGATGAAGCCCGGCCTCGGTTGGATTCACATCAAGGACTTCAAAGTTCCAGAATCTGCCAAGTCCGCCGGCAAGATTGACCATGTGGATGAAGAAGCCGTCAAGCACTTCGTCCCGGCCGACGAAGGTGATTCCAGCCACGTGGCGATCATGAGAGACATCGCCGATTTTCTGCCAACGCTGCACCAACGGATGACTGCCCGTGGCGTGCCCGGCGTGTTCGCCGACATGGAGCCGCACGTAAAAGGCGGCGGACAATTCGGCGGTTTTAGTGGCCCAGATGGTTTCGGTGTCGCTTTGCGAGCGTTTTGTCGCGTCTGCGACGAAGCAGGCGTGAGCTATCGACTACGCGACTTCACCGACATTCAAAACGACCGCGGTTTCTAAATTTCCAAAGCCCGTGTTTCGTCTTGATCCTGATGCTGAAAGCTCGGCAGAAACGATAAAGATGGCACGCCGATGCATCACGGGGTTTTACCAACATCGTCATAACCCGTTGCGTCACGGCATGATGATTCGATCACAACCCGCTGCGTCAGCGAGGGACCGGCTTCTCACTTACGGATTGGGTTGTGTGAGAAAGGCTTCACGTAAAAAACTCCTCGCCTGAGTGACACAGCGTTTCTATGATCTGACCGCAAGTCTTCCTTGTAACCGATGCGACGAAACGCAATCAGTCGGTTGCTTCTGAGCTTGGCTCTGCGGCCTCCGTGCTCTTCTTGTTGACAACCACTCGCTTCGTTTGCGCCGTCTTGGCAGGACGGAGAATCTCGTAGAACAGATATCCGGATGTCAAAGCAAAGATAATTGAGAAAGCGATTCCAGCGGTATACGCTCTTGTTGCAAACATCAGTCCTGCCAGCGCGAGACTTCCCAGCGACAACGATTGCAGAATCAGGCTCTTCTTTCGCTCTTCCTGCTGAGCCCGAACGCTTTGCTGCACCGCAAATCTTGACGTTGAATTCGCCAACTCTCGCATCTTGTCCAGTGACTTGATTGGAACAGCTTTTTGACGAGGCATGAACTCTTCCTCTGTCAATGGACCCGTTGGTTCCTGATTCACTTGTGGCTCCTCAGCCGGGGTAACAAAGGAAGACACCTGAGATGGCAGCTCTTCTGACTGATCGGAATCATTTTTCATTCGGGACAGCAACATGGACATGTAATCGTCTACCGAATCTTCTTTATTGGCGGTTTGCTGATCGGAGGGTTCCACTGTCGATTCGGTCGATTCCTCCTCTTCAATACTTGCACGCAGGCGATCCATGATGGAACTCACGTCGTCGGCAGGCCGGGCTTCTTCGAGCGGCTCAACCGATTCGGGTTCTTCTGTCAAAACTGGCTCAGCAAGCTGATCTGGCGAAGCTGTCTGCTCAAGTGAATTTACTTCCGTTGCCTCGATCGGTGTCGGCACGTCTGTGACTTCCTGTTCGAGCACTGCCGAAACGGAGGCTTGGATTTCTTCAAAAGCTGTTTCATCAGCTGGCTGTGATTCAGGTGCGGAAGAAACGTTGTCCGAAGCAGAACCACCTGACTGCAGTCGAGCAAAAATCTCTGCAACGGATTCCGTACGATTCTCGGTATGAACTGGAGCGACCGGAACTTCAGCGGGCAGAGCGTCCTCGGTTTCTACTACAGCGGCAGTTTCGACGATTGGTGTTTCGACTTCGGTCTCTTCAACGCTGGCCTCTGACGGTTCATTGTAAGCTGGATCTGACAGGACGGCGGATTCCAGCTGTTCAGTTTCTACGACGCTGTCGGCCAAATCTTCAACCGTTGGCTGTTCAACATTCGATGCCAGAGCTGCGACGTTTGCAAACGCCGCTTCAAGATCAGCATCGCTGGTTTCGGGTTCGGTTGTCTGCTCTTCGCTGTCAGACTGTGGCAGCTCAATCGCTGAAACCGCCTCTTCTACTGGGTCCGATTCGGCAACGGCGGATGCAGATTGCTCAAAAGCAGTTTGCTGTAGAGCCTCCGCAATTGATTCAAGTCCATCCGTTGCAGGACTCTCAATGCCGGCAATCTCAGATGGTTCATGAACCTGCTCAGCCAACGGTTCTTCATCGGTTGAACCGATCTCTGGCGTCTGTGTTTCCTCAGCTGTCGGTCCACTTCGTTCGGTAGCCTCGTCTTCTTTTGCAAGGTCACTGAACAAGGACGCGATTGACTCCTGATAATTTTCGTCTGCTGCAGGCGACTGAGTTTCAGCTTCGTTATCTGCCGCAAAACTAACCGAGGAATCCACTGGCTCAGGTGTGAAGGAATCATCAGGTGCAAAGGTGTCGCCCACTGCTTGCTGGCTGAAAGCCTGCGGGGCAGCGGATTCCGTTTCAACCGAAGCGGAGCTGAGACTGCTGGCCGCGAGGTTTTCCAAATGCTCGGTCAGCGCGCTCAGGCTGTCCTCCAACCGATCAAATCGCCGATCCACATCGGCAGCCTGATCTCGAAGCTCGTTGACGGAGGTTTCAAGGGATTCAAAACGATCGCCTGGAAACTCATCGGCTGCAAACTCTCCCCCCAGATCGCCTTCCGCTGTGGGTTCAGGCTCTTGCGGTTGCTCAGCTGACCGTTCAGCGCGCTCGAGCGTCCCAGATTCTGCGACTGCAAATTCACCAGCCGTCTTGAACAGATTGTTTTCCGCAACGTGCTCTTCTGGATACTCTTCGTTTACGAAATCAATTCGATCACCGGCAACATCAACGGATTCGGCAACCGGCTCCGCGTCAGAACCAGCGTCAAACTCGACTTCATTCTGAACGGCTTCCGGCGTCGCGTCCCAAGCTGGTACCGGTTCAACTGAATAATCTGGTGCAGACGCGGCTTCGTTTGTCTCGTGATCCTGATCACAGTCGACGTCTGCCGTCGTTTCACATTCGTCCCCGACGCTGCCCAGCTGAACGACCTCGACAGCCTTCGATGTGGAAAGCTGGATACGATCGCCAACCTGCAGCCAGTGAACTGACTTGGCCTCACCATTGATCAACACTTCTGCGCCATGACTTTGGACCGCCACGCCGGCTGACCCTCGATAGATGGCACACTGATCTCGGACCGAATCTTGATTCTCTGCGTTACGAGTGATTCCCAGCAGGCAGCACTCAGTGCTTATCGAAACGGTATCGCCTTCGTTTTTCCCTCCAACAAATCGTAAAACGAGATCGTCAGTTTGGGTTTCGGGTTCGAGCGTTGTTTGAGTATTCATTTCAGACTGTAACAAATCGGGATTCGTCATCGGGGGGGAATTATTTCTGGGGGTGCTTTCCACGGAGCACTAGCATGTAGCTTTCGCTTATGTCGCCGTCAAACTACATCGCCGGATTTGAGTTTGATGAAAGCCACAATGAACCACGATCGTCGGGCGACCGTAATAACCGTCACAGCTGCACGGTCATCGGACGCCCGAACCACATCCTCGGAACAAAACGCGTTGAGCACTTCGCATGGCCGCACTTGGTTACGTACCTGGTCAAAATCGAAACGAGGCGAGCAGCAATCGTGGCTCATTCGAATGATGCCGAAATGCAACCGTGACCGTACGGATTCCGCCTGGTAGCCCTGACGAACGATCCCAAGTGTCCCACATTCCGACTTATTCCCAAAAATAAGCGTGAATCGCCAAATGCGTCCTATAGTTTCGCGAATCCCGTTGTTAAACGGCTGACTTCGAAAATCCAATTTTAAAAAACGCGGTACCCAGATGGCACGCAAAGACTTTATCAAGAAAATGGCAGACGTTCTGACGGAGCGACGTGATGCTCTGCGTCAGGCGGTCACCGGCGACGACAGCCTGTTGAAAGAGCTGAGTCAACGTTCCGACGGTGACGTTGTCGATTTCGCCAGCGCGAGTGCTTCGGGAGAACTGAGTTCTCAACTGGCCGAGGTTGAAACTCGTGAGCTTGGCCTGATCGAAGAAGCGCTCAAGCGAGTCAAAGATGGTACATTTGGCAAATGCAAGGGATGCAAACGCAGCATCAAGCAGGCTCGATTGCAGGTCTTGCCCTACGCCGCTTATTGCATCGAATGCAAACGAGCTGCAGAAAAAGCAGGCATCGAACCAAGCTCAGTCGTTGACTGGTCAGTCCTGCTGGATCCGAATTTTTCGGCAAACGATCTCGACCCCAACTTTTCCTGATCCCTACAAGCCGCACCCGAAACCGGAAAGCTCTCCTTGTGATTTCGCAATCGCTCGAAAACGCAAGGCAAGCCCGTTACTCTGGTAACTGCAAAAAACACTTTGAGACCCAACCAATGGCTGACTCGCCAACTTTTTATCGACGATCAAACTGGCTGAACGTGCTCGCTGGACTGTTGATCGCACCTTGTTTGAGCGTGTTCCTCGCCGCGAACACTGCCGGCCAAACGGTGACTGCACGCAAGGTCAGTGTCGAATCTCAAAACCAGCTGTATCGTGATCTGGCAGTCGAAGCGGCTGCGGCCGAACGTCACTACTCGCTTCTGAAACGTCTGATCAAGGCTGTTCGACCGAGCGTCGCTCACATCGAGGCACGCAAGGAACAGAAAAGCAGCTCGACCTCACGTCGCGATGACTCACGACGTCCCGTGATGGTGGAAGAAGCCGGGTCCGGTGTGGTGATCGAGTACGGTCGTCGCTTTTACGTGATCACTAATTTTCATGTGATTGAGAACTGCCGCCCCGGTGACATCCGCGTTGAGATCGATGGACGGTTGCACTACCCCAGTCGACTGATCCACGATCGTCAGACCGATTTGTCTGTCATTGCATTAGCAGAATCCGATTTGGTCGCCGCGAGGTTTGGTAACAGCAAGAAACTGGAGATCGGTGACTTCGTCGTGGCTGTCGGCAGTCCGTTCGGCCTGAGCCATTCGGTCAGTTATGGAATCGTCAGCGCTTTGGGCCGACATGACCTGGAACTGGGACCGCAGGGAGTTCGCTACCAGAACTTTATTCAGACCGATGCTGCCATCAATCCCGGCAACAGTGGCGGGCCCCTGATCAATCTTCGCGGCGAAGTGATCGGCATTAATACCGCCATCGCCAGCAACAGCGGAGGCAACGATGGCATCGGATTTTCGATCCCGATCAACATGGTGATGCGAATCGCTGAAGATCTGATCAACTACGGGCAGGTCAATCGCGGTTTTCTGGGCGTTTCACTCGATGGCCGATACTCGTTCGAGAAAGCAAAATCACTCGGCCTCGACTACGCCAATGGAGCTTTGGTTTCCAGCGTCACTCCAGACTCACCAGCGGCCAACGCGGGCATTCAGGTTGGCGATGTGATCCTTGAGTTCAATAACGAAATGGTGATCGATGATTCCCAGCTGGTCACCAAAGTCAGTCTGACTCCGATCGACAGCAACGTGGATGTCAAACTTTATCGCTCGGGCGTGCTGCAAACGGCTCGCGTCACCATCGGCAACCGGCAGACGCTTCGCGGTCGAGAGTAAGCCGACACATCTGCGGGCAGACCAAAATCACTTAGATCGATTTCCAGCCATGACCAGGCGGTCGATCAACTGCTGATACGCGGCATCGGTCCTCAGCCTGGTCGCAATCGAAAGGTTGGGCGTCTCTCGCGAGTCGCGTCGCCGGTCCAGCACCAGCATCCCTCGCGTCATTTCCCCTTCGGTTTCCACGTCAGCAACCATCTGTTCGAATTCGAACAAATCCCGCTCCACTAAAGCCAACGAGCCAACGGCGTCATTCAGTGTGATGTGCTCAAGCCCCAGCCGCTGCCGGAAAGCGCGATACGCAAATGGGAAAATCTGCTTCAAGAACCAACCGACCCGCGTTTCGCTGCCGGGCAGCTCTTCCATCAGGTCCAACCCGAAGGTCACCTCTCGCAGGATATCCAACGGAATCAGCGATTTGGTCATCCGAGTCGCCAGCACTTCTCTCGCGGCGACCGGGTCAAAGTAAAAGTTGAATTCACTGCACGGAGAAATGTTTCCCGTAGCGGTCAGGCTGCCGCCCACCATGATCACCTGGCTGAGCATGGAGGGTAAATTCGGTTCGCGTCGCAAAGCTCTTGCCAGGTTGGTCAACGGACCGAGACACAACAAGGTCACCTCTTCTGGATGGGCCCGAGCACAATCGACAATCAACTTGTCGGAGGCCATCGTATGCTGACGCTGAAACGCCTTCAGGTCGCTGTTGCCTAAACCGTCGTCGCCAAACAAAAATCGCGTGTCTACCGGCGGCGCGTCTTCGGCAGGTGAAGCCAGCCCCAGCCTAGGATGTCGTTCGGGGTCGATCTCTGTGACGATCGCCTGCAAGTTATGATTTGCCTGATCGGCTGCCACCACACCCTCGGCGGCGGTTACCGCAATCACATCCAATTGCTTATCCAGCAGCAGCATGCACAACGCAACCGCGTCGTCGATCCCGAGATCGCAATCAATAATGACCTTGTGTGGCATGCAATGTTACTTTTCGGATGGTCTCAGCGAGATCGCCAGAATGTTGCCGACTCGATCATTTTCACGTCAGGCGTTACGATAGCTGTTGGTGAAAGACGAGGTTTTCGCCCGTCGCGGGGCGGCGTATTCACCAGACCCGTGATTCTATGATCGACAATCCCGCGTCACAATAGTGAAACAATGATCAGCCGACCTCGCGATTGCGTTGAAGCCAGGATGTGACGGCTGCGGAATCTGCTTAAAACGCACGCGTCTGCTCGAGCACTTTGCTGGAACGTGATTCCCAATCCCTGGAATAGTCCGACGACTCTTATCAAAGCCAATCATGATCACTGAAGCCATCGAACACGTCCGCCGCGGCGACTCTCTATCCATGGTGCAGATGGACGAACTGATCGACCTGATCATGCAAGGCAAAAGCACCGACGATCAGATTCGCGATCTGCTGGTCGCCCTTTACGAAAAAGGAGAAACCGTCGAAGAACTGGCCGGTGCCGCCAGTGCGATGCGGAAACACATGAAGCCGATCGAGTCGCGACGCGAAAACATCGTCGACACGTGTGGCACGGGGGGTGGAAAATCGGGCACGTTCAACATCAGCACGACGGCAGCGATCGTAGCTGCTTCAGCAGGAGCCGCCGTTGCCAAGCACGGCAATCGAAAGTCGACCAGCAAAACAGGTTCAGCCGATGTTCTGGCTGAACTTGGCGTCAACCTGGAATGCTCGCACGCGACCGTTCAAAAGTGTCTGGACCAGATTGGCCTGTGCTTCTGTTTCGCGCCGCTCTTTCATCCTTCGGTCAAGCATGTGATGACGGTCCGTCGAAGCCTCCAACACCCGACGATCTTCAACTTGCTGGGGCCGCTGTGTAATCCCGCAGCGGCTCCGCATCAGGTTCTTGGCGCTGGACGAGGCGAAACGCGTGAACTGGTTGCCAAGGCTTTGTCTTTACTGGGAACCGAACGCTCGATCGTCGTTCACTCTCGCGATGGACTGGGTGAAATCTCAATCGACGAGGTCACGGATGTTTCGGAAGTCCGAGGCACCGTCGTGACCGATGGCTCGTTCGCTCCTTCTGACTTTGGCATCGAGCGCGGCGATATGGCGATGTTGCAGGTCGAAGATCCACCTGAAAGTGCGGAAATGATCCAGCGAGTACTCTCAGGCGAACAGGGACCGGCTCGTGATATCGTGGTGGCCAATGCCGCCGCGGCGTTGTGGATTTCGGGACTGGCAGACTCGTTGGCAATTGGAGCCGACCGTTGTGCTGGAGCGATTGACCGAGGCCAGGCGTCAGAAACGCTCAATGATTTGATCAAATTGACCAGTCGAGGCTGATTTTGCAGGATTCGCGGCGGACGATGTGACGTTAGACCTTTTCCAGACCCGACATCGCTGGTAGTATTCTGCCCTTCAAATTACCTCGAATTCAGGAGTTACCGTCATGGCCAAGCCAAGCCACAAAGTCAAGAAAGCCAACCACGGCAAACGCCCCGCCAACAACCGCGGTCGCAAAATCAAGAACAAGAAGATCAAGACTCCATAGTTCAAGATAGTCAGCCAGTCCACATTACAAGCTGGTCTCACGAAATATAGCCTCACGCGAAGGCGCAGAGGCGCGAAGACTATCGTTTTGAATCTTTGCGTCTTCGCGCCTTTGCGTGAGGTGTTTTCTTTGCCGAAAGCTTCGGTATCTATCTTTTTGAAAACGCTTCCGAACTCGTACTCATGGGCCGACGCGCACTTCCAAAGATTGATCCGTCGATCGACTTCAGCCGGCATCTGTCCGATGTGGAAGATCTGACTGCTCCTTTCGATCCGCAAATGCTGTTCGGTCAGACAGCCGATCTGGAAATTGAAGTCGGAAGTGGCAAAGGCTTGTTCGTGTTGAACGAATCAGGCCAAGTGCCCGAGCGAAATTTTCTGGGCAACGAAATCGCTCGCAAGTATTGCAAGTTCGCAGCCTACAAGCTGGCCAAAAACGAACGCAATAATGCTCACATGATGGTGGGCGACGGACTGAAAATGTTCCGTGATTTTTTGCCCGACGAGTGTGCGGTTGCAGTGCATGTCTACTTTCCAGACCCGTGGTGGAAAGAACGTCATCGTCGGCGGCGAGTCATGCAGCCGCAGTTTATTGCTGACCTGCAGAGAGTGCTGATACCAGGTGGCATCTTCCATTTCTGGACCGACGTGGAAGAGTACTTCGAGGAAACTTGCGGCCTGATGAAAGAACACAGCCTTTTGACAGGTCCTCATTCTGTCGAGGAAAAACCTGCCGAACACGACATGGATTATCGAACTCATTTCGAGCGCAGGATGAGAAAGCACGACCACGACGTATTCCGGTCTCAGTTCCACAAGCCGACGTAGGGGCTGACCGTCACTCGATTGAATCAGGCAGTTCAATGCCGTACGATGGTGTTCATAACTCATTTCTGATTCACCGTTTGGCCCAGCATGTCTTACGTCGACGATCTTTATCAGGCCGCGATCGATCGCATGACTCCCACCGAGAAAGTGGCGCGGTGCCAGGAGATGTTCAATTGGTCTCGCGAGTTCATCGGACGGCAGGTTCAACTTGAATTCCCAGATGCGAGCATCGAGCGAGTCAAATTGCTGGTCGCGTTGAGAATGTACGGCTCGGAACCCGGCATGAGGAAATTGCTGGAGGGAATGTTGGCCGATGTTCCCGATTAGTGCCTTTCAAAACACAGTTCTGAAGTTGGTGAAGATCCTCGATCGCAACGGAATCCCTTTCCATCTGACCGGCGGTGTTACTGGATCGGCGTATGGAGAACCTCGGCTGACGCAGGACATCGATGTCGTGATTGAGAACCAATCATCACTCACAAAATCAGACCTACTGGCAGATGAATTTACGACAGCCGGCTTCATGTTTGATCGTGACTCTGCGACCGACGCCATCAGACGGAAACAGATGTTCCAGCTGTTTGACCCAGTCGAGTCCCTCAAACTGGACCTTTACCCTCGCGAGCTGATCGAAGGTGAGCTGACCCGGTCCAATAAAATGCCCGTCTTTGAAGGCATTGATCTTCCTGTCGTCAGCAGGCAGGATGCGGCTGCTTCAAAACTGATTTGGATCAGTAAAGGAAGCCACAAAAGCCGCCGCGATCTCCGGCAACTTTTTATCCGTTGCTCTCAACCAGAACGTGATTTCATCTCAAGCTTTGCGTCGTCAAACAGTCTATCCAAACTACTGGAACAGGTGCTTCAAGAGTCGGACGAAGCACACGACAAATAAAAACTTGTCGGCTCTAAACCTTCGCAGCCTGTGTCGAGTCAAACGCGCGGCCATCCGCTGTTTTTTTTCCGGCGACGAATCCCTCGCGATCGATCTGATAGAGCCGCTCGCCCGTCGGCGTTGGATAGTCGCAGTTGATGCACGCCTGACAAAGCCCGTCCTTCGGAATGCCAATTGCTCGAGCGACCGATTCGATCGGCAGGTATCGGAGAGTTTCGCAGCCCAAATCGGCTGCCATCTGATCTTGAATCTCGAACGTCAGCGGCTCACCCGGCGCGTAATAACGCGGAGCGAACAACTGATCGATCGTTGACATGTCGATTCCGTAGTAACACGGGGCAACAATCGGCGGACAGGCAACTCGAACGTGAATCTCCTTCGCTCGGCCTTCATCACGAATCCGCTGCAGCAACGCCTTCATCGTCGTGGAGCGTACGATCGAATCCTCAACCAGAATCACGCGTTTGCCTTCCAGCACCTCCCGCAGCGGCGTGTATTTGATTTTTGCTCGATGGGCACGAGCTTTCTGAGTGGATTCGATAAAGGTACGACCGCTGTATCGGTTTCGGATCAGCCCTTCGCGAGACGGAACTTTCAGATGAAACGCCATGCTGTCGGCGGCGGCCTTGCTGGTATCGGGCACTGGTACAACGATGGTGTCTTCGTCGATCGGAATAAGCCCGGCCTCGCGTTCGATATCCGCCAGTTCACGCCCCAATTCGGTGCGAGTCGTATAAACGCCGCGACCGTCCAGCTTGCTGGCAACATTGGCGAAGTAAATCCATTCGAAGAAGCAATGAGCCTGGCCACGCTCTTCAGTGAAGGGCTCAATCTTCATCTGACCGTCGACAATGGTGATTGCATGACCCGGAGCCAACGATTTGATCTGCTCCCTTTCATAGCCAAGATTCAGCAACGCGACGCTCTCGCTGGCCGCCGCAAACATGGATCCGTCGGTGGCGTAACAGAGTGGTTTGATGCCCAACGGATCACGAGCAATCAACAGATCGCCTTTTGCGTTCAGCAAAGCCAGTGACCACGCTCCGTCCAACCGCCTGGAAATCGCACTCATCATTTCAATGAGCGACTCATCTGGATGCTCGGTCAGCCGACGTGAAAATTCATGCATCAGCACTTCGGTATCGGTGCTGCGAACGAGATGATTGTCACGCTGAGCCAACAGCTCATCGGCAAGCTGACGATAATTGGCAAGCTGACCATTGAATGCAAACGAGAACCATTGCCTGCGATTGAAATGGTGATTTTCAAATGGCTGAGCGTAACTGCGATCGTCTTTTCCGCAGGTGGCGTAACGCACGTGCCCGATCGCCGCGGGGCCGCTGTACTCGTTCATCAGGCTTTCCGCTTTGCCGCTGTGCGACATGCGAAAAACTTCCTGCACGCTACCAATATCGCGATGAGTATCGATCAACTGGCCGCTGCCAGGATTCGGATGGAATCGGGAAATTCCTGCAGACAATTGACCACGATTCTGCATATCCAACAGCATGCGAGGCACCAGCGTCGAAGCAAGGCCGGGCGAGTCACCGGGGCACAACGGACTGACGACCGTATCAGGCAGGTGATAAATCGCGGCCACGCCGCACTCGTGATGAAGTTCGCTCATCGAGATTTCACGATTTTTGCTGAGGATGAAGCAGGTGCCGCTTCGGTTCAATGAGCGGCGACGGGCAGATTTTACGGACGCCGTATCGAATTCACAACCGTTAAAAATCACATGGTCACCCTGTTGATTCACCTTGCGTGCCAGCCGCTCCTGTTCGGTCAACTGACACGCGATACAATGCGAAATAGATCCGCCGATTTGGGACGTTGGATGATTCCTGAGGTGGTTCATTGCACGTTGAGACAGCCGCCAACGCATTTCCTTGATTTCAACCAGCGTTGTTGCCAGCTCATTGAATCTGAGTGACTTTAACTTTTATTTTCAGGAACCTTTTTCATGTCGGAGTTTGACCATTGGATCGCCGATCGCACTCGCAATTTTGATTCAAGCGGCATCCGGCGCATGTTCGATCTGGCGGCCAAACTGGAGGACCCAATCAACCTTTCAATCGGCCAGCCGGATTTTGATGTCCCGCCTCCCATCAAAGAAGCGCTGATTCAGGCAATTCGCGACGGCAAAAACGGTTACGCGTTGACTCAGGGGATGCCTGTTCTGCGTGACAAGCTGCAGGCCGAAGTGGACAACCAACTGGGCCACGAAGATCGAGACCTGTTCGTGTGTAGCGGCACCAGCGGAGGCCTGCTGCTGTCGGTACTCTCGCTGATCAATCAGGGCGACGAGGTAATCTACTTCGATCCGTTTTTCGTCATGTATCCCGCGATCATCGAATTGGCCGGTGGCAAAAGCGTCAAGCTGAGCACCTATCCGGATTTCAAGATCGACATCGACCGACTGGAAGCCGCAATCACCGATCGCACGAAGATGATCATCCTGAACAGCCCGTCAAACCCAACCGGCGTCTGCTACAGCGAAGAAGAAATCAAAGCGGTCGCCGAGCTGGCCGACAAGAAAGGAATCGCGTTGGTCTCAGACGAAATCTACAGCAAGTTCGTCTACGATCGGCCTCACGTTTCCGCCGCGAAGTTCAATCCGAACACGATCGTGATCGACGGATTCTCAAAAACATACGCGATGACGGGTTTGCGAGTCGGCTATGTTCACGGACCAAAGCACTTGATGCAAACCATGCTGAAGATTCAGCAGTACACGTTCGTCTGTGCTCCGCAGCCGGCTCAATGGGCGGGAGCCGTCGCGATGGATTTCGACATGACACCGTACGTGGATCAATACCGAGCCAAACGAGATCGTTTTATCGAGGGTATTCAGGACCACTACGAAATCGTTCAACCGGGCGGAGCATTTTACATCTTCCCGAAGTTACCTGATGGCGTTTCAGGAACCGAGTTCGTGGAGAAGGCTATTGAGAACAACATGATGGTGATCCCGGGTAACATCTTCAGCGACCAGGATACCCACTTTCGAATCTCGTATGCGGTCGACGATTCGGTCATTGAACGCGGCATTGCTGCGCTGTGCGAAATGGCAGAACCGGGCTGACACCGGCGCTCGTTGAGTTAAAACCCGTAGGGACGCTGGAACCTTCCGCCGCGACGACTGCGGTTGGCCCACGGGCTGCCTTGGATCGAAACCGGTTCCGCTTGCGGAGTTTCAAACCCCAAGGGACGACCGCCCACGATCGGCGGCCCAAGATCGTTGCTCGGAAACGGGTCATGGATAACCGCTCGTTCCCGCTGATTGCCAATCGTACCCGGCGGACCCTGCCGCAGGCGAGCGTTACAACCAACGGTCATCACCACCACGGCGCAGCAGCAAGCGAATTGAACAAACCGCGTATTCATTTGGGGACATTAGATGGAGAACAGGCATGCAGCAAGGTCGATCCTGCTCCATGCTTTGTGTGACAATACAAGCACGAAGCGCAAGCGAGTGAATTTGCCCGTGTATTTCGCACACTCGCTCGCGATTCGGGCTCGTATTCATGATTGTCACACAGATTCGGATCCGCCCTATCTATCACTGCGTGAAGGAACCCAGACTCGATCGATGATTTACGCTGTTGGCGACAGGATTTCCAGAATTTCCGCGGTTTGAGTGGCCGTCACCTGAGTCGCTGGCAAACTTGCTGGCAAAAGGATCGTCTGACCAAATCGCAAAGGTTCACTCGACGGATCGTTTTCTACTTCAACACTGCCCTTGGTTACCGCGAGAATACGGAATCGACCGTCTCCTCCAAGCTGAATCGCCCCATCCACCGTTCGACGATTCATGACGAACTTGTCGCAAGAAACCAACTGCAGAAACGGCTGGCCGTGCTCGTCCGTCAGCCGGGCCGCCTCGGATGCGTTAACGGGACCCCGCGAGAAATCGGTCGCTTTGACGCCCTGATCAATATGCAGCGGTCGTGACTTGCCGTCTTTATCAACGCGGCCCCAATCGTAAATTCGAAACGTCGTGTCACTCGCCTGTTGAATCTCGGCAATCAGCAGACCGGCACCAATGGCATGCATCGTTCCGGCCGGGATAAACACGCAATCTCCTGCAGCGGGCTCGAACGAATGAAGGACGTCTTCGAAATGACCCTGATCGATCGCCTGCCGGAACGTCTCTTTCGTCGTCCCCTCTTTCAAACCCGAATAGATTTTCGCGCCGGGATCGGTGTGCATCACGTACCACGCTTCCGTCTTTCCAAGATCTGGTGGATCCAGCGTGGCTCCAAACGTATCGTCCGGATGAACCTGAACAGAAAGGTCCTTGTTCGCGTCCAGAAATTTCAGCAACAGCGGAAATCGACCGCGAAGCTGACTGGGGACAGCATCTGACGCCAATTGCGCGGCCAGGGATCGCCCAAGAAGTTCTTCCCCCTGCTGAACGACCAGCTGATGCAACGTCGTACCGGCCAGAGGACCAAACGCAACGACGCTTTGATCTGGACCATGATCAACAATCTCCCAGCTTTCAGCCGCTGATTCGTCACCGATCGGTTTGTCCAGAACTTTGGCAAGTCGACGACCTCCCCACAAATATCGGCGAAACAATGGTTCAAAACGGAGCGGATACATAGGCGTGAAGTTTGGATTGGGTTTTACAGTGAATCGAATCATTGGCCCCACTGCGGGGTTAAGTACGATACCACATTCGTTCTCACAGACCGATGGTTCCGAAAATGCGGGCAACTGAGCCGAAAAGAGTTCCCGTGAACTGACCCTTGCCGTTACAACGGATATCGATCTCGTTAAACTGGATGTGCTCAGCCATTTTTCAACTTGAGTGGCTATCCACCCCCAGTTCCATCTGGCGCGCCAGTCGTCCTGTCAATCCTGTCTATGAATTTCCGCCAATCCAGTGAAGACCTGTTCGAAAGCACACGAATGTCCTTCGGTGAACACCTGGAGGAATTGCGGACCACGCTGCTGAAGTGCCTGGCAGCGATTGCGGTCGGCTGCGTGATTGGGTTTTCATTCGCCAGCCAGACGGTCGAGTACCTGAAGGGGCCGCTGGTCAAAGCGATGGCTGAATTCAACAGCGCCGAAGCAGCAGACGAGATGATCGCGCGGGATGGGTATGTCGCACCTGAACTGGTGCCGTGGTTGGAACAGGAAAAACTGATTCCCCGTCGGATGAACGTTGATCCGGGCGAACTGGTACGAGCCCTGCAGTCAGTGATCCCGGATTTTGGATCGAAAGTCAATCTGAATCCCTATGGATTTCGCGCCAGTCATTTCAAACCGACCGAGCTGCCGAAACTGAGCCAGCGTTTATTGAATCGAGCCGGCGAACCTGAACCAGCCTCAAGTCGTTTACAGGAAGTTTGGACGCGACTGACTGAGCCCGAGCGATTAACAATAGAAACGACCGCCGCAAAAACTGGCGACCAGATTACATCGGAAGACGCGGACGCAGTGGCAAGCGCCTTTGATCGACTCTCGCAGCTGAGCGATCTGGCTCAGGCGGATGCGTTTGCCGAGTTGCTGACCGAGCGATCCAGCAGTTGGCAGGATTGGCTCGAACCACCCAAAGCGAATCCACTCGCAAAGATGAAGCAATCGCTGGACCGGGAATTCGATGCCGTCGCCAACCAACGGCTCAATCGAGCGTTATTGTTTGGCATGTTTGCCGAACAGCTGTCCGAATTAAAAACGGACCTGATCTCAATCGAACTGTGGGAGTCAGCCGACTTTGAACCTCAATCGCTGACCGTCACCGAACCGTTCATGATCTGGATGAAGGCGGGTTTGATCTCGGGTCTGGTCCTTGCGTTGCCCGTTGTGATGTATTTCTTGTGGACTTTCGTGGCTTCGGGTTTGTATCCTCACGAAAAAAAATACGTTCACATCTTCCTGCCGATCAGCATCCTGCTGTTTGTGTCGGGAGTGACGCTGGCGTTCTTCTTTGTCTTCGAGCCCGTGCTTGGATTCCTGTTCTCATTCAACCGCCAGATGGGAATCGCTCCTCAGATGCGAATCAATGATTGGCTCAGCTTCGTCATGTTCCTGCCCCTTGGGTTTGGCATTGCGTTCCAGCTTCCGTTGGTGATGTTGTTCATGAATCGAATCAATTTGTTTTCCGTCGAGGCCTATCTGGACAAGTGGCGAATCGCGGTGATGTGCATTTTCGTGCTGTCAATGATTTTAACGCCCGCCGACCCGATCAGCATGCTGCTGCTTGCCATTCCTTTGACACTGCTATACTTCCTTGGCGTTGGCATGTGCCAATGGATGCCAAAAAACAGCAACCCGTTTGATGCAACCGGACGATACACGATGGAAAGCGATTAGAACAGAACATCTCGAATTTCGGGATGCGATCTCTGGAGACCTCGTTGTGGAGCAGGTTTTCAACCTGCTGATTGCATGACGTCAGCAGGTTACAAACCTGCTCCACGGTCTCAGTATCCAAACACCAAACACCAAACACCAAGGTTAAACTGGATTCCGACCTCCGAATTCCACCTTTGAAAAATGATTGCTATCTCCGACAACGTCCAACTTCGCAAAGATGTTCCCAGCGGCACCATCACGCTCAATCGCCCCGACTGCCGTAACGCACTGTCGCGAGAAATGGTGGGAATGATTCAGCAGGCGTTGGATGATTTTGCGCACGAGGGTTCGGTCCGCACGGTCATTCTGACAGGATCCGGAGACACGTTTTGCAGCGGCACTGATCTTTTTCAGCTACAGGAAACGGCCGGATCACCCGATGCTTTTAAAATCTGGCACGACGATGCCAAGGCGTTTCAGGATTTGCTTGAAACGATGTTGCGATACCCCAAACCGATCATCGCCGCCGTCAACGGATGGAATGTCGGCAGCGGCCTGGCGCTGATGCTGGCCAGTGATATTGTGATTGCGGGTGAATCTTCGAAACTGCTGATGCCGGAAGCTCTTCGTGGGCTGAACGCCGGGATGACAACGCCGTTGCTTTCGTTTCGCGTCGGTTCGGGACCAGCCGCGAAGATTTTGTTCTGCGGGAAGCCCGTACTGGCCGAGGAGTCAATCAGATTGGGATTGTTCCACGAAATGGTCGACGATGATCTGATCTGGGCTCGTGCTCATGAACTTGCCACTCAGTGTGCGGCCGGGGCTCGGGAATCACACCAGATGACTCGACAAATGCTCAACGAAACCATCGGCGAATCGCTGTTCACTCAATTGAGCATTGGCGCAGCCAACATGGCGGCCGCTCGAACCACTCCCGCTGCGACCGAAGGAATCAATGCGTTTCTGGAAAAACGCGAACCCGATTGGAACTCGCTGGCGTGAGAAATCGCTTCGTTTGCCATCGCTCGTGCTAGCGAGCCCTCAATCCACGTTGCCGCTACTCGTCGGACTCCGCTAGTTTTCGAACAGGACAAGGACCGATAAGTAGCCGAAAACCAACGAGCGACCGATGACCAAGACGGAATCAACGTGCGAAAACTGCGGACACGATTCGCTGGAATCCTTCATCGATCGCCCCGGCCATCAACTGAAACGGTGCCCCAGGTGCAATCTGTTTCAAAAAGGAGTTCTTCCGTCCAACGACGTGTACGAAGGCGATTACCACGATTGCTACAGCAGCCGCAAACGATCCAAAGAAATCACGGCCGCAATTCGACTCGCTTCGATTACCAAAGAACTGAAAACGGATGCGGTCCGAGTCCCTCACTTGCTGGACATCGGCTGCAGCGTCGGCGCGACGGTCAAAGCAGCAGAAGATCTGGGTTGGAACGCCACTGGCGTTGACGTCAGTCAGGGCGCGATCGACTTTTGCCGCACGCAAGGCCTGAACTGTTTTAAAATCGACGGCACTGCCCTGCCCTTCGGTGACAACTTTTTTGACGTGGTCGCCAACTGGCATGTGATCGAACACGTTTCCGACGTACGTGAGACGTTGGCCGAGTGGTTACGAGTTCTCAAGCCAGGTGGATTGATGATTCTGGAAACACCAGACTCAACCTGCTGGAAAGCAAAGCAGCTTGGTGCCGAGTACAAAAAATTCTGGCCGCCCGAGCATCTGTACACTTTCGACCCGGCGAACCTGTCCTCCATTCTGCGTTCGAGTGGTTTTGAGATTCTGCCGTCGCGGTTGATCGGGAAATCAAACGTGTTGCCGGCACACCTGAATCTGTACGCCATTGGGTATCGCGGACTTCGAGCCGCCTACCGAAAGCTTGGTTTATGCAAGTCACTTGAATTGTGCTGTCGCAAGCCGGTTGAGTCGTACCCGAAAAAGGCTCAACGCGCCGTGGCTTGAAAAATCGCTCCACATCGATAGCCTTGAACGCATAAACGTGGTCGTTGGTCGACGAACACCGCAGCGATGGACCAGCCGCTGGTCATTCTGAAAATCGCGGCAAATGATGTCAAGAAAACCCCGATCTTTTCGGTTGCTACATCAGCCATAAGCGACTGTGATCAGCTACGTGAGAATTCGGCATGCCAAAAATTTCGTTTCACGATCAAACCATTGAGTGCTCACGCGGCGAAAATCTGCGCCGGGTTTTGCTCAAACACAATCTACCTTTGTACAATGGAATCTCAAATGCGATTCATTGCCGAGGATTAGGCACGTGCGGAACTTGTGCCGTAAAGATTGAAGGATCGGTCACTCCACCGACGAAGGTAGAGGCGTGGCGTCTGAACTTTCCGCCGCATCGCGCAGGCAACGATCTGCGGCTGGCCTGCCAGTGCAAAGTGCTGGGTGACGTGAAGCTGACCAAATTTGAAGGCATGTGGGGCCAGCATGTTGATCAAACGGAGTCAGAACGAGGCTCCGCATGAGTATCCAGGACAAGGGCACGAAGTCTCGATCAAATGAAACACTGAATCACTGAAACGCAAACTCAGCCGCTTGTTCGCCGCTCAATTGGAATGGGCAGATCACCTTTTCCACGCCCAGTTTCATCATCCGGCTGGCAACCTGCATATCGTCTGAGCGAGCGATCACCTGGACATCGGTGCCAAGTTCCTTGCAAGTCATTGCGATCATTAAATTGTCGAAGTCGGAATCGAGTGATGCAACCACAAATTTTGCATCCAGAATATTCGCGCTTGCCAGGGCCATTTCATCCGCCGCAGACGCTTCGATGATCGGCAGTTCTGGATATCTGGCACGAATCTGCTTCAACTGAGCTTCATTGTCATCCACCAGCACAACATCCGCGTGCTTTCGCAGCAAGACGTCCAACGTCGTTTTGGCCATCGTGCCAGATCCGCAGATGATGGTGTGGTCCGTCATTGCTGCCGCCATTTTTTTCGCCCTCTTCATTCCAAATACGCCGGATAGCTCCAGCTCGACAAATAAACCTGTTAAGCATGCCGTCCAACAGGACAAACAGACAATGGATGTGAATATCAACAGGCTGGTGAAAACCCTTCCCGCATCTGACAACTCATGGGTCTCTCCATACCCGACCGTCGACAGTGTAATGACCGACATGAAAAAACTTTCCTGCGTCGTCCAACCTTCAATCACGACATAGCCGATCGTCCCCATCGCCAGGACGGCGGCGATCCACATGGTGAATCGAATAACTTGTTGGACGAGTGGATGGCTGGCGATCATGTTCTAACTGACCCCGCATGAAGAGGCCGTGGCTCCAAAAAATTAACTCGTCATCAACGCTTTCAGTTCAGCAAACTGCTCGCTGGCCTGTGCTTCAAGTTGCTCCAATTCCTGATTGCCACATCTGTCAATCCACAATTGGGTGTCAGCACAGCGAGTTTGACATCGCTCCTGCCCCAACCCCCAGTATCTTGCTAACTCATTGGCCAGTTGCGTCACCCGGCACAAAGAATCAGCAGATGCGTCAAGATCCGAATGATGGTTGGAAATCGCAGTAACAATTGTCGGAGGCAGCCCCCAAGTATCGCCAAACTTCGCTCCCAACTGAGTGTGGTCGATTTCGAAAGCGTCTTGCTCTCGCTGGATCAGCGTCTTTTCAACATCTTGACCGTGCATTTCTGCGTAACCATCTGGAGCAACATCGAACAACACCAACTTGCCAACGTCGTGGAGCATCCCTGCAAGGAACGCTGACCCCGCATCCGCCTGGAACTCAGCTCTGCTTGCCAACAAGCGACAGGTCGCGGCACATCCTAACGAGTGGTGATAAAGTGCCTGGCGAGGCTGGCGAGCAACTTCGCCTTCTGAAAACACTTTTGCTGACGCAATGGAAACCGCCAGTTCGGACAGGTTTTTAAAGCCCATCACCACCACCGCCTGGTTCATGGAAACGACTTCCCGCGAGTAGCCGTAGACGGAGCTGTTCACGACCGAAAGAATTCGGGCGGAAATGGTCGTGTCGCACTCGATCATCTGCACCAGTTCGCGAACTTTTACGTTCTTCGCACGGCACGCCTTCATGATCTTCATGGCGACAGCCGGAAGTGGACGCAGCTGGAAAAGCTCGTCCAGCTGAGTCGAAAGTTTCTCTCTCGCAATTTCCAGTTCGGGGCTGAGTTCCAGTTGGGGCACGTTGGGACCTGGTGGCGTGTTTTTAGGGCAATCAGGGGTTAAGACATGGCGCTCGGACAGGCATCAAAGCCTGACTCACGGCTCATTCTGGTGATCGCCCGATTTTCCAACGACTTGCTGGCGATTGGCCAGAAAGTTTTTGTAACGAGTACGGTTGAGCCCACTTGAGCCGGTTACTCTGATTGGTCGGACATTGGAGGCCGTAATGAGATTGAGATCGTTTCCGTGTTCCGAGCTACCCGACTCCCGACAAGCCTCCATCCACGCCAATCACTTGTCCAGTCACCCAGGTTGACTGATCCGACAGGAGAAACGCTCCCAGCGACGCGATATCATCAACCGTTCCTGTTCGCTTCAGCGGATACTTCTCGGCCATCGCAGCCACTTTTTCCTCACTCGAGAAAAATCGTTCCGCTAACGGCGTGTTCGTCAACGCCGGAGCGATACAGTTGACACGGATTTTGGGTGCAAGCTCAGCTGCCAGCGAACGGGTCAATCCTTCGATGGCTCCTTTGGCAGCCGCCACCGACGCGTGCATCGTCATGCCCTGCCCCACCGCGACCGTACTGAACATGAGCACGCTGGATGACTCGGCCTTCTTCAAGCCACCCAAAGCTGCCTGCAGACAACGGACGGCTCCGACCACGTTCAATTCGAAATCTTCACGAAACACTTCCGGCTTGAGCCCGCGAAAAGAACGTAGATTGATGCTGCCCGGGCAGTAAGCCATTCCATCGATCGATTCCGGCAATTGGTCTGCGGAAACCTCATCCGATGTGACATCCAACGTCACATGATTGACGCCCGGCAATCCCGCCAGCTGATCGTTCGTTCGACTGAGCACCGTCACAAGGTGGCCAGCCGCCGACAGCCGCTGCACCAAACCCAGTCCGATTCCATGGCTTCCGCCGACGATCACAAAGTTTTTTTCCGCCACGAGTTCGTCCACTTTCGAAAAAAGGTCAATTCATCTCACGTTCAGCCTCAGGGAAACCGCGATTCGACGCCTGAAATAACTTGTGGCATCGCCCGGGCCACCTCTATCAGATCGGAACCCGAAACGTCAGTGAGGGATTGGCAGAATATGTCCCTCACTCACCACGATTTTGCGTGAATTGCTATAAGTGATTGTCACTGCAATCTAAACCCGACACGTCAGTGAGGGACCGATCCCTCGCTGACGCAACGGGTTATGATGACTCGTGCAAAATCCTATCACGTTTCGGGTTGTGAAGTCGTGAAAGAACCTCTCATCCCGCTCAATCGCTCCTACACCCGGCCGGGCCGAATTATTAAACTGTCAGCATGACAGAAGAAGAAACAAAACAAAGTTCTTATCCCGTCCGAGTCCTGCTGGTCGACAACGATAAGGATCTGGCTCGAGCCATGCATGAAGCCCTGGATCGAATCGGCCTCAACTGCACGATGGCAACCTCCGGGCCCGAAGGAGCCAACCTGCTGGAAACGAACACCTACGACATCGTGGTCACCGATTTGATGATGAATGACGTGGACGGCATGGGAATCCTGAAACTGGCCAAAGACACTCAGCCCGAATGCGAAGTGATTCTGGTAACCGGCCACGCAACCGTTCCTCGGGCGGTGGAGGCGATGCGTGAAAGAGCATTCAACTTCCTTGAAAAGCCGATCACACCCAAGCGATTGCAAGCCGTTGTTTCCAAAGCAGCCGAAGCGGTCCAACTGCGCCAGCAGAACATGCAGCTGCACATGCGACTGGACGAAAAGTTTGGTTTCGAAAATCTGATCTTTGCCAGCGAGAGCATGAAGTCCGTCGTCGACCGCCTGCGTCGAATCGCACCAACGGACGCTGGAGTCCTGATCACGGGCGAAACCGGCAGCGGCAAAGACGTCGTGGCTCAGGCGATACACCAGAACAGCCCGCGTAAAAAGAAACCGTTCGTCGCGATCAACACCGGAGCCGTTGCCGAACATCTGGTCGAAAGCGAACTGTTTGGTCACGTGAAGGGAGCATTCACCGATGCGATTTCTGACCGGCAGGGAAAGTTCGAATACGCTAATGGGGGCACGCTGTTTCTGGACGAACTTGGCGACATGCCGATGGCGACGCAGATCAAGCTATTGCGAGTCCTCGAGGAGCGTGAAATCACTCGGGTCGGCGACAACAAACCGATCCCGGTCAATGTCCGAGTGATTGCGGCCACGAACAAAGATCTGGAAAAGGAAATTGAGGACGGCAACTTTCGCAGCGACCTGTATTTTCGATTGAAGATTGTCTCCGTACATTTGGATCCATTGTCCAAACGGCGTGAAGACATTCTGCCGCTGGCCGATCATTTCCGCAAACAAGCCAACAAGAAGAACGGCCGGAGCGTGAAGAGTTTTTCGCCCGATCTGCGAAAATGGCTGCTGGACTTTCATTGGAAAGGCAACGTACGACAGCTGAAAAACGTGATTGAAAGCCTGGTCGTGATGGACATCGATGACCTGTTGGACATGGACGACCTGTCGCCCGATCTATACGACGGACCGACGTCATCAATTGCCGCAGGTTCAGCCGAAGCAAAAGAAGGCGACCAGCAAACATCAGGTTCGCTGGCCGCCATCGATGGCGATTCGTCATCGCTGGTTGGAAAATCACTCAAAGAGATTGAACGCTGGGCGATCGAGCACACGTTAACTCTGGCTAACCACAACCGAGAAGAAACCGCCAACATTCTCGGAATCAGCGAGCGGAACCTGTACCGTAAACTCAAAGAGTACGACCTGCGCTGAGTCGCGGCTCAGGCTAGAGTCCTCGAACATGACTCCATCGCCAAGTTCGAAAGAATCTTCGGACGCACCTTCCTGATCCTGCTGAGCTTTCGCCTGCTTTCGCGCTTCACGCTCGGCAATCAGTTCTTTACGCCGCTTTTTGGAAGCGTATCCCATTCTGGCTGCTTCGGCGAAGCCGGGCTCCAGACGCATCAGCTGAACGGTTCGAACGTCAAACGTCTGAAACTTACCGTCAACCTTCTCGCAAAGTACGAATGGCAGGCAGACGGCAATCACCTTGAATGGCTTGCTCCGGTCTTGAGGAACAAAACTCAGCCGAATCGTCTGATCCGGTGGCATGATCGCAGGGTCGGCCATGTACCAGCAAAACGACGGGTAGTCGTACGACTGAATGGCCAACGCAACGTTGTCACCCACCGAGATGTCCTCGGGGTGCAACAGTCTTGCGACCATCGACTGAGTCGCCGAGCCTTGGATTTCGGGTTGTACATTTGCGTTGCTCATCCCAGTCTGACACGTGGAGCCCAGTTCAGGTTCAGCATCGAACAGCTGGTTATTTGAATTGACGTACGCGTTTTGAATTGGATGGCTGGTAAACAACATCGATCGCGATATGAACCAAACTCCACGGGAATTTAGTTAGCGGACAAGAAAGCTCTGGTCGCTGCCATCGCGATAAAAATCAACGGCACTCAACACGTGTAACAAAGCTGATCGATTGAATATTTTTCTGTCAGACTCTCAAAAACATGCTTGACCATAGCGCCCCCCCCCCAATTAGTGTTTAGATGCATCTGACTGATATTGCACCTTGGATTAGGAAGTGACTCGTGGTTTTTCGAATTAGCTTACTTATGTTTGTCTTTGGCGTGATGTGTTTCACATCTTCGCGACCAACACAAGCACAACAGCCGGGTGTTTTCGACATTCGGTTTACAATTGCGTATTTAGATCCCGCCGATGAAACCGTCGAAAATCGTGAGACTCTTGAGAAGGCTTTAGTCGAAACCCGGAACCGGTGGATTACAGTAATTACCGGTTATCAGTCAGGGATCGCGATAGCTGGCGTGGATATCCCCGTGTTCGTCGTTAACGAGGCACTGGATTCGCCGGGTGCTTCAAGGACTACCGGTGAAACGATTGTTGTCGATCAAGGATTCACGTTTCACACCAAAACGGATAACGCTTCGTATGGGGAAGTGGGAATTGACTTGGACTATCTGGAAACCGCAGTCGATGCACGGATTTTGAACACACTAATTCATGAGGTTGGCCATGTACTGGCGTTCAACCCAACCCTAGATGCTCCGAACAACGTATATGCTGACGATGGAAACGGGGGTACGGACTCGACAAAGTACACCGGAGCAAATGGTTTGCAAGCGTTTCAAAATGAGTTCGACGCCAACGCAGAATTTATCCCAATTAATGATGGAATCATCGGCATCGGCCATTGGGACTATGATGTTAGCAATCCAAACGATCAGTTTAATCGTCCACTTCGTGACGACATCATGTCAGCACCGACAACTGTGCGTAGTTTTTTCAGCCAAACGACCGTCTGGGCGCTGCGTGACTTCGGATACACAACGCGGCTTCCAAGTGATTTCAATGACGACAACAATGTTGATGCCGATGATCTGGATTTCTACCAAGGGAAAATAGGCCAGCCCGCATTTGTTGATACGAAACTTGATCTTGATCAGGATGGGATGATCACTCTGGACGACCGGAACTACCTGATCAAGAATTTCATTCCGACACCGCTAGGAACCGGGACGTTTCCGGGCGATATCAATCTTGACGGCAAAGTCAACGTTTTGGGTGATGCCTTTATTTTAGTGGGAAATCTTGGACTGGCCGGCGGTTATGCTGATGGAGACCTCAATGGGGATGGAATTGTCAACGTCTTGGGCGATGCATTTATTCTTGTTGGTAACCTTAATATGTCCAACGATCCAAACGCTGACCAGTTACCTGATGAGTTGTCAAACTAATCCGCAATGCTAAAGGTGTAAAGCTGAACGCGTTTTGTATGCCCGTTTTCAAAAACATCTGTTAGCAAAAATAGCAAACAAGGAAATCAAATGATTTGCGTCTACTTAAGACACTTTGCAATGTTCATCGCAACGGGCTTGCTGGTGTTTTCGCTTCCACAGCGCGTTGTTCTGTCGCAAGATGTGCCGTCTGGAACTGAGTTTCCAAGCGTTAGTGCGATTCCTGAGGCCGGTTTTGAAGAAGCGTTTGCGACATACGATCCGTCGACAGGGAACGTTTATCTTTCGGTGGGGCAAGGGCTTGGAATTATTGGCTTGGGCGGATTTCCGTTTAGCTTCGATGATTTGAGACCAGAGCTCGCCGAAGAATTTGAGCAGATCGCGAACGGACCAGGGGGAGAAATAACCTTCTTGACTTTTGCGGAAGGTGGTTTTGCAAATACCGGTTTGTTTAATATGGGCGCATTGCTTCCTGCGAATCCATCGATCAACACTGCAGCCAAATTTCGAGACGAGTATCCTGATGCAAGGCTCAGGGCATCCGCAATAGGACAACCGAATGTTCTTTCCCAATTCAATGTGATTGGTATTCCCGAACCGTCATGTTTTGCATTTCTCGGTTTCGTCAGTATTTGCGTCACCACCCGCCGTCGACGCTCAGGTCAGCCGAATTGATCCGGTTTTTTGTACGAGCCTTATCAGAGCCTGATTAACTCGGTTGCTCAAAACTCTCCGATTCTTGCAGGTCAGGTCGGAACACGTGGCGATCGCCCCTGACGTGCGATTTTGGGCTAGAAGAAGCGGAACGCGTTTGGTTGGCCTAGCGGATCTGGCTGTGTCACCTTGGCAACCGCCTGGCGGCGATGCTCCTGCATCTGGTCGCAACCGATTGCTTGCCCCATCCATCGCAAACGGCCGGTCCATCGTTGCACTACGTTTATTTGCGTCATCCTACACGCAGGGTTCTCATCGAACATTCATACGTTAGATTGACACGACCACAACTGAGCACCGGTCATGATCAACGTCCGCAACGTATCCAAAACTCTCGGCTCCAACCTGATTCTGGACGGCATTTCGTTGATGCTCAATCCGGGAAAGACAAGCGTGCTGATCGGCCCCAGTGGCTGCGGTAAAACGACTTTGTTGAAACTGATGGTTGGCCTGCTGTGGTCAGACGAGGGATCAATCGAGTTCGACGGTCAGCAGATCACGCCCGAAAATATCTTTGAACTCAGACAACGTTTCGGATACGTGATCCAGAACGGAGGGCTTTTCCCTCACCTGACCGTGCGGCAGAACGTCAGCTTGATGCCCGAGTTCCTGAATCACCCCGCACAGCAAACAAATGAGCGGATCGCGGAACTGGCCAAGCTGACTCATTTATCGGAAGACTTGCTCGAGCGATATCCGGCTCAGATTTCCGGAGGCCAACGCCAACGAGTCAGCCTGATGCGAGCGTTGATGCTGGATCCGGAAGTGCTTTTCCTTGACGAACCGCTGGGTGCGTTGGATCCGCTGGTACGAGCCGATCTGCAGCAGGAACTGCGAGAGATTTTTCGCAGCCTGAACAAGTCCGTGATTTTGGTGACTCACGATCTGAGAGAGGCTGATTTCTTCGCGGACGAGATCATTCTTTTGAAAGATGGCCAGATCGCTCAGCAAGGTCAGCTGGCTGACTTTTCTACAAACCCGGCTTCGCCCTTCGTCAGCCGTTTTGTGGGTGCCCACGGATTCGAAGTAACCGGTGCAGAATCGGGGGCAAGCTGATGGCTCGTTGGTTGGTGCTTTTGATCTTGCTGGTCGCTGCGATGTTCGTCCCGCTACGCGCGAATCAGTTCGGGCTGAAGGTGGGATCGAAAGCGTTCACCGAATCGGTCATTCTGGGCGAACTGTTGACTCAATTGGCTCGATCCAGCGGTCAGCAGACCGAGCACATCGATCAGATCGGCGGCACAAGTCAGCTGTTTCAATCGCTGCTGGTGGGCGACATCGACATCTACCCGGACTATACCGGAACGATCCAACTGGAGTTACTGGCGAACGAACAACCGAAGGACTGGCAGGATGCGGCGAACATTCTTGCCAAACGCGACATTCTGGTCAGCCCGCCGATTGGTTTTAACAACGGCTATGCGATCGGCATGAAACGCAGCCGAGCGGAAAAATTGGGTATCAAAACCGTTTCCGATCTTTCTCGTCATCCGGATCTGAAGTTCGGGTTCTCGAACGAGTTTGTCACGCGAGCGGATTGCTGGCCCGGATTGCGAACGCGTTACGGGCTTCCTCAGAATGACGTGCGAGGCATGGAGCATGGTTTGGCGTATCGGCAATTGGCCTCGGCCGACATCGACGCGATGGATGTTTACACGACCGACGCAAAAATCGCTCTGCTGGACATCGTGTTGCTACAGGACGATCTGAATTTCTTTCCGGCCTACCAAGCGGTATTGCTTTATCGAAGCGATCTACCTCGGCGTTTCCCAAAAGCACTCGATGCGATGCAGCAACTGGTCGGAACGATCAACGAGTCCACCATGACAGGCTTGAATCTGCGAGCAGACGTCGACACGACCACCGAATCCGTCATTGCGGCCGAGTACTTGAAACAGGCGTTTGAGATCGACACGGTCGTACAGGAGGAAAGCCTCTACTCACGAGCCTGGAAGTACACGCTGGAGCATATCGATCTCGTTCGGAAATCGCTGATCCCGGCCATCATCGTTGGAGTGCTGTTGGGCTTGCTGGCCGACCAACGTCGGCAACTGGGACAGGTTGTGTTGGGAATCACTGGCATCATTCAGACCATCCCTGCACTCGCGTTGCTGGTTCTGTTGCTTCCTGTCGTTGGCATGTTGAAAGTCGGCAACACGAACGCGGGCCTGATCACCGCCTACGTCGCACTCTTTCTTTACAGTCTGTTGCCGATTGTCCGAAACACCTTCACGGGTTTGTCCAGCATCGATCGCAGCTATCTCGAATCGGCCGCCGCACTCGGTTTACCTGATCGTGTCGCGCTGCAGAAGATTCGATTTCCGCTGGCAATGAGATCCATCATTGCCGGAATCAAGACAGCTGCGATTCAGAACATCGGATTCGCAACGCTCGGAGCATTGATCGGAGCCGGCGGTTATGGCGAGCCCGTGCTGACCGGCATACGACGCTTCGACACCTCCGAGATCCTGCTGGGCGCAATCCCGGCCGCCTTGATGGCATTGCTGTGCCAAGCAATTTTTGAGTTGTTGGAGCGAAGGATTGTGTCTAAAGGTTTGAGGTAAGTGCGTGTCGAGATCGTTTCTAAGATTAAAAACCTCAAAAGTAATTGACCGATTGCGAGAAAAAATCTTGAGCGTATCAAGTCTGCTGGACGCAAAAGAATCGATAGACTCGGTGGGAGATTTTCAAACCACTTCGGCCAACAAGTGTTAAGCGGCACCCTTTTGATTCTGCTTGGAAAAAGCACAGATCATGTAATAAGTCTGATAATCGCGCTCGCTGAGCGCTCAGGATACATCCAAGTTGCGGAGCAACGACAGGTTGTAGCCCCGGGTTTCTAACCTGGGGAAGAGTCACGAGTGCCAATCATGAGTCGCGGAGCGACGGCAGGCGCGTTGCCGTCCACCTGTCGTCGCTTCGCGACTGCGAGCACTTGTGGATCGTTTACCCCGGATTGAAATCCGGGGCTACAACATGCCGTCGCTCCGCGACTGTTGCCGGAACGGCGGTCTCTGGTGTGTGGCGGTATAAACAACCAAGTCAATTGAAACTCATACGTTTTGCACAGTTACGGCAACATCACCGAGACCTTGTTGCCGGCCTACAGAGTCCGACGCGCTACATATCCTTGACCATCATCGTGACCGATAGTTCGGGCACTTCCAGGTGCTCGGAGGTCAGCTTGCGAGTCAGGTCGCGGGCGATCGCTTCGTTGAGTGCCGCTTTGAGATCCGTGTTCTTCTCGTACAGCTTCTGCAAGTCGGCTTTCGACCAGCGATAGAACTTGATCGCGGAATCGGCAATCACGTCCGTCACGGGTGGAAGCCCAGTCAGGAAAGACATCTCGCCAACAAAATCACCGTTACCAAGCCGGATGATCTCATCGCCCGGCGTGACGACTTCCGCATACCCTTCTTCGATCAACAGCAGGTCGCTCGAATCGCCACCTTTGTCGATTATCCTGACGCCTCGGTGCAACGATTCTTTCTCGGCAACCGCAAGCAACGCAAGCATCTGACGGGCCGTGCAACTTCGCTTGAAGACTCGATCGAAGAGCCGCTGCTCTTGAGTCGTCATTTTTGGCGGCTGACGTTGTCGATAGATGACCACAATCCAGAACAGATTGATTGCCAGGAACAACAGGTTCCAACAGATGCAACTGATCTGAGCCTGCTCGGTGCCCCAAATGTAGTACGGCATGATCGTGACCATGGCGACCACGCAGAAAATCCGCAGCCACAACACATCGCGCACGCCGTAGCAGACCACGTACAACAGATTCGCCAGAGTCAGGAAAATCAGCGTTTGTTCGGGCGTGAACAGTCGAGTCGATTCAGCAAGCATGGGAAATATTTCAAAAACCACGGTTCCGGTGCCGGCCATATGCCGCGACAATTACCGAGTCGACAACCATTTGCGGACGAGCGAAGGCCAGCAGATTGATTCGAAATTAGTCGAATGACCCTTCACGATACCCCTTCCCGCTTTGGTATGCTATACGCCGATTCGCGGATCGATCGAACCTTTTGAAATTACAACAGGTTGAGCTAAACATGATTCAGAAATACTCCACAGCGCGCTTGGTCGCTCTGGCAGTCATCGGCATTGTTCTTGGGGCAGGTATCTTCGCGTGGCTGGGGATGAACCCTCGCGCGACTTCACAGATGGGTCAGCAGGTGAAAACCGCGTCTGACACACCGGGGTTCGTCCGTACGAGTGGCGATGCGACCTCATCAAAGCATTCTGATCCCGGGAAAGAACGGAATCTTGGAAGTCCATCGGGGCTACCCAAGCCCAGCTCGATGAGCGTTCATGCGTTCGAAGAGTTGATGTACCCGTTTCTGGAAGAACGGAAATATCAGGATCTCAACTGGTCGGTCGACAAGTCATTGCGCGACACAGGACCTTACATCGATGGCAAGTCTTACGGAACTCACCCGGCAGTGCGAGTTTACTATTCGCCCGAAGTCATCCTGTGGTTGATGAATGGTCGCAAAGGAAACATTCCCGATGGAGCGATGATCATCAAGGAGCAGTACGAGGAACCGGCTGCTCGCCACTACGGAAAATCGGAAGAAGAACTTCGCGAGAGTCTGAAATCATGGACGGTCATGATCAAGGACGCTCACGGTTCGCACGACGGTTGGTTCTGGTCGAATCCTTACCCCAGCGGCGAAGGCGAAGATCGAGGCGTCAAGGTCGTCAACAATCACGAGTACCCGTTCTATCACCCGGAATCCGGATTCGGGCATTACTGCGTCCGCTGTCATGCCGCGACGAAGTCGCCAGAAGCGAAGTCGCCATCGGAGGAAAACGAGTTCACGTTTTCGTCTCTGCGAAACATCAAAGGCTTTCCGGGCGAGCCCATTATTTTTCGTGTCGACGATTCATGGCGTGAGGACGAAGAAGAACACGCACCTACGGAGGAGCTTGCGGATGGTGAATCAAATGAGGACGCCATTAATCCTGACATCGAAATGATTCTCGCTTCGGTGGCTGCGGACGTGGCACCTCAGGCTCATCCTCAGTGCACCGGAACAGGCGTGCCAGAAAGCTGCGAGCTATCCCTGAATCAATCATTTCTGGATGTCTTTGGACAAATCGGCAAGCAAACGAAAGAAGACGTTCTGCACCTGCCGCCAGTGACTCATGACTGGGTCGTCAAAGGTGCCGAGGGCAAACAGGATCTGATCACTTCGAATCAGTGCATGAGTTGTCACGCAGGTCTGGTCGCTCCTTACGGCCCCGCGATGTTCATTGGCTTGGAAAAGGGAAAGCACGCCTACAAAGATCCGGGCTGGCATGTTTCACCCTACGGCGAATGGCGATGGAGTCCCATGGGCCTGGCCGGGCGTGATCCGATTTTTTACGCTCAACTGGAAAGCGAAATCGAGATTCTGAAAAAGGAATTCGCCAACGATGAAGGCATGGCGTCCGAGGTCGCAAAGAATCTGGTCGATACGTGCCTGCGATGCCACGGTGCGATGGGCAAGCACCAGTTTGACATGGACAAAACCGATCCGGACAGCAAGTTCACAATCGACCACGTTTATCTGACGGCCGACGAAGACAAACACATCGGGCATGGCGACGCCAAGTACGGTGCATTGGCTCGTGATGGAATCAGTTGCATGGTCTGCCACCGCAGCCAACCTCGTGAGCAACCGGAAGACGATGATCGACCGTATCTTCAGTATTTCCTGGAGACATCGATCACGGGCAATTTCCATCTTGGTCCTCCTGACGAGATTTATGGCCCGTTCAAGGACGATGAAATTTCTCCTTACGCGATGGAGCACGCCACAGCGATCAAGCCCAAGCACAATGATTACATCAAATCATCGCAAATGTGCGGAACCTGCCACACGGTGACGCTGCCCAGCGTCGATCATCCGTTTGGCGATGAAACTCCGAGCAAAGACCAGCAGGAATTGATCAAGGCAGAAGTCGTGCCGTTGTTCAAAAAATTCCACCACCATGTCGAACAGGCGACTTATCTGGAATGGCTCAACAGTGAGTTCGAAAACGAGTTCAACGTGAGCAACCCAAAGGCTCAGTCATGCCAGGACTGCCACATGTCGCAAGGGCTGGTCGACAAGGAAGCGGGAATCGAAATTGAACAGATTAAAACTCGGATCGCGACCATTCAGGACAATACCTATCCGGATGCGGAGAATCTGGCGGAACTGGAAGAGCTGAATATCCGTCTGCGAGAAGAAGGGTATCGGCGGCACAATTTCGTGGGACTGAATGTCTTTTTGGTTGAACTGTTCCGCCAGTACGACGAGGTTCTGGGCGTACGCAAAAATGACTTCATGACCGGTTCGTCACTGGATATTGATCACGCGATCAAGAATTTCCAGCGACAGGCGACCGAAGACGTGGTCGACATGTCGCTTTCGACGTCGGTCGAATCGAATACGCTTTCGGCGACCGTTGACATCAAAAACAAAGTCGGTCACCGCTTCCCAAGCGGCGTCGGATTCCGAAGAGCGTTTCTGGAATTGCTGGTTGTTGAAAAACAGGATGACGGCGAAGAGAAAATTGTCTGGTCGTCAGGTAGAACTGACGAGAACGGAATCATTCTGGGAGCAGATGGCAAACATCTGGCGACCGAGTTTTTCACGAAGGACAAAGAAACAGGCGAGCAGCCGCATCAGCCTCACCATCAGGTCATCACGTCGCAGGACCAGGTGCAGATCTACGAAACGCTGCTGCATTCGCACGACCATTCGTTCACGACCAGCTTCATTCACGGCTGTTTCACCATCAAAGAAAATCGATTGCTGCCTCGCGGCTGGAAAGCCGAAGGGCCCGATCCGGCGTTGACAGGGGCTTACCTGAAAGCAACTCACCCCGGCGAAGAAGCTAAGAAAGACCCTCGATATGTGAACGGCAGTGGAAGCGATCAGATCGTTTACAAGATTGAACTGCCTGAAGGTTTGAACGCAGACAACCTTTCCGTCAAAGTGTCAATGTACTATCAGGCGTTCCCACCGTACTTCCTGAAAAACCTGTTCGACAACGCCCCTGAAAGCCAGGCCGTCCAGCGTTTGCACTACATGATCAGTAATGCAAACGTGGAAGGAACATTGATCGAGGATTGGAAATTCCTGATCAATTCTGTTCAGGCAGACATCTCACCAGCTGAAACTCAGACATCGTCGCTTGATTGACTCTGGCGTCGCTGAGTTGAATGATGTGTGAATTGGCATTCCCGTAAATCCATACCGCGAGCATTCCATTGAGTAGCGTGATTGTACAACCGGCCGCTGAGAACAAGTTTTTCAATGATGTCGTGGATGGGCTGAGCCAGATCAACAAATCGTTGCCTTGCAAGTATTTTTATGACGAGCGTGGGTCTCAGTTGTTTGATGAGATCTGTGAGCTGGACGAGTACTATCTGACTCGCACCGAGCAGATCATCATGGATCAATACGCCGAAGAAATGGCGGCTCAGTTGGGCGAGCGTGTGATGCTGGTCGAGTTCGGCAGCGGCAGCAGCACGAAGACCCAGATTTTGCTCGAACATCTGCTCGATCCTTCTGCCTACGTGCCACTGGATATCTCGGAAGATCATTTATTGAAAACTGCAGCGTCCTTACGATTGAAGTTTCCCCGAATTGAGATTCTGCCAGTCGTCGCCGATTTCACTCGCGGATTTGCTTTGCCGGTGCCACAAACGCCTGCGTCCCATGCTGCCGTTTATTTCCCTGGTTCGACCATCGGGAACTTCGAGACGAAGGCAGCGCAGGATCTGCTGATGAACATCGCGGACTTGCTAGGGCCGGAAGGCGGATTGCTGGTCGGCATCGATCTGAAGAAAGATCCGGACATTATCCACGCGGCTTACAACGATGCCAGTCGAGTCACCGACGAGTTCAACCTGAACATTCTTCGACGGATCAATAACGAACTGGGCTCTGACTTCGATCTCGACTGTTTTGCCCATTCGGCAATTTACAACCCTGCGGAAGGGCGTGTCGAAATCAGCCTGGTCAGTCAATGCGAACAAACGGTGCAACTTGAGGATCACACTTTCCATTTTGTAAAGGGTGAAGAAATTTTCACCGAATACTCGCACAAGTATTCTGTCGACGAGTTCGCACAGATGGCCGCCACTGCAGGATTCTCGCTGCATAAGCACTGGACGGATCACGAGAATTTGTTTGCGGTGTTGCACTTGGTCAACGAGTCAGTTTGATTGATATTGCTCAGCTTCGTCCGCCTGCCTGGGAGGGGAAGGCTTCTTCCGCCCCCGATTTTTGGAGAGCATATTGCATCCGCACGGCTCGGACGGTGCCTCGCCCTCCCGAACAATGCAGATCAAACGAACAACCAACGAATTCCACTAATCGTATCGCCGCAGACTGATTCGCATGTCCTCATCCTTAACCACCGAACTGTCCGAAACTCCTTCACTGGCGGACGCCTACCAGCGCGTACGAGATTTCAGTGAACAGATCGCCAAACCTTTGTCGGCTGAAGACTGCATGGTTCAATCGATGCCCGATGCGAGTCCCACTCGATGGCATCTGGCGCACACAACATGGTTCTTTGAAACCTTTATTCTCGGTGCTCAACCCGGACACGAGGTTTTCGACGAGCAATTCAACTTCTTGTTCAACTCGTATTACAACAAGGTCGGCAGACAGTTTCCTCGATCACAACGAGGCCTGATCTCACGGCCGGGGCTGGATCGCACGTTGCAGTATCGCCGACATGTTGATCAGCAAATGTTGGATCTGTTGCACTCGGGCAACCTGCAGGAATCACTTCGCTATCCGTTGCAGGTCGGGCTGAATCATGAACAGCAACATCAGGAGTTGATGTTCACGGATATTAAACATGCGTTGTCTTGCAATCCGTTGTTTCCTGAGTATCAACCGAGTCCGTTTGCCGGTTCGGGGCAGCCGTTTGATAGCTGGATTCAATTCGATGGTGGCGTCATCGAAGTCGGGCACACTGGCGATGGGTTCGCGTATGACAACGAGTCTCCGCGTCATCAGACTTTGATTCAAGATTTTTCGCTCGCGTCTCATCCGATCACATGCGGTCAATTTATTCAGTTCATGGAAGACGGCGGATACGAACGCCCTGATCACTGGCTTTCCGCGGGCTGGGCAACCGTACAGGAGCATGGCTGGCGAACTCCGCTCTACTGGGAGAAGCAAGACGGTCGTTGGATGCAATTCACATTGGCCGGGCTGGCACCCGTGAATCCCGATTGGCCGATCTGTCACGTGTCCTACTATGAAGCAGACGCGTTCGCTCGATGGTCCGATGCTCGACTACCCACCGAGTTCGAATGGGAACACGCTTGTCACAAGTCGTCCACGGGACAGTTCGCGGATCAGCTGATGACCGACAGACATGCGATCCATCCAACCGGAGCCGCACAAACGTCTGATGAACTCTCGCAGATGCTGGGCGGAGTCTGGGAATGGACCAGCAGCAGCTACGCCGCGTATCCGGGCTATCAACCTCCAGAAGGCGCCTTAGGCGAGTACAACGGCAAGTTCATGTGCAACCAGTACGTCCTGCGGGGCGGAAGTGTTGCAACCAGCAGCGACCACATTCGCGATACGTATCGAAACTTCTTTCCGGCCGACGCTCGCTGGCAGTTTTCCGGCTTCCGGCTGGCCAGGTAAAGCGAAACTTCAGGATTCAGAATCCGGTCGTCAATCCGCCGTCGGACACACCGGACAAGCTTTGCATGAGGGAATCGTCAGCTCCTGCATCACGAGCAAACGACTGAACGGAGCCATCGCACCGCACGAGGCCAACGGTTCCCGAATGAGCGGAGCCAAACTGAAAGTCAACCGATTCACGGGTTGTGCCAAAATTGTTTTCAACCTGGTCATAATAATTCGGACGGCCAACGCTCACTCCGCCCAACACCCAACTCCAGCGGATGTTCTGAGTCGCCGTATTGCGACCAACGTTCTCACCAAACAGGATCGTGTTGGAGGCTCCGTCGTCGATCCGGTCGATCGAATCCGAATCACGATTTCGCATTGGGCCATAGTGGCCGGCAAAACCCGCCGCGTCCAAATCCGGTGTGATCTCCTTCATCATGCAGATCGCTCCGATGTTGGGCACGTAATTCGATATGCCAAAAACAGCATCACGATTAACGGCCGGAAACCTGTGCCCGACGCCGGGGCCGGGAACAGTCGCTTCGATTCCGTAAATCGGACAGCCCAGAAAAGAGAACGTTTGAAAATTGGCGTCTGACGGGCACGCAAACACGTCGATACGACGCCCAAATCCGAAGGCGACCCCTGCTCCCGGGCCGGGAATCAATGGATCGGTTTTGCCTCGGTTCCACTCATTGATATTCACGTAGCCGCTATCCTGCAATTCAAAACGCTCGAGGAATGCGAGCGGGTCAAATTGATCAGCCAGACGGCCAAGCTCAAGCCAGGGCATCATCGCCACCAAGGCTCCAGTGTTCTGGTGCCGCTTGAATCGGTCGTCAGCGACCGTTTTTCGAGTCGGGTTGCCTGGTTCCATCAGCACACCAAACGGTAACTTCCCCCGAGCACTTTCATAATTATGAGCTGCCAGACCAAGCTGCTTCAAATTGTTCAAACACTTTGTTCGACGAGCGGCTTCACGAACGCTTTGCACTGCCGGCAAGAGCAGACCAATCAACACACCAATGATCGCGACAACAACCAATAGTTCAACAAGTGTAAAACCAGTTCGGTGCTTGATGATTCTCAACAAACTGCCCTATTTGTGCATCGTGGAGAAGGGAACGTCGCAACACGCCAACGACCTTGTTCAATCAAGTATCGCGAACCGGTTTTGAAGGTCAATGAAAAGCGTTGCGAAAAAACGGGAACGCTACCGGGTAGCAGCAGACGGCAGCCCATGTGGCACGAGTTCATAGTGCTTTCTCAAACGATCCTCTCCGAAATCGTTTTTCAAATCGCGCCAGACCGTGTGAACGTGATTGGCCCCGTTTTGTGTGTTATCGTACTCCATCACGAATGAAGGTCCTTGGATTCGGTAATAGTGCGGTTCGCCCGGAGCAATTTTCCCCGCCCATGCGAAGTGAATCTTGTTGAAACCAGCTTTTTTGATTTCCGTCCAATCTGATTTTGCCAACTCGGGACGGAATTTGTTCACATACGCATCGATGACCCCAGCCAACAGCTTTTGCTGAGCCTCATCAAGCTGTGAAGCGGCAATGCCCGCGGGCTCCAGCGGCTGAGCATCTCGGCCGGGACCAAGAATCACATCGCGAGGTGCTTCACCGGCCATAATGGCAATACTTTTCTGTTCGACGGTGAGTTGCTTGATCAACGAACGAGCGAGATCTTCCTCCTGTGCCAATGCTCGAAGCCCCTTCAGCTTTCCGGATCTCACCTCTGCCGGGCTGGCTCCGAAAAAAGCCGGCGTGATCTCAACGTTCTCGCTGTCGACCACCGTGATGCTGATCGACAGATGATGACCCTCAATTCGCCAGCCCCACGGCGCGTTCTGATTGGGCGTCCCAAACACAAACAAGTGGTACTTGCCTGCATCGCGACGAGAGCTTCGTTCCATTTCAAACAACACCTGCTCCAACGCCATGATCTTCATGGACGTGTCAAAACCTCGATGACTGAGCGTCGTCTGCAACACGGACATTGCCAGGTATCGTTGAGCATGATTCAGTTGGTCCAACGCGATTCCCTGGCGTTGCTTCGGAATGAAGTGCCAATCCTTACGAAGGGAGTCATTAAAATCGAACTGCAATTTGTCTCTTTGTTCCTGATCGAGTGATTGGATGAACGTCACCATCGCCGCGTTCATCTCGTCCGCGAGATCATGCGCCACAACGTCAGCCGCCAGCAGACCACACCAAAGCAGCACGCTCAAACAAAATGTACAACAAATTTTCAGCCGATTCATTTCACACCGATGTTGGTTGGAAGGTCGATCATGGTTCCGAAAAAGCTGAGCGTGAAGGCTCAGCTGGTTTGTTCGGCAGACGCACGTCACTGATCACCATTCGATGATCCGAGTACTCTGATTGTTGTGTCGTTGAAGATATCGCGTCGATGCCACGACTGGCCCAGATCTGATCAACTCGAAACAAAGGGTAGTCGTTCGTGCCCGTGTTCCCAAGGCCACGACCTGCTGCAAGAAACGTATCGAACAGATGAAACCTGAGTTGATTCAAGGTTGAATCGACAGGCGTCGTGTTGAAGTCTCCTCCGAGAATAAGCGGACGCTTGATGTTTCGGCGCTGAAGCTGGCCGACGATTTTACTGACCTGTTCGCGATGCTCGGCTCGTCGATCACGATGGTCGCTCCAGAAACCGTGTGTCCAGAAATCCATGCGAAAAACCGGAGGTGCGAGTCGCAGACTGACCACGTCCAACTCACGGCCACCCGGCAACTGAACCGTTGCTTGAGTAAAACACGAAACGTCGGCGGGAGTCTGATCGGTTAAAGTTCCGCCTGCAAGAATCGATGTGTCCCCGTGTTGAACAAAACTGCCCGACTTCCCATACAGAACCTCAGCCAATTCAGCAAGTTTCTCGCGACCGGGAGATTCCTGCAGCAGAACAAGGTCTGGCTGATGCTTGAGCAACTCGCCAACCGACCTCGCATCGGCTGCGCAGTTAAACGAAATGACTCGTATTCGTTCTTCATCCTGTACCACATCACGGTCAGAGTTCCACATTCTGGCAGTCATTCGCAATAGCCCGCGCGCCTCATCGACGAAAACGAACGAGAATAGAATCCACAAGCCAATCGCCAGCAAGCTCCAGCGTTTGGCCTGTCGTTGAAAGCCTGCGATGGCCAGGACAATTCCAGCGACGGTCCAGCACCATGGCGGAATCAACGTCAGCGCCGCCAGAATATCGGGTTGGAACAGCAGAACCAACAAGATCGCGAACCACAGAAACACGGAACCGGAACACGCCAACTGCCTCCGGATGGAATTCGACGAATGCAAATCTGAATCGTCACTGGAAGTCGTCAGGTTTTTGGTCATGTCATTCATCAGCCCTCCTATCGTAATCGATTGGAGTCCGGACATGTTGAGGTAATGTTGAGGGAACGTGCGCTCAAAACGTTCGCAAGGGACAATCTCTAATGCCGCAATTCCATTCAGCCAATCAAACCGCCCCTTGCAACAAACGCCCGCAAAGCTGCCCTTTTCTGAATACCTGTAATACGGCGACCGATTGTGGTCTAATCAAGGCTCTGTGTAACAATACAAGCACGAAGCGCGAGCGAGTGAATTTGCCCCGCGCAGTGCGCACACTCGCTTGCGCGTCGTGCTTGTATTCGCGATTGTTGTACAGAGCCCAGTAATCATCAGGTCTCATTTTTTCGCATGAAGCACATTTCAACTCGATGACCGTCAAGCAACGTAATCCGATTCGCCAACTTTCGACCAGCGTGGTCAACAAAATCGCTGCCGGCGAAGTGATCGAACGCCCCGCCAGCGTCGTCAAGGAATTGCTGGAAAACTCGGTCGACTCGGGCGCGTCGGTGATTGAAGTCGCGATTGAGAAAGGTGGTATCGAGTCGATTCGAATCACGGACAATGGTGGCGGCATTGACGTCGATCAGCTGGAACTGGCGGTGACCAGCCATGCGACCAGCAAGATTGTCGATGCAGACGATTTGTTCAAAGTTGGAACGTTTGGCTTTCGGGGTGAAGCCCTCGCGTCGATCGCCGAAATCAGCCAGACTCGAATTCGCAGCAAGCCGGCAGATCAAGACTCGGGTTACGAGCTGATCATCAACGGAGGGAACCGCGAGCCAATCCAACCGTGTGGGTGCCCGGACGGGACTTCGATCGAGGTCCGGCAGTTGTTCTACAACACGCCCGTGCGGCAGAAATTTCTGAAGTCGCCTCAAACGGAAAAGGGCCACATCACCGAAGCCTTCGCTCGCGTGGCTCTTGCGAATCCTCAAATCAAGATGACGCTACTGAATAATCAGCGACCCGTTCATCAATTGGCGGCGACCGACAATTGGCAGGAGCGAATTGCCGCGTTCTTTGGTCCGGAGATCGCCGACAACCTGATCGCCATTTCCAATTCGACCTCTACGGACGCGGGAGAAATCCGAGTCCACGGTTACGTGGTGAATCCGTCAGTGACTCGGTCGAACAATCGAATGCAATATCTGTTCTTGAACAATCGCTTCATTCGCGATCGATCGCTGCAACACGCGATGGGAGAAGCTTATCGCGGGCTGATCATGGTAGGTCGATTTCCCGTTTGCTTCCTGCGGCTGGACATGCCTTACGAAATGGTTGACGTTAACGTGCATCCGGGCAAGCTGGAGGTGCGATTTCAGAACGGCGGCCAGATTTACAGCCAGTTGCTGGGCACCCTGCGAAACAAATTTTTGACGACCGACCTGACCGCCCGAGCGCAACTGTCTAACCGATCTCAGGTTCCGGACTACATCGTCAAGGATGATCCGACGAACCCGACAGCAAACCCGGCGACTCCATCGCCAACCAGTTCTCAAACGCAGAATACGATCGACTTCCGACAGGAAGCCCCCGTTCGCGATTGGACTCAGGCGCCACGGCAACCGTTTCCAACAGAGCCGCGCAGAAGCTCGGCCGAGCTTGCAACGTCAGCGACTGGATCGTCGTTTCAACCTCCAGACGGCGCTTTCGGAAACGAGCCAACATCGTTTTCTGGTCACTCGCCCATTGTCGAGCGCACCGATGCGAGCGAGTCGGGTGTTCCCATGCCCACCCGAGCCCTGCAGGTTCACAACACCTACCTGATCTCGGAAACCGAGGAAGGGATGGTTGTGATCGATCAACACGCACTGCACGAGCGAATCATTTACGAACAGCTTCGCGAGAAAGTGCTGGATGAGAAACTGGAATCGCAAAAACTATTGGTGCCCGAACCCGTGACGCTACCGCCGGCTGATGCAGCTCTTGTGCTCGAGAACACAGAGCTTCTGCAGAAAATCGGAATCGAAATCGAAGCGTTTGGCGGCGACACGGTGCTTGTTTCGGCTTATCCCGCAATGCTGGCCAACCACAACCCAGCCGAAATGCTGCGAGGCGTGATCGAGCATCTGGCAAACGAGGCCAAACAACCGGATCAACGGGACCTGGTCGACGAACTGCTGCACATGATCTCGTGCAAAGCTGCGATCAAAGCCGGCGACAAGCTGACTCCCGAGGAGATCTCGGCACTGCTGGAACACCGCCAGCTTTGCCAGGACGCCCACCACTGCCCTCACGGTCGCCCCACCGCACTCGTTTTCTCCCGTGAAGAGCTGGACAAGCGATTCAAACGTATTTGAAAAACGTGGGGTCTTCGACCACAATAAAACGACAAAACGCACGAACCACTCTTTCGGTTCCCCACTTCTCACTCCGCTCTCCGTATTGCAAACATGATCTGCGTAACGATTGGCCGCGGTCGTCATCAAATGATGATTGCCGAACACAAACACATTGCCGAAGCCGGTGCCGAACTGGTCGAACTGCGGCTGGACTACATTCGTCGACCGGTAAACATGAAAAGGCTGCTGGCCGACAAGCCATGCCCGGTGATCGCGACCTGCCGGAAACCGGAAGATGGCGGCAAGTGGATGAAGACGGAAGAGGAACGCATCATGCTGCTGCGATCGGCGATCGTCGGCAAAGCGGATTACGTCGACATCGAAATGGAAATCGCCGACCAGATTCCTCGTTATGGCGCGACCCAGCGAATCGTCAGCTATCACAACTTTGAGGTAACCCCTCAAAATATCGAGGACATCCATCACAAGATGTGCCAGACGGATGCGGACATCATCAAAATCGCGACGATGGCCAACAACCCGATCGATAACATTCGCCTGTTGCGACTGGTTCGTGATTCTCCGATTCCGACCGTTGCATTCTGCATGGGAGAAATGGGGCTGCCGTCGCGTGTGCTGTGCGGAAAATTTGGTTCGCCATTGACTTATGCCACCGTCAACGCCGATCGAAAGATAGCACCGGGGCAACTGAGTTTCGAACAGATGCGGCGAACGTTTAATTACGACAGCATCAACAAGAACACCGAAATTCTGGGCGTGATCGCAGACCCCGTCGCTCACAGCTTCAGTCCTCAGGTTCACAACGCGTGTCTGCGGGCTCAGAAACTGAACACACTTTATCTGCCGTTTCGAGTTCCAGCGGAATACCTGGACGAATTCATGTCGGTCTGTCCTGAGATGGGCATCAAGGGGCTCAGCGTCACGATTCCGCACAAAGAAAAAGTGCTCAAGTCCATCACGTCGCTCGATGACACCGTTGCCGGCATCAAAGCAGCCAACACGGTCATCTTCGAAGACGTCGACACGCTCGGGTACAACACCGATTGCACCGCCGCCATCGAAAGCCTCGAAGTCGCCCTCAAGGAAGCTCACCCGGAAGAGGAACCGTTCACCGGACGAACCGCATTGATTCTTGGCGCGGGAGGAGCAGCTAGGGCAATCGCGTTTGGGTTGAAGAAGGCGAACGCAGCCGTTCACATTACCGCTCGTGACATTCGCAAGTCCCAGGCGTTAGCGGATTCGATGGATGGCGAAGTGGTTCCGTGGGAGAATCGCGGTGAGTTCGAATGCGACATATTGGTCAACTGCACTCCGGTCGGCATGCATCCGAAAATGGACGAATCGCCTTTCGAAGCAGGTTGGCTGAAACGGAAATGTCTTGTCTTTGACACCGTTTACAACCCGGAACAGACGTTGCTGATCAAGGACGCTCGCGAGAAAGGTTGCCCCACGGTTACCGGAATCGACATGTTTGTTCGCCAGGCTGCCAAGCAATTTGTTCTGTTCACAGGCAAGGAAGCGGACCTCGAACTTCTACGCTACGAAGTCAAACGCGCCATCAGCGCGGCGAAGTATTGAGAATCAAGAAAGAAGAAATCAGTTTTTAGAACGTAGTGCTCCTTGATCATTAAATGAATATCTTCTTGATTGGTTATCGAGGTTGCGGAAAGTCATCCGTTGCCCCGTTGGTGGCTGAAAAACTCGAGTGGGACGTCGCCGACTCGGATCAGGTCATCCAGGACGAAACACGAACGACGATCGCCGAGATTTTCGCTCAGCACGGAGAACCCGCTTTCCGAAAAATGGAACAGGAAGCTATCGCTCGGCTGTCAGAGAAAGACCACCAAGTCGTATCTCTTGGCGGCGGGGCGCCGATGCTCGAGCAGAACCGGGCGGTGATCGCCAACACCGGAAAAGCCGTCTATCTTTCGGCTTCCGCTGAAGTTCTGTGGTCACGAATCAGTGGCGACGCACTATCTGATACCCAGCGTCCCAACCTGACCGACGACGGCGGTCTGACCGAAGTGAAGAACGTCCTGGCGGTTCGAGACAGCGTTTATGCGGCTTGTGCGGATTGCACGATCGACTCGAGCGACTTAACTGTGCAGGAAGTTGCGGACCGGATTCTTGATTGGTGGCAAACGGTCGATAAATCATCTTAGCGAGCCGCAATCATTGTCCGGCTTGAGGAGCGGACTCTCTTTCCAACTCACCGGCTGTTGCTTGTGCTTTCATTGCTTCCCAATTTCTTGATCATCCCGCTGCTGGCCGTGATCGGCGCAGTTACTGGTGCCGCCATCAACTGGGCCATTTATTCATGGTGCTATTTTTCGCGACGCCCCTTCAGTCCATGGATGAGCTGCGAAGATCCCCCACTGGTACGAACGAATCAGGATCGTATTCCGATTCTCGGATGGTTTTCACTCCGACGTCATGTCAAAGATCTGGGATCTGGGTTTTGGATTCGCCCGCTACTGATTGAAATCACGTGGGCGATCGGCCTGCCGTGGTTCTGGTTTTGGCAGACAACGCCCGGTCTGACAGCCGGCGTCGCCGTGCCCGCTTTGTGGATCGAGACCTGGTTCTGGGGTCACAGCGTGCTGCTCGCGTTGATGTTCGTGGCAACATTTATTGACTTCGATGAAAAGATGATTCCCGACGAAGTTACTCTGCCTGGAACTCTGTTCGCGCTGTTGCTTGCCGCCGCATTTCCTTGGTTTCGACTGCCGGAACTGGTCAATCGCATGTCAGGGGCAGGCGTCCAGCCAATTCACTACGGTTCAAGCAACGTCCTGCCCGACTGGCATCACGACTTGGCGGGGATTGCGATTTCTCTGGTGATCGTGCTGATCTGGTTCTTCTCGCTGTTGCCAGCTCGATACACCTTGCGATACGGCCTGCTTCGAGGCATTCGACTTACGCTTGCCAGCATCGTGCGTCCCAAACGCAAAAACGCTTGCTCGCTTCGCTCAAAAGATCGCCAGCCGCTTGGATTGACTCGATTGTTCTTCAACCTTTGGGCAATCGTTTCGGTGCTGGTGCTATTGGGCTGGTTCTTCCTTCCCGCCACAAACTGGACCAGCCTGTTCTGTGCCATCGCGGGACTTGGTTTCGGCGGAGGCATGGTCTGGTCGATCCGGATTGTTGCCAGCTATGCCATGCAACAGGAAGCGATGGGATTTGGCGACGTCACCTTGATGGCCATGATCGGCGCGTTTCTTGGTTGGCAATCGTCTTTGTTGGTGTTCGCGATCGCGCCGTTCGCCGCTCTGGTGGTCGTGGCGGGCATGCTGGCTCTTCAGCGAACCAGTGAAATCGCGTTCGGGCCCTACCTGTGTATCGGAGCCCTCGTCCTGCTGTTTGGATGGAGTTCCATCTGGAACGACAGCGTCGGGAAACTCTTCTTTATGGGCCCGTGGTTGCTGGTCGTGCTGGCGGCAGGTTTGGTCGCGATGGCGATCATGTTGGTTGGGATTCAGTTCATCAAGAGTCTTTTTCCTGGCGAGCCGGGAGAACAGGGAGAGTAACCATGGCTCTGTTTGCAACGGTTCATGATCTGGAGAAAGACGCGGACATCATCCGCAGCCGGGCCTACGGAATGATCGAGGTCACCGACGGGAAGTTTCAGCACATCCGACTTCGCCCGTGGCCCAAGTTAATCTCGACGATGGAGATCAATTGGACCGCCGGATTGAAGTCCAGACGAATCGAGAAAGATGTTTGCCGCTGCTACTACAACCAACCATTCTTTCATCGCAATTTTCTGACGCTGATGTACATCCAGTCGTCACTTGCGACGACGCGTAACACTTTGGTCACCACGCTGAATGTGTTGGACACGGTGGCTCGGATCAAACAATCGAATGCCCTGTTGACCGAAGTCTCCAACAAACGTGTTTCCGATCGAGCCATGATTCGCTGGGGCTGGGAGCGACATTTACTGACCAGCAAACGCCGCCACTTCATCAAACGTTTTTACGGGACCTATCCCGAATCGTGGTATGTAAGTGCCCAGTGAAATCAAATGTATCTGGGAGTTTAATTTCGGGTGCCATGCTCACGTGCAGCTTGAGCATGCTTACGCTTCGCGTAAACATGGCACCCGGCTCCGGATTCAAAACGCAGACTCTTCATGAATGAAGTATAATCGATATTTGAATGAAACAAGTTAGGACCAAACGCCGGCCCCATCCGGGGCGTTGGGTATTTCAATTCATTTTTCTCGGGGCTCTTTAGGATTTTGCACTTGTCATCATTACCCGTTGCGTCAGCGAGGGATCGGTCCCTCACTTACGTATCGGGTTGGGATACGCGTGGCATAGACTTACGTCGATCCGTGCAAAATCTTATCTTGCCCCGAGCTACCAAAGGTGGCCCCATCCGGGGCGAGCGCATCGGCTCCGGAGGAGTCTTCGCAAGTAGCTCGGGGCAGGAGCCCCGAGTTTAGATACACCTCGTCCAGCCGCCCCGGACGGGGTTGTGATTTTTTCGAGACATGGTTCGTAGTAAAGCCTTCAGGCTTTTGAAGTTACCACAAACAAGCGACTAAAGCCGCTACTACGAACGGCGCTGCCCGGAATGTGCACGGCCACTTTTAAAAAATCACAACCTCGACGGGGCCGTCGTCTCGGATCTTTCAACCCACAAGTTTCCCGAAGAATCAAAATGCAAAGCCGCTAAGACGTAGAGTCGTGAAGGAACGGAGAGTCGACTTATTTTTTTGCCGGGCCCAGCTCTTCCGCCATTCGCGCGAACAACGTTTCCAGAACCAGACGGCCGCGTTCGGGCCGGCTGTGGCTGCGTTTCAGCTTCCCGTCGGCGTCCAGCAACCAGTCGAGCATCAAGCCGGCTCGATGACGCCCCAACTGCTTGATCCGCGACGTGGCTTTGTCGATTTCGCCGCCCCATGAGTTAAAGCCAGCGGCTTTCAGAGAGCCGGGCAGATCTGGTTTTCTTCCCTGACGCATATCTCGCAAAACGATTTCCGTCGCGGTGCTGTACCTTCGCAACGACCACGAAAGCTGACCGAACAATGCTAATGGGTGCTCACCCGACTGCAACATGCGATCAAGCAGACTTAGCGCTGTGGATGTGTCACCCTCCGTCGCCGCGTCAATCGCTTCCCACATGGTCTGCGTCCGCCAGCCTCCTACCGCTGTGCGAACCGTTTCAACATCCAGCTTTCCTTTTTCATCCACGTACAAAGCCAGCTTTTGAAGTTCCTGATCCATCCGACCGAACTCGCAGTCGGTCAGTTCGATCAACGTCGCGGCGCCGGCAGCAGGCAGCGTGAAGTCGTACTCGGCTTTCGCTCGAGCAACTAACCATTTCTGAATCGCTCCTTGATCCGGTTGCTTGCTTTTGCCTCGCATTGGAGCGTCACAACGAATTTGCAAACCGCTTTTATGGATCGCTTTGTACAGACGAGTGTTGCTGGCCCATTTGTTGACGATCAGAACCAGTACACCTGATTTTTCTTTTGTAGATTGAAAGCCCTCGATGCGATCACGGTAATTGCTGACGAACTTGTCTGCATCATCCACGACGACCACTTTGGGTCCGTCGCCGCCGAACAGCGACCGAGTGGAAAGCTCATCATTGACATCGGCCCACGTGGCTTGATCGCCCTCCAGCTGAGTCACCGAGTACTCGGACGATTCGTCGTCTCCGCCGGTCATGTGTTTGATCGCGAGGCGTTTCAGGAAGCGTTCGCCACCGAAAACCGGGCAGACCCCAGCGGGCATCTCAGCGGATGAGGAATCAAGAAATTCGAAAACGTGAATCGTGCCGTTCATACGAGGATTGTAACGTTTCGCAATGCGTTGGTGTCAACAGTGCGTTGCGCCCACACTTTCAGCCGAGACAATCAATTCCGGGAAAGCGAGGCTCCGTCCGAGCCGCGGATGATGAAACCCAAGAAACGTCAAATCGAGTTGCAGGTGGAGCCCTGCTCTTCCTTACGTTGCCGCAGCTTCAAGAAATCGTCAGCTTTCTGCGGCGGAAGATACTCAGCGTCAAAACACCTGCCATGCCCAATGCAAAAGAAGCAGGCTCAGGAATCGCATTGAACGAAATATTCGAATTGCGAAAAAAAGGACGCTCTGGATTGCTAATAGATCCGAAAATTTCCGGGCGATCTACAATCGTTGTATCGATCGCCAAGTTCAGAGGTTCAACCATAAACTCCGGATCTTCAAACGGGTCCATCTCCGATTCATCCGGCACCGCTTCAACACTCAGTAGTGCGTAATTTAACAGTACCGTGTCAAACTCGAGGCCAACCGGCAACGTCCAACGTTCGGCACCGATGTGAACCTCCTGCTGGGACTGATTCGAATTGACAATGCTCTCCATCTGGACCCCATCCAGCATAAACAGTGCCTCAATATCTGCCGTCCGAATCGCTGACGGACTGACAATAAAGCTCATGGGAAAACTCTGTGTGTATGGACTCTCAACACGCCAAAAGTTGCCTGGCGAAGCGTGCAGATTCACTTCGAATGAATCGCCCGGTAACAAATTGATCCCTGCGGGGTCCACTGATCCTGCATCGACAGCCGGATCGGTTCCATCGAAGGTGATTTCGAAAACGTGATTGGTCTGCCCGGCAGCGGAATTGCACAGGGTCAAAACAAACGTAACCGCCAACAAACGAGCAAGGGTCATTGATCTACTCATTGGTTAATACACTCGTTATGCAAATCGAACCAAGTCGAGGCTCACAGGGCATCACCGTATAGCAAATTGTTGCAAAATTCAATCTGTTTATTTTAGATTATTTAAAAATCTACAACTCCAATGATGGGCTGACGTTACGGCTGTCGAACCGTTGCCTGCTTGAAGACCGGTTTCAGTCGAGGCATGATCCGCAACGCATTTCGAAAATACACTTTCTCGAGAACTTGATCGGGTAAATGGATTCCATAGATCCGCCAGAATCCTTGCGGAGGCGGTTGCGAATCGCTGTATGGAAAATATTCGTCACGCGTTTCCAGAAACCGCCAATAAAGCTTCAACCGCTTGTTCTCCCACGGTCCGTCGGTGCCGAACAAAATCCGATCCTGATACTTGATGAAGAAATCCCGAGCCGTGTACGGCTGCCGCCCCAGTTCGTTGATCCGCGAGGCGAATTCGACCACCAGATTCGGATACTTGTCCAGCCACTGCCCCACGGTTGCCAGATCCTCACCATTGTTGGCAACATGAGCACCAATGAAAATCGTGTTCGGGTGCCGAGCGATGACTCGATTGCGAGCCGCCAGCAATTCCTCGCGTGACGGAAACTCGTCACCGTGAAAACTCCAGTCCGGATGTCGACCGAGTTCTTCGAGTCTCTCGTTGTGAACGTCAATCGGATCAAAAAACGCAACCGGATCAGCGACATGTATGATGATGGGAAGTTTTAACTGTCCGCATATTTCCCAAATCGGATCCCAGCGAGGGTCGTCGATCTTCATCAGCGAGCCGTCGGCATTTCTGAAGACCAAACCGAACATCTTGAAAAACTTGACGCCCAGAATTCCGTTCTGCCTGGCAACCTTTAATTGCTCCACGCACTTCCTGACGAAGCCGGGCTGGCTGGACGCCCACGTGGAAGGTTGCTGCTTGTCCCCGTCGCCAATGAAATCAATATGAGTAAACGAGACCAGTCGATTTCGATATTCGTCGCCAAGATACTTCAGATGCTCGGTCTCCTGCCCCAACACGGCGTCCAGACTGACCGAGATTGCGATGTTGTTTTCGTCCATCAGCCGAACATATTCGTCCAGCCGTTCTCGTTGTCCTTTGTACCGAAAGAAAAAATGGTTGTGGACGTCAATCACCGGGAACTTCGCTTGTTGCAAATCTGTGCGAGCGACTTTCAGCGTGGACCGCGGTCGAAAATCGCTCAGCCGGACGTCTTCTGGCGAGACAACACTCGGCGTTTCCTGATTTGCTGATGACACCTCGGCTTCTTGAGCCAGCAGTATCCGCGTGTTCAAGCCAGAAACGCACACCATCGCGATCAAAGCTAGTCGAACAGCGACGGAAACGAGAGAACGCTGCATGGCCGGCTTTCAACAGAAACTTGCGGAAGTACGAACGCAGAAACGTGAGTCAACGCACACTTGGCTGAATTGAGCGTCCTTCGATCGACACGATTTCTCGCAATCTAACACAACTTGTGAACGAGGACACCGATCGCGCCCGCGTACCCGCCTACCCTGCCCGCAAGTTAAAGCTTCTTCGTATTCGAACAGGCGAATTCTTCCCCGCATCACGCCCACTGAAAGAACATCATGCCACGCTTCAGCACATTCGTTTTCGCTCTTTTCGCTATCGTTTTCTCATTCTCGAATGCAAACGCTCAATGCGGTTCACACAGCTACATCAGTACGGCCCCCGTGACGCGAGTCTATCGAACTCCCTCGATGTCCTATCCGACGCCCGTTCGCGTGCATGCGTCGGCGCCAGTTCGTTTGGTGGCTCCCACGATTCGTTACACGAACGCCTACAGTCAACCTGTGCGTCCGAGCTATATCGGCCAGCCAGTTCGACTCTCACAGACAACGCTTGCACCCAGCCTGGTGCAGCGGTCAGTTCCGTCTTACATTCGTCCATCGGCGGCGAGTATGCTCAGCCGTCCGACTTGCGCTAACGGTACTTGCGGACGTTAGTTTCTACTGAAAACCCACTTAGCTGACTTGAAATCCCTCCCGCGGTGTTACCTTCCCACCGGGACCACACCGCGGATGGTGCCTCGTGGGACGAGGCCGGAGATGTCGATCGCTTGCGAAAGCTGATGCACGCCGACGTTGCCAGCCTGATCGGTGGCCGGTGTGGATTCATCCTCTATCTCTTTCGACGACCAGCAACAGTAAATGCACTCAGCAAGCCGATAAGGAGCGTCGCTGACGGTTCCGGAATCGCGATCGTGTTGGTTGTTCCGACAACGATCCCACGTCCGATCGCGGTTGCTCCACCAAGAATTTCAAGTTGGCCAAAGCTCGAATCCAGTCGATCACTCCGGCCCAGCTCAAACCAACCGTAGTTGTCGTCAGCTCCTGCAATCTCGGAACCAGGGTGCTCAAAACCGAGAATGCCAAGCAGGCTGCGGTCATCCCAATAGGCAAAGTAAACGGTTTCGCCAATTTTCAATGAGAGAATTGCGTCAAACGGTGTGGTGAAGTTTGTCGAAAAAGGGGCTGTGGACTCAATATACGCCGGCGTTATCCTTTCGCCGGGGATGCTGGAAAATAATGCAAAAGGCTCAGCAATTCCGGCAGGGTTAAACTGGAACTCAATATTAGTTGAGTCTCCATCACCAAGGTCGTCAATAAAAAATTCAAATAGGCCTGGCTCTTCACCCGGTCCAGCGGACGTCGTCTTCGTTATTCCGAGCGAATAGTCTCGCTCGGGGCCGCCAAGCCTGACGATGCTCGCATCATCTTCAACGATCTGCGCTGAAAGAGTTGATGCTGACAAAAACACAATTGAAGACACTGTGATCACAAGTTTGATTGACAAACGCATTTTACGCCTCGACAAGATAGAAGGAGAAACCGGAGCTTGCGACGTCGCTACTGATTTGAAGAAATAATATTGGCAAGGACATCAGCGTCTTGCGAATCAGTCACGCCATCGAAATTAAGATCACCACCTGCCCAACCAGCTCCTGACTGACCGTCTGATGAAATGATCGGAGTGTAGTCACTGAAGTTGATTTCTCCATCGAGGTTGAGATCCCCAAACTGTGTTCCCAGCACTTCTTGGGAGAAGTAACACAGATCTGCCTGATTCACGACGCCATCTGCAACACCGGACAATTGTTCGTCCAGAACAACGGAACCATCAACCGCGACAATTCCAGTCGTCAGATCAAACGCTTCGTTGAAAATGGATGGATTGGGGAATCAACCACAGAGTTAGTGGTTTCTTTCAATCAAGTGTTTGGCAGCGAACATGATTTCTGCGCCGCCGCAAACCTATCATGGTTGCTGAACAACACAGCACCAAAATTGACGATGGCTCGGGAATGGCAAAATTCACGGGTATGATGTCCAGCCTCTTCGATACAGATTGAGTTGCTGGTTGAGCAAACGTGACTCTAGCATCACGGTACAATGTATCGAATTCAGGAATAGTCAGATTTTGAGGTAACAGCGGCCCTACATTGAATATCCCCACAGGCAATCGGTCCAACACGTCAACCCAGCCGATCTCTGACTCAGAGTTGGTATCCGGTGGTCCGAGAGCAGAAGTTCCATCGACTATCGTTGGATCAAATATCCCATTGACAAATCCGAACGGTCCGTCATGTAGTGCCAAACCGATCAGATTTTCTCCCAGCGACAGGTAGATATCCCCCGTGGCAGCATCGTAGTAGGCTGATGCATCTCCAAACGATGATTCTGGAATGTCGCCGGGCGGTTGCGCTTTCACGCGATCGGCCTGACAGAACACGCAACCCAACAATGTGCTGATCACTAAGAAACGAATCATTCGAATACCCATTGAAATTTGTTTAAATCGTCTACAGATTGTTTTTTAACTGGCAACCCGCAATGTGATTAATCAGTTGAGAACGAACACTATTCTCCAACGCTCGGACCTATGATCTGACCAAGTATGATCACGTCGTCAAAATCCACATCTCCATCAAAATCGAGGTCGCCACCTGACCATCCCGATCCAGTTCCGTTTGCAACGTTGCTGTTTGCAGGGAACAAATCTCCATTAGAGGTGACAGCCCCGTCCAAATTAGTATCTCCAAACTTAGTTCCCAACACTTCCTCAAGGTAGTAATACAGATCAGCCTGATTGACAACACCATCGGCGACTCCCGCCAATTGCTCGTCCATCACGACGGAACCATCGGCCGCGACAATTCCAGTCGTCAGATCAAACGCTTCGTTGAAAATGGATGGATTGGGGAATCAACCACAGAGTTAGTGGTTTCTTTCAATCAAGTGTTTGGCAGCGAACATGATTTCTGCGCCGCCGCAAACCTATCATGGTTGCTGAACAACACAGCACCAAAATTGACGATGGCTCGGGAATGGCAAAGAAACCCCGAATAACATTAATCCGTGTAACAGTTGACTGCGCACCACGAGTTCCGTATTCAAACGTCGCATTGGGATAAATCAAATCAAAGTCTTCGTTAGTTAGTATCGAAAAATCCGCAGGCAGCAGCGGTCCAATGTTGGACACGCTAGCTGGCAAGGTAGTATCCAATACCAACCATCCGATTTCTTGTTCGCTGTTTGTCACAGGAGGTCCAAGCTCGGAGGATCCGTCGACAAGATTTTGGTCAAAGACTCCATCACGAAAACCAAATGGGGCGTCATACAGCACGATGAACTCGAGCCCTGCACCTAAAGACACGTAAATATCGCCCGTTGCCGCATCGTAGAAGGCCGATGCATCTCCTGCCGCTGATTCAGTGATTACCGTCGATTCTTGAAGTTGAGTCTGTCCAAAGGAAACAGCACAAGACAAAAACAACGATGCGGCGGCAAAACAACGCGTTGTAGTGCAAAGCATTTGGTCACTCCTCACAAGAAAAAACCACTGACAGTATTTGAATCGATGGAAGTCTGGCTCAGTCGAACACTCTAGTTCTCGCTTTGCCCGAGAATGATAGCACCGATCAAGTCCACATCCTCCTGATCTACTATGCCATCGAAATTGACGTCGCCGCCCATCCAGCCGGCCCCACTACCGTTCGCGGCATTGTTGTTGGTCGGTGAGAAATCACCGCTGACGTTTACCGTTCCGTCCAGGTTAACATCTCCGAACGACGTGCCTAGCACTTCCTCCAGGTAAAAAATCAGATCAGCCTGATTGACAACACCGTCGGCGACTCCCGCCAATTGCTCGTCCATCACGACGGCTCCATCCGATTCAACTG
>CAYXWX010000013.1:58298-65788 GCA_964468915.1 uncultured Pirellulaceae bacterium
TCGGCGACTCCCGCCAATTGCTCGTCCATCACGACGGCTCCATCCGATTCAACTGTGCCAGTTGTCAGATCGAACGCGTCATCGTAAGGCGAAGGATTCTCTTGGCCGATATCCATGTGGGCCGTCAAAGCATCGATATCTGATGCATCCAGTACACCGGCACTATCGCCTGTGTTGTCAAAGTCCAGATTCAAGCGAAAGAGACCGGACTGCTCAAAGTACTGCACTAACACCCATACGTCGCCGCCAAAGGTTACCTCGCCATCGAGATTTAAATCTCCATCAAAGAACGACGGATTCTCCATACCCACGTTTGATGAGATCAAAGCCCCTTCCCCGAGCGCGTTGGCAACTCCGTCTGGGCCAGCGAGTGTTTCACCTTGCAAACCAGTCGTCCGTGTCACAGCATCTGCAGGGCTGGTTTTAAATCCCTTGATCATCAAAGTCTGAAAATCGGCAAGGTTGATCTCATTGTCATTATTCAGGTCAAAGCCCCAGTTGTAGGGATAGCTGTTTCCGGTGGCCTCAGCTTCTTTGTGAGCACGAACCTCAGCCTCCATCGCAAGAATGTCGTCATTGTCCAAGCGGTAATCTCCCGTGATATCGCCAAACACACGCAGATTTCCAACATGTTCCTCCAGTGTACCGCCACGCCGATAAGAGTGCTCGCCAAGAATGTATTTTCGGCTGTGACTGACAAAGCACGGATGTTCTGACCCGCCACTTCGCTGCGTGATGAAGTTCACTATATCACTGGACTGTTGGCTCGCGATGTTATCACTTCTTTGTGCCGAGTGAGTACCGATGACAGCCGGCTTACTCACCGGAGTTCCGTCTGGCTTAATTACTTCAACCATTGTAAAGCTTGGGCCACCCGAGTCGCCATCAACGGTTGCGGCTTCAATCCATCCCAACCCTCCGGTCAAACCACTCTCGGCACCCAGCATTGAGAACTCAAAATTCTCGATGCTGCCGCTTCCGTTCAAGTCGCCCGTGAAGTACGAAGCGTTCCCGACGCTGCCGGAAGCGGCGTCCATAAGGTCGTATTCGAATCCGCCAGGAAGATGTTCAACCTCGCCATCTCCTACCCCATTTGGCCCGGCAAAGTCAGCAATCGACACATCAAAGGTCCAAGAGAAATACTGCTCGGTTTCGTTGACGCCTGCGATAACGTTTTTCCCCAGACGCTGAAGCAAACTGTTGTCCAGGTTGGAACCGACGCCAAACTGATCGTACTCGTTTGATCTACCGAATATAAGCAATTCAGTTCCAATCAAGTCAGCTGACTCTTCGGTCGCAAAAATCGGGTAAACCACAAAATCTGATGTGACAGGCTGATCATTCTGCCCTACCCAGTGGTCCTCTCCCAACTTCATTCCATCGACACTTGTCAACACTAACGCAGTTTCATTTTTGTCGTTGGTGCTGCGGACTTTGGTTACCTTTCCATCCGGTGAAGGATGGGTGTGCTCAGCAGAAAGGAAAAAACTCGGAGCTACCAACGTGCCCCATCTAGCATGACCATTGCTGGCTACACCTGACCAGTCATTGGAGTTACCGATCCACAAGTACTGCTCGCCAATTGATCCCGCGGGCGGCACGTAAAAACGGTCGTAAAGTGCACCGCGTACTTCAGCGACATCACCTGTTGCCAAATTGGGATCTATCCCATTGAGAACTCTCATCTGCCCGAACGCATCGGAAGAACATACGAGCGCCAAAATCAGCGTTATTCCGAGGTAAATATGTGTTGCCTGTTGCCTGTTGCCTGTTGCCTGTTGCCTGTTGCCTGTTGCCTGTTGGCTGTTGGCTGTTGGCTGTAAACATCGTCAACCTCAAATCAAATAAGAACTCGACACCATTTCGTCGTGGTTGACTGTTGCGAAATCCAGTAAAGCGAGAACCAGTTAAGATGTCAAATGTTTCACTCCGTTTTTTCCTTACTTAGTAACGCTGGCCTTGATCGCTCGAATTGAGTCATAGAAAGAACTTGAAACCGATTGCAGGATTTTGATGCGAGTGTATTTTCCGTTCATTCGCGGTTGTTATCGATGCCCTTTGGACGACATCGTGAAGGCAACGCTGACGGAAAAGACTTTCCAGATGCGAGTTTTATCAGGGCATTTCAAGTCTCGAATTCGACGCCGTTCGTAGTAGAGCCTTCAGGCTCTTTCAAAGTCCGAAGCATGCTCAACCGGCGTCAACCAACGATAGGCTGAAGCCTATACTACGAACCCGCAATACGAACCTGTAAATCAGTTGTGCAGGTTCTCCAGATGATAGCGAATCTGTTTGCCGTGGGTCGATCTTGATCTATCGTCCCACCGGAACAACACCGCGGATGGTGCCTCGGGGGACGAGGCCGGAGATGTCGATCGCTTGCGAAAGCTGATGCACGCCCACGTTGCCAGCCTGATCGGTCGCTTCGATCTTCAAGAAGATTCGCTCGGGCACGTTCGGCTCGACCTTCCAAACGTATCGCCCCACGTTTCGCAAGCCGTTGTCGATGATCGTCCACGGTCCTGCTGGGCTGCGGCTGTAGGAAAGACGCACCGGCCTCAACGAAAGAAACGGATCGGAGACGCTCCAGTTAATCACCAACCGCCCCGCTTCGTTGCCTCGACCGTAGGGAACCGAAGTGATTTTGGCCAAAGGCGGCTGGCTGTCCACGTGAACGTACATATCGGGCTGATCACCTCGCGATGGCCCCTGCCCTGTCAGGCCGTCACGCGACTGAATCACGATTCGGAAGCCGTAACGCCCTTCGTCATTCACCTGAACTGGGAACGGACTGACACTGTCCGGGTCGCTGCCCCACAACTGCCAGTTGAGACCATTGTCACGCGTCATCCACAAATCAACCTTGGCGACTCCTGAAGGATCAATCGCATTGATCGCATAATCCAATCGAAAACGTTTGCTGGAAATCATCTGCATCCCGGCTTCAGCCTGCCCACGGCCAACGGAAGCACGACCGGGAGAGCTGACTGATTTTGCCGGCACGCGTGATTGCGATTCCACTCCATTACTTCGTTGAGCATAAGCAGACGGCTGGTAGATAGAACGTCCAGTATTCGCGGCGGATGAATCCGTTTCCGAATAATTTTGAAGCGGCCCCAGGCTGTTTGAACCGATCGATCGATTGGTGGGCGGTTGAGTCGGAGGTTTCGCCAACCGCTGACGGCCAACACCTGCAACTTGTTCGTTTGTTCGCACCTGCGGCATCAACGCCGGAGGACGTCGGGTGATTGCATCTGATGGAACCGTCGGAGCAATTCCCTGGTACTGGTTACGTGGAAAGTTTGTTGAAGACTGAGCAATCTGTTGATCGACTTTTTGAAATTGAATCGAAGGATTGGCAGGCACTTGAGGTCTATCGACAGCAGAACGCGATGATTGAGCCTTTGGAACCAGCGACGGATCTGGCTTGAGCGTTGACGCAAACGCTGATTGATTGCGAGGACTCCAGCGATAGGGTTCGCTCTGCCACGTGACGGACCGACGTGGTTGACTCTGTTGAGCGACAGGTTTTGCCGCAACGTGAACGTAGCCATCAGGAACCGGAGGCGCGACGGGTTGAGCCTCCGACCCGACCAGATTTAGAGCTGGGGATCGTGTTTGAGGCTGGCTCGTTTGAGCCGTGCGAGTGGGCCGGACTCCGGCGACTGAGCTTCGCCGGTCTTGTTCACGTTCATTGCCGCGAACCTTGGCGGGTTCCCTGCTTTGATGTGATTTTGCTCCAACAGAAACGGGTCGCTGGGGCTTCGGAACGGACATTCCGTAAAGCTCGCCGGCTCTGGCCGTTTTCGGAAACGGCAGACGTTCGTTCAAGTGACCGCCTCGTGGGCCAATTGGATCTGAGGGCACGATCGGCGGCCCGGTGTTCTTCACGATTCGGCAGACTCCGTTTTCGCAAACCACCCCTGCAGGATGTTTGGCTGGGTGAGCATGCGTGTGAGTGTGAGGGCTGGCTCCTTTTGTTTCTGGTCGAGTTTCTGGTCGAACATTCTGTTGACTCAGTGGCATCGCATTGGCGTTCACGCTTCGACCGGGAGGACGGGCCGTCGAACTGGATTTGCTTCGCCACGCGACCAGCGGAAGAACAACATGCCGGTCCTCGATGGCTGAGTTACCCGCCGTGTCTTCAACTTTCAGACGGACCGTTATCTGACGCAGATCCGGCTCGGGCCACCACGCGATTTGATCCGCGTAGATACCCGTGGCGGGAACTTTCGCGGGCGCTAACTTGACATCTACCGCCTGCCACGCATTCTCGTTGACCTGATTCGTCTGGCCGGACTGATACAGAATCTGCAGACTGTCGGGGCGAATATTTTCGTCGGTCGCTCGCCATCGACAGGCAACTCGCCCTGCCGCATCCGTTTCAATTCGGAAATCAAGCTCTGGCTTCTTCGTGTCAACGACGATTTCCAATTCGGGCTTTACGATATTTCCGTCCGGGATCAGACGCCGGTCGCGGTTGAGCGTCTTCAGCGCGAACCAGTATGTGCCATCCTGATCGGCGAAGAATGGAAACTCTTCCACGTCCGTGCTTTGGCGAGAATGAAACTGCCAGGTCTTGCCGAGATCATTCGAAACATACAGCTGCACCTCAAGAAACGAATCGTCGTTGGCGTTGACACGAAACGGAACACCAAAGCCTCGCATGCTGGTCGCGACGGACTTCGTTTGACCATCAGCCTCACCCACCGGAACCACCAACAGGCCGATAGCGCAAAGCACCGCCCCGAAGAAGGATTGACGATTCGGCAGATTCAATCGAACAAACATGATTCAGCAAACGAAGACCAGAACGTTAATGTGCGCATTGCAGATGGAGTTGACGCGATCAGACGACTTCGCATCTTCTTTCTGATCGACGTGTTAAGAACCTTGAATCAAAAGCCGTGGCAGAATTCTGAACGCAGAGGTTGTCCGGGTCACTGGGGCTGCGGTCGGGTGTCGCCCAAGCGAGCGTGTCCCGTTTATCAACGGATTTTCCGCAAGCGAGACGTCCCGATTTTCTGGACAAATTGGAAACTTGTGGCGAACTGACAAGATCGGACCTGCGTATCAGGCGTGCCCAATGGACGTTTGAGCTTCAAATTTCGAGCGGAATCCGAGAATCACCACGATTCTCGATAAAAGCTGGACGGTTTCGTGGCAGATTTGAGGTGACCGTGGTCAGATCATTCGGATAAAATCAGGAGAAAACTCACGCTGTTCAGACTTTGAAAAACCATGCTGTTATCGATTCGCGAATTCTGGAGCCAGGCAATGGAGATCCGGGAGGCCCGCTGGATCATGACGGTCGCAGGCTTGGTAGTCATTGTTCTGGTGGGCTTTTACGTGTTCAAACTGTTTCGCGACATGGCACTGGGGAATGCATCGTTCGGCCCTGCCGAATCTGCGGATTTTCTGACTGATTTTCAAAAGTTACGTGATGAAGGAAAACTGAACGACGACGAATACGCTCGGCTGAAACAATCCATCCCAACGGTTCGTCCGGGTCATACTGATTCAACGTCGCTGGATGAATCCAACGAGGACTCGATCGTGAACTTTTTGCCGCCCACCGAGTCTGAATGAGAAACGGGCTCGAGGCAACAAGCCAGCCAGCTGGGTATTTGTTCCGAATCTTTGGGACGTGGCAGCTGGACAGATAAAAACACAACGCAATCACTTGATGAAGAAGTGACAGCATAAACGCAGAAGAACTAAGAGTTCGAAGTTCGCGGGCAAGGAAGCACCGTTGGCACTGATTCGTTATCAGTCGTCAATGTTCGAACGATCAACTGGGACGTACAACGGTTGAGCATAGGATCCGGTGAACAACGGCAGGCCTGGCCTGGAATGGTTCCGGCGATCCTCAGAAAGCTTTAAGGAGTGATAATGCCCGCAGGCAATGACTTGTCTGGTAACCGCCGAGGCGGAACTACCAAAAAGAACGCGCACTGTTCGTTCTGTCGGAAAAACTACCGCGACGTCGGTCCCCTGGTTGAAGGGCCGGGAGACGTCTACATCTGTGGCGATTGCATCGAACTGTGCCAGTCGATTCTGGAACAGGAGCAACGTCGTCGTGGTCCGTCAAAACAATTATTCAACAAGATTTTAACACCGCGCGAAATTGTCTCGAGAATGGACGAGTACGTGATTGGTCAGGATTCTGCAAAGAAAGTCCTGGCGGTCGCTGTCCATAATCACTACAAGCGGCTTTCTCACGGTTGGGAAAGTGATGGCGAAGTCGAGATCGACAAGTCAAACGTGATGTTGGTCGGTCCTACCGGATCGGGCAAGACACTGCTGGCTCGAACTCTCGCACGGACCCTGAACGTTCCCTTTGCCATTGGAGACGCAACCACGCTGACCGAAGCCGGTTACGTGGGCGAAGATGTTGAAAACCTTTTACTGAAACTGCTGCATGCAGCAGACTTTGATGTGGAAGCTGCCCAACGCGGCATCATCTACATCGACGAGATCGACAAGATCGGCAAGACGAGCAACAACGTCTCGATCACCCGTGATGTCTCCGGCGAAGGCGTGCAGCAAGCCCTGCTCAAGATGCTCGAAGGCACCACAGCCAACGTTCCGCCTCAAGGTGGTCGCAAGCATCCGCAGCAGCAGTACATCCAGATCGACACCTCGAATATTCTGTTCATCTGTGGCGGAACTTTCGTTGGCATTGACGACATCATTCGCAAGCGTCTGGGCGAGCGTACGATTGGGTTTGGATCTTCCGAAGGCTTCCGCGAGGATGGCTCGATGGGCGAGATTCTGCCTCAGGTGATCAGTGACGACATTCTGGAATTCGGGCTGATCCCGGAACTGGTTGGTCGTCTGCCAGTCACCACCGCGCTTGCTCCGCTGGGCATGGACGGACTGATGCAGGTTCTTTCGGAGCCGAAAAATGCATTGGTGCGACAGTTCCAGACTCTGTTCCAAATGGAGAACTGTGAGCTCAAGTTCACCGAAGGTGCACTTCAGAAGATCGCTGGAATTGCGTTGGAGAAAGGAACCGGAGCGCGAGGTTTGCGTTCGATCATGGAGCAGGTGATGCTCGACATCATGTACGACCTGCCGGAACGAGCCAAAGGCTCGACCGTCGTGATCGACGAGAACATCGTGAATTCGGCAATGGATCCGACTTCGTTTCAGATGCCCGAGTCCAAAAGCGCTTGATTGACTTCCGTGACTGGCCCGCTGATTTGACTGCTTGATTCTGGAACCGAGATGAACTGACAACTTGATTCGTAACTGGCCCGCTTTTGTAACGGGTTCTTTGAAACGAGAAACACTTCGAACGAGAAGTGCAAAGTCCCTGCCGGGTAAAACCGGCAGGGATTTTTTTTGGGTTGATTGGCATTTCGCAAATGCCAAGTCGAACCAAGTGCTTTCGCACCTTCGAAAAACATCGAGAGTCCCATTCTCTTAGCGTCTAGCCGGCACCGGTTGTAGCCAATGATGGTGCGTCTCGGCGCCGCCCAACTTCC
>CAYXWX010000014.1:0-28547 GCA_964468915.1 uncultured Pirellulaceae bacterium
CTATTAACTCAGATGATCCTGACACGTCAAATTTCGGTTTCGAATGGTCGGCAACTGGTCGCAAAGTTTTGTTTAACGATGGCGGTTGCTTTGACGCCCGTTCATGCCAATGCAGATCAGGTGGTCGTCGATAGTGATCCGACAACGTCCGTCTCACTGACTGACGACGTCGAGTGCTCGGCGTGCGAAAGTGGTTTGACTCCGTCAGCCATTGAAGTTCTCACTAGCGGTGCTGGCGGTGAAGTAACAGCTGGACAGCTTTGGTCTTTCTTCAAGGCGCAGGGCGTTGATTCAATGGATGAGCTGACGCTGCATCTTGATATTGACCCCGATAAAGTGGCCACCACGACAAGCGGTTCTTCGATCGACATCAGCTCACTGCAGCTGCAGATTGAGAATCCAAATGGGGGGCAAGGTCTGGCAACGGATGTTCAGATTGGTGACAAACAAGTTTTGTTGCCTGCCGCACCCGAAAACGGAGCCAATGCGGATATGCAACTGGCAGTCAAGCTGCACTACGATTTCATGGAACGGTTCAGTGCGGATAGTAAAGAAAAGATCAAGCTGAATGTTTCGGGTTCAGGTTTGATGCCCAGCATCTCAATTTCGAAAAAGACCGAATCTTTGCGTGCATTGAATTGGCCCTTGCTGATCGGGTTTTCAGCGTTCTGGTTGGGCGTCTTTTCAATTGTAAATTGGTTTACGCGGCCCGTTCCTGTCGCACCTTCGATGCCAGAAAAATCAGCAAAGAAACACGCCGTTACCGTATAGCCTGTTGCTGCCAGCCTGGCAGGCTGCGTTTCTTCAGTCTCGTGAGATTCCGTGATTGATGAATCTATCGATTGGTCGCGACTCGGGTTTGGGCAACGATTGAATCAGGAAACTGCTAACTCGGTTTCGTTCTCTGCCTGAGTGCTTCGTACATGATCACCGCAGCGGTCACCGACACATTCAGGCTGTCTGCAACACCGTTCATTGGGAGACGTATTCGGCTGAAACTTCCCTGCATCCAGGTGTTTGAAACTCCGTGTGCCTCGCTTCCAAGGACAACTGCGCAGCGATCGCAAAACGTCGCATGAAACAAGTCGTCTGCTTCATCAGGAGTCGCAACCATGGTGCGATAGTCGTTTTGGTTCAGCCATGAGATCGTTTCTTCATTCGATGCTACGGCGCTAGGGACTGAAAAGACTGTTCCGGTGCTGTTGCGTATTGCGTTTGGGTTGAACAGATCACAACCCGGATCAGACACGATGATCCCGCCGACGCCTGTCGCGTCTGCCGTTCTGAATATCGCCCCGAGATTACCAGGTTTTTCAATGGATTCGATGACTACGACCAGGCCCTGGCTGGCTTGAAACTGGTCAAGCGGTTTCTCGGGCCGGGCGGCGATCGCGACGATTCCATCGGCTCGATTTCCGTAAGCGAGTTTTTGAAAAACGTTTTCGGTCACGATTGTTATCTCGGTGTCGATGCCGGAGAGTGCTTTTGGTAGCGATTTTTCTGAGTTGACGAACAAGGAAACAAGTTTCAAACCTGCTTCAACCGCACGCAGGATTTCCCTGATCCCGAAAATAATGATTCGGTTTTGCTGCTTGCGACCTCGGCTTGTGTGAAGGCGGATGGCATCGCGAACTTTCTTGTTGTGGACGCTGGAAATCGGTACCAACAGACTACTCCTGATTCAGATGGGGGTTCTGCCAACGAGCAAACTGTCCGCACGGTAGTTGGCGACCTGAATCTGTTGTCAGCGCAAGGGAACCGATATCGATCTGATCGGATGGAATCTTCCACGCTTGATTGATTTCACGCCCAAGTCTGGCTGCGTCGTAGCCCGGTGTGTGGCAGCTGATGATAATCAATGCAGTTCGATTGGCGGTCAACCTTGCCGCGGTTGCAAGTAACTCAGGGAGGTCGCGTTCCAGTTTCCATGTTTCACCGCCAGGCCCTCGACCAAATGAGGGAGGATCCGCCACGAAGATGTCATATTGATTTCCTCGTTTTAGCTCACGCTTGGCGAATCGCATCGCATCTTCCGTGATCCAGCGAATCGGATGGTTCTGTAGTTGGGAGCTGGTTGCATTTTCCCGCGCCCACGAAACGGCGGTCTTTGCCGAGTCAACGTGCGTTACGCTCACGCCGGCTCTGGCAAGGGCAAGCGTGGTGCCACCCGTGTAGCCAAACAGGTTGATGGCTCTGCGGCCTTTCAATTCAGCTCTTGAGTTGTGAATCCAATCCCAGTTCGACACCTGTTCAGGAAAAATACCGACCTGCCCAGTCGGTGTCGGTCTAAGTTGAAAGTTGACGCCCAGGTGAGACACAGACCATGCAAGGTCGATGTCGCCCGTCCAACGCCCCGGTCCACCCGACGAGTTTCGCTTGAAGCGAAGTTGCGATTGGAGGCCATTTTCAGCAATCCGTTTCCCCTGGTCGGGAACTGACGGAGTCTGGCGACGGACAATGACATTGCCAAATCGTTCGAGTTTTTCTCCCCGTGAAAAATCCAGCAGTTCGTACTCATCAGGATCAAACATATTTGGGCAGAAGAGGTATCTGGGTGTTCACTCGTTTGGCAGGACTTTTGCGGAAATTTTGCGCGGGATTGAGAACGGCTTAATACCAAATCCAAAGATGTGGCATTCGAAGCGTCAAAGCATCAATTCCTTTGTCCGATATGTCTGTGTCGCGGATCACCAGACATTTCAGGTTGCTCATTTTGGAAATCGCTTTCAAAGACTTGTCTGTGATGGGACTCCCTTCCACGTCCAGCACTTCGCATGCAGCGAGGTCGGGCAATTTTGCAAGTTGAGCGTCTGAAACCGGTTCTTCTCGGCAGTCGATCACCACTCGGCCTTTGAGGTTCGAGTCGTAACCAGTCCAGTGTAAACCTCGGGAAGCCAACAGTAGGCCCGTCCAGAACGGCTCTTGGTACCACGCCAGCTCTTCAGTCGGATCTGAAGCCATCGCGTGTCCCTTTCGGACCAGAGCAACGTACAGCGTCACGCTGGCGATCAAAAGCAGCGTCAGAGGGATTTTTAGAACCCAACCGATCGTAAAAATGATGGCCGCCAAGATCAAAAAGGTCCAAATCACCACCCCAACGTGGGCTGCGTACTCGATAACCCGAATTGGGATCGTTTCCCCAAGTATCTCGCAGAACCATCGCTGCATTCCTGTGAGCGGAGCTTGTTTGATTCGGGATGATTTTTTGGCTGATTCTGATGATTTGCTCATTGGGGCATTTTAATCATCCAGAACGTGGCCGTCAGCACTCGGTAGAAACTCAGATGCAAGCGTAGAAAACGCCACCGGAGCAATGGGCTGGGAAGGTAAAGCAACAGATGGGCTTTGCAGGCGAGATAAACAACAATTACCCGACTAGGATTCGAACCTAGAATGACGGTACCAAAAACCGTAGTGTTACCATTACACCATCGGGCATCGTTGAAGGTTGGATTTTAACAAAACCGGGTCGCCAGAAAAATAGGTGTTTCCAGTTTGGCGTTCGAAACGTCAGGAATAAGCCCGGGATCAGCTATTTGTCCGGTTCAGCGAACAGAGATTGTCGTCATTCTTGGGCGGATCGGCCACGTGAACGCTGCCGAGCCATAACTCCAAACGCCAGCTGCTCCAGCTCGATCGCCAGATCGACGCCCACCTTGCTGACCGAGCTGGGTAAACTAAGCGTAACTGGTGCGAAATTCATGATTCCCGCGATTCCGGCTTCCACGATCTCCTGAGCGGCCTCGGGGGCGGCGGTTGCAGGAACCGCCAACATCGCGAGTTCAATTTTCTTCACAGAGACAGTCTCGGCCAGCTCATCCATATGCTGAACCGTCAGTCCCTCAAAACTTTTTCCAATCAGACCCGGTTGCTTGTCAAACGCAGCGACGACCGAAAAGCCCTGGTTCCCAAACCCACGATAGCCCAACAACGCCTGCCCGAGATTGCCGCAGCCGATCAACGCAACAGGCCATACACGGTCTGTCCCCAGAATCGATTTAATCTTTTGGATCAGTTCATCACATCGATACCCGATTCCCGGGTAACCGAATTGACCAAAGTAGGCGAAATCCTTCCGTACCTGCGACGCGGTAAGCCCCAATCGACGCGCGAGCGTGGATGAACTGATCGTTGCCTTTCCTGCACCCGACACGATTTGAAGTTCGCGCAGGTACAAGCTCATGCGGCCGACGACCACTTTTGGGACTTCAGTGTCTTGCTGAGGTGTATTCAGGATCAATCCGTTTGTAACGAGAAATGAAGAGCAATAACGGTGGGTGGCAAGATCTGGGAATGTAACAGGAATATTTACCTGACGAAGGCATTGGTCATATCCGGCATGGCCCCAAAGGAGCATTGATTTGACTCAATCCGCATGGACGGAACAACAAGGATGCAGCCATTTTACCTGACAGGAAAAGACGAGTGGCACCTGTTCCCTGCTTGTTCTGACAGCGGGAATCAAGCGAACCCATACAATCGATACATTCTACGCATTGTTTCTGCGTTTCTTCATCCAATTGGATTCACCAGTCATCCCAGAGTTACGTTGTGACCGATTCTCGTTACGTCAGGAGGACCATTGCAAGGTGGACGAACGGGAGTTGTCCACGCATTCCTGTCCTGCAGCAGAGCCGGCCATATTAACCACACGGCGCTTTGCCAGGCAAGGAAAAGTCTTGAAACGGTAGGCATGGTGAATGTTTCACCAGACCAGATGCTGCCTCCAAGGTTTTGAAACGTCAGTTTATTGGAGAGTTTACGATGAAATTGGTACGAAGTCTGTTGACCTCGGCGGCTTTCGCAGCTGCTGCAATGTCAGCCAGCTTCAGCTGGGGCCAGTGTTGTGGTGGCGCAAGCTACGACGCAGTTGCCACAGCTGCCCCTGCTGCCGTCGCCGGTGACGGTTGCAGCTACACAGTTATGAAGACTGTCAAAAAAGTTGTCAATGAAACACGTCAGGAAACACGTTACCGAACTGTATACAATACAGTGACCGAGGACGTTCAGGTTCCTGTCACTCGCATGGTCCGTGAGACTCAAATGCGAGAAGAATCTTACACTGTAAAGCGTCCTGTCAAAGAGACGTCTTACAAGACTGTTACTTACACAGTCAAGCGACCTGTTACAGAGCAAAAGCAGCGTACAATCAACTACACTGTCAAGCGACCTGTAACTGAGCAGCACTCGAAGGAAGTTACAACTTACGTTCGTCGTCCTGTTACTGAGCAGAAGACAAAGACTGTGAACTACACCGTTCGCGTTCCTGTCACAAACACAGTAATGAAGACTGTTACTTCGATCGTTCGCAAGCCTGTCACAGAAACAAAGACTCGTACTGTCACAAGCACGATTCGCGTTCCTTACACAGAGACAAAGACTGTCACTGTCAAAGGCGGAAGCTGGCAGACTCAGACTAGCGTTGTCCCAGGTCGTTCGTACACAAAGCGTGTTCGCACTCCAGGCAGCTGGTCAACAGATCCTTGCACAGGATGCCGTACTTTCTGCCCAGGTTCATGCAGCAAAGTTTGCTGCAAGCGACCTGATCGCACCGTATGCAAGAAGGTTTGGGTTCCATCATGCGAAACCAAAGAAGTTTGCGTAACCAAGTACCGTTGCGAGAAGGTTTGCAAAGAAGTTCCTTACACATGCACACGCATGGTTTGCGAAAAAGTTTGCAAGCAAGTTCCTGTCACAACAACTTCTTACAAGTGCGAAACTCGTTCGAAGCAGGTTAACTACTGCGTCACACGTATGGTATGCGAGCCAGTCACCAAGACTGTCAACTACTGCACAACACGCATGGTTTGCGAGCCTAAGACTCGCGTTGAGAACTACTGCGTAACACGCATGGTTTGTGAGCAGAAGACCAAGCAGGTTCCTGTTTGCACAACACGAATGGTTTGCGAAACCAAGACTCGCATGGTTCCTCACACAGTTTGCCGCAAGGTAACTGAGATGAAGACCGTTAAGAAGTGCAAGCGAGTTGCTTCTCAGGTTCCTTACACTGTAAACATCTGCGTTCCACGAGTTGTTTGCGAGCAAGTTCCTGTCACTGTCAACGCTGCTCCTGCAGGTTGCGGCGCTGGCTGCGGTGCTGCTGACGGTTTCGGAGCTGCTGACGGATGCGGTGCTGCAGATCCTTGCGGAGCTGCTGACGCTTGCGGTTCAGCCGACGCTTGCTGCGGTGCTGGTAGCGGATGCTGCCTTGGAAGCCGACTGCGTGGTCTGGGTGCTCGAATTCGTGGCCTGTTTGCAGGTTGCGGATGCCGATCAAACGATTGCTGCGAAGTTGCAGACGATTGCGGTTGCGAAGCTGCTCCAGTAGCATCTTGCGGATGCAACTAAGCCAGAATTGGCTTTCTTAACCAGGAAGTATATCTGGTCAAAAATACGGAGCCGCTCGATCATCATTAGATCGAGCGGCTTTTTCGTTTGGTTCTTCGGGGAATTTCGTGCCTTGAAGATCTGAGACGACAACCTCATCCGGGGCGATCGGACGAGGGGAAACTACGCAGACGACTTTCGCCGCATCTCAAATTCGTAACCGAAACGTTGAATGTCCTCCGCATACCTCGCGGCAATCATGTCCACACTGCGGTTGTCAAAAAACGCACGATAGTCAATCTGGTGCTGTGCTGTATTCAATCGCGGCAGCTGTGCCTCGATGCCGATTTTCTGGCAAACGAGTTCGAAATCACTTGGCAAAGACTCGAACCTCCCAACAAAATCGACGACCTGTTTTCCATTTTCGTCTTGCAAGAAATCAACTTGCCCTCTCAGGTCTCGTTCGGTCGAGTCACCTTCACATAGCCAGCGAACATAAGAATTGAAGTTTCCGAAGCGAACGAATCGGGCATGCTGTGAATGCTCTTTGTTTCGCGTTACGTGCCGATAGATAGAGACCTGCCAGTCCCACGGATTCCTGACGAACGCGAACGAAAAGTAACGATCAAAGACGCCTTTGCCAAGCTGAGCCCTCGCCTCAATCGCAGTCTTATGCTCGACGGACAGTCCTGTATGCCACTGCGATGGAAACGGAATTCCAATCCGCTTCAAGAATCTGGCGGTTCGTCTCTTGTAAGGTGAGACATTGTACGGCGCAAGGCCGCGAGCGATGCTGGTTCCAGCCGTCTTGTAAATGTGTATGAAAACGAACTTGTGGGTGTGAGAGACAAGCATTCGTCAGTTTTGGTGTTTCTGGCTTTGCGCAGCGAAGGGTGAAAAGTCGACGTCGCCGGTGATTTAACCAGAAACCTGTTTTCAAGTCAAAATCAACTTGGAATCTGATGTGTGTAAATCGACGCGTGATTGAAGAGTGAAATCAATCAGTTCATGCTCTCCCAGCCGCCGATCAGCACATCTGCCGCTCTTTCGATTTCTTCGGTAGACGTGTACCAGCCGACGCTCAGACGGACCTTGCCCTGCATGCGTTCCGGCGAGACTCCCATCGCGACGAGCGTCGCTGATCCAGAAACACCATCACTATGGCACGCGGACGATGTCGAGCAGCAGATTTCGGGCACTCGGGCGAGAAGTTCATAGCCGTTGATTCGAGGAAACGAGACGCTCAGAGTGTTCGGCAGTCGCTCGGCGTTTCCACCATTGACATGTAAGTCAGGGATTGCATCACACAGCTTTTGCTCAAGGCGATCGCGAAGCTGAGACATCTTTTTCCTGGACTCATCCAGCGATTTGCCAACGAGGTTGGCAGCTTGAGCCATGCCAACGATGTAGGGAGTGTTCTCGGTTCCTGCCCGCAGACCTTGTTCGTGTCCCGCTCCATGAAGCAGCGGTTCCAGTTCAACCCCCTCGCGGACGAACAGCGCACCGACACCCTTGGGGCCATAAAACTTGTGCCCTGCGATCGTCAGCAGATCGACGTCCAGATCGTCCACCGTTGTTGGAATCTTGCCGGCACTTTGCGATGCGTCGGTGTGAATCAGAACGCCCTCGCGGTGGCAAACTTCTGCAATCCGTCGAATGGGTTGGACGGTTCCAATTTCATTGTTCGCGTGCATGACGCTAACGAGGCGAGTGTTGGGTTGCAGTGCCGCCTCAACGTCTGCAGGTGAGACAACACCTTGGTCGTTACATTTGACAATTGTTACTTCGCATCCGATTTTTTCCAGAAACTTTGCCGGTTGGCTTACCGCAGGGTGCTCGATGGCCGAAATCACAAGGTGCGGAGGTCGAGCCGATCGAGACCTCGCTCCAAGCATTCCGCGTAGCATGATCCCCTTAAGCGCGAAGTTATTGCTTTCCGTTCCTCCGCTGGTGAAGATGATCTCTTCGCGATCACAACCCAGCAACATGGATACCTTCGCTCGAGCGTCCTCGATCGCTTCGTTGGCAGCTCTGCCCAGCGAATGGTTGCTGGACGGGTTCCCATAGTGACCGGTCAGGAAAGACTGCATGGCCTCGACCACGCTGGGCGCAACTGGCGTGGTCGCGTTGTAGTCCAGATAAATTTGCTGCACGGTTTAAATTCCAGATGTGGATAGGTTTGAGGACCAGAGTTTATCGTGATCCGGCAATTCAATACAGTCGAAAGTTGACCGAGTCTTACTTGGCTGTCCGCCGCGTTCCGCACGTCACGAAAGCACATCGCTCAGGAAGCGTCCGGTCCACGAGTTCTGGACCATTGAAACCTGTTCGGGTGTCCCTGATGCAACGACTTCACCACCGCCCTGCCCTCCTTCGGGCCCCAGGTCAATCACCCAATCCGCACACTTGATCACGTCCAGATCGTGTTCGACAACGATGAGCGTATCGCCATGGTCGACCAACCTCTGCAGCACGGATAAAAGTTGATGGATGTCTTCAAAGTGGAGCCCTGTCGTGGGCTCGTCCATGACGAAAAGCGTTTTCTGGGCCGAGGCATCAAAGCTTGTCGCCTTTTTTGCAAGGTGTGCGGCAAGTTTGATGCGTTGAAGTTCACCGCCAGAAAGTGTGCTGGAAGCCTGGCCAAGCTTCAGGTAGCCAAGCCCAACATCGGACATTGTCTGAAGGCGTTTGTGAATCTGTTCAAATCCTTCAAACCGGTTTAACGCTTCATCAATGGACAGGTCGAGCGTTTGAGCGATCGACAGGCCCATAAACCGAACTTGAAGCACTGCCTGATCGAAGCGACTGCCTGTACAAAGTTCACACGGTGCAAACACATCTGGAACAAACATCATCTGTATTTTTATCGTCCCCTGCCCTTTGCACTCGGGGCACCAACCCGATTTTGAATTGAAGCTGAAACGAGATTTTCCGAAGCCCAGCTGCTTTGCCTGCCGGGTGGCAGCGAACAACTTTCTCAGTTCATCCATGACACCGACGTAAGTCGCCGGGCAGCCGCGATTGGAGCGCCCGATAGGTTGCTGATCGACAACAATCAACTGATCGAACTGGCATTGAAAATTGACTTGTTCACAAGCCCCGACAGAATGAGTCAACAATCCCAGCTTCTTGCGAACGGCGGGTACCAGAATGTTGTTGACCAGAGTGCTTTTTCCGCTGCCGCTGACGCCGGTCACGCAGGCGAACACGCCCTCCGGAAATTCAACATCGATTCCCTTCAAGTTGTTTTCACTCGCGCCTTTGATGGAGATTGCTGGTTGAGTGATCGCGCGGCGACGGTCCGGAACAGCAATCTGTTTTTTTCCGGTAAGGTAGGCAGCGGTCAAGCTGTTGCCGTTGCGGCAGATTTCTTCGGCAGTGCCGACGGCGCACACGATTCCGCCATCGGAACCTGCGGACGGGCCCATGTCGACGACATAGTCTGCCGAGCGAATCATCGCTTCGTCGTGTTCCACCACAATCAACGAATTGCCAGACTGCTGGAGGCCCCGGATGATCTCAATCAGACGCGCATTATCACGAGCATGCAAGCCGATCGAAGGCTCGTCGAGCACAAAGCAGACGCTGGTCAATCCTGATCCAATTGACGTCGCAAGCCGCACTCGTTGATGCTCGCCTCCCGACAGCGTGTCGGCTGATCTGCCAAGCGTCAGGTATCCGACTCCGACTTTCTCGAGGTAGTGCAGGCGGGAGTCAATCTCATCGATCAGAGGTCTTGCGATGAGTTTTTCGTCGCCATGAAACTGAAGCGATCTGAAAAAACGGGCCGCGTCAACGACAGGTAAATCAAGGATTTGCCCCAGGTGTAAGTCAGTCAGAAAAACCGCACGAGCTTGCGGGTTTAAACGTGAACCGTGGCAACTCGAACACGGCACGCGATCAATCATCTGTTCCAGCTGGTCAAGTCGATCGTCATCAGAAGACGTCGCGAATTCACGTTCCAACAACGCCAGCAGCCCTGGACGCTCCTTGTCCATCGAGTGCAGGAAAGTGTGCCAGGCTTCTGGGGAAAGCGCGGACAGCGGTTCCTTGGGCGAATGTTCAATCGATCCCAGTACAGGTTCGAGTAGTTTGAGCTGCTTTCTTGACGCGGCTTTTCCAAGGCTCGCCCAAGCCGTGATCGCCCCGTCGTTGATAGATAGCTCGCGATCACCAACGACGACGTCTGGGTCGAACGTGATGACCGATCCGACCCCGTTACATTCAGGGCAGGCACCAAAAGGACTGTTGAAACTGAAAGATCGAGGGGAAACTTCTGAGTAGTGAATATCGCATTTCGCGCACGCGTAACGAGTGCTGTAAATTTTCTCGTTCCAGGAGTCAGAGTCTCTGTCGGCGGGTTCCAGCGAACAGACGATTACCGTTCCGTTTGCAAGACGCACCGCGTTTTCAATCGCCTCCAGTAAGCGTGCCTCGACGCCCTCCCGAACGATGATACGATCGGTGACGGCTTCGATGCTGTGCTTCTTTCCTGCGGCCAGTTCGGGGACTGAATCGATGTCGTGGATCGTCCCGTCAATTCGAACACGCACCAGACGCTCGCGTCGTACCGTCTTCAACGTATCCTTATGCTGCCCTTTCTGATCGCTGACGATCGGCGCGAGAACCATCAGCTTCGTTCGCTCCGGAAGGCTCAGCAATGCGTCGCGAATCTGAACGGAGGTTTGTTGTTGAATCGGTTGACCACAACCATGACAGTGTATTTTTCCAACCCGAGCCATCAGCAGGGTCAGGTAGTGATAAATCTCTGTGAGCGTCCCGACCGTGCTGCGATGATTTCTCGCGCGATAGTGCTGGTCAAGGCAAAGGGTCGGCTGAAGCCCGTCGACAAGATCGACATCAGCACGCGGCAGAGAATTTAGAAACTGTCGTGAGTGCAGTGGTAATGTTTCCATGAACTGGCGTTGGCCTTCGGCATGGATGGTGTCAAATGCAAGGGAACTTTTTCCGCTACCGCTGCGACCGGTGATGACAACCAATTGGTCTCGCGGAATATCGACGCTGACGTTCTTCAGGTTGTGGGTTCGAGCACCAACGACCTTGATGACGTCCTCTGACGTTTCGTTCGTCTCAGTTGGGCAGGCAGCGGATTCGAGCATTTGACTTACCGGATTTCAGATCGTTCCCTGGCCGCGACGGGCCATGACGATGGTGCTTATCCCTTCAGGCCGTTCAATGTCAAAACCAGTCTCCGACGTCCGCCATGATTTCGATGTTCGCACAAGTAGATTCCCTGCCAGGTACCCAGCGCGAGCCGTCCCTCAGTGACTGGAACGGTCAGACTTGCTCCGAACAGAGACGCTTTCACATGGGCGGGCATGTCGTCTGGGCCTTCGCAAGTGTGGATGAAAGGCGAATTTTCCGGGCACAGCTGATTGGCGGCTGTTTCCATATCCACGCGGACATCGGGATCAGCGTTTTCGTTAAGCGTCAGACTCGCAGATGTGTGTTGAATGAATACTTGCAGCCAACCAACCTGAAATTCAGCCAGTTCCGGGATCGATTCCTCAACGAACCGAGTCACCAGGTGAAAACCGCGATCAAACGCAGGGAGAATCAAAGGGCGTTGAATCCATTCAGTCATGAGATGTAGTTCCTGAATATTGTTGTCGTTGCAGCCTGAATTGCAGCTTCGAAATCATTCGACGGTGATTATGACAAGCGTGGCATTGGTGAAGGTTGCTCTGGCTTGTGGTTCGTCTAAATTAAATTTTTGGATTGGCTACACGACTGCCCCCGCGGTTTCTTGCACCAACGGGAATGCCAAACGAATCATGCTCGCAACAAGCCACTGGTGACTTTGCAAATCGTACCGATCGTACGAGCCTTCAGCCACGCGTCACGCGAACGCACGAGCAATGGTCAGAGCCAAAATGTCACGACAGACGCGTGAAACCGTTGTGCGTCGTCATTTTCGTCCAACTTTTCGCGAGCGTTCGGTTGCCCGTACACGTTAAACTTTAGCAGAATCGTGGCTCGATCAGGAATGCAACATGCCTGCCGTTAACGGCGCACGGCGGTGTTTGGTTTTCCTTTATCGGTTTCGAAAGACGTTGGCTTGCTGGCCGGCAGACGACAAACCTTGCCGTATGGATACGTGAAGTGTTGGCTGCTTCATGTTGTGATCGAGTATGTTAAGAAATTGTCAATAATTTTCTTGACTTGCCTCTCAGGCCGCTGATAATACTGCCAATCTAAACGAGTGAAGGAAGTCACTCGGTTTTTGACAAGGACGTTTGTCGCTTTCCGGATTGAGTCCAAGACCAAACGAGTTCAAGTTTGCTTCGTGAATCCGAGCCGCTTATCTCCGATACGTCGGGGTGTTGTTGGCCGGCCAGATTCATGTCTTTCAAACTCTCCGGCTACACCAGTTTTCTGACGATAGGATTTGTCCATGTCGACTCGTAAAAAGATTAAAAACGTTTTCGAAGCCATTCTCGAATACGGTCACGACGAAGATTTTGTACCGAACGAGGGAGAGGGCTTCGTTGCAACCGATGCTCCTGCTGGCTCTGAAGAAAAAATTGAAGCGCTTCGCCAGCGAGTCCTTTCGGGCGAACCATTGTGGCACAACGATGATCGCAAAGATTACTCGGGCCTGACTGGCGCAGTTCGTCCTCGTGAGTGATCGTTCCGCGAACCAGCCGAACAACAGACCTTCGAAAGCCTGCCCTCGTGGCGGGCTTTGTTCGTAAATACGCCTTGTTCGTAAATAGGTTAACGATGCTGGTCCCGAATTGTTCGTTTGAAGCAAGTCGCGACCGACAAAAGAAACGGATCCCATCAAACTCGATTGCTTGATTTTTGGACCGACTAATTTTCAGACATATCGGTTTCTGACGACTGGCTTTTTCCGATCCTTCGCCAGATTAGACATGCGGCGAGCGAAATCGCCAGCACAGCTTCCAAAGTCATCATCACATAGCCGTAGTGCTGCGGATCCCAATAGCTGACGGGGCTCGAAATACGGTAGCTCCAATTCAGAGGCCAGAAGATCAACGGTCCATCGTCATGATGAACAGGTATGTCGATCAGAGTGTGCAGCAGACAAGAACCAAAAAACCATGTCCACCAGGAACGCATGATGTTCACACTTCGGTAAATCGCAAACAGTAATAGAATCGCGGCGACCAACACAGTTGGGGAATGTAAAACGTTGTGCAATGAAATCCAGCTCGGGTGGTTGTAGAAAAGATTCCCAAACATGTGCCTGGCGGCGTCCCCCGGTCTCATGTTTTTCACTTGAGTGAACCAGACGGCTCCTCCAAGTGAAAGAAAATAGAGCGGAACATCTGGCGCGACGGACCCGAACAGAACCGCGCTTTTGGGAAATGACTTTACCGGCAACGTTTTCGCCACCGTCCAGTTGATCAGCATGTGAGTGGGCGTGTTCAATTCGCGACGTCCTGCGTAAAAAAGCAGTCAAGCTGCACGCGTATTATTTTTGTTAAACAGCACCGGTTTTACGCTTGGTCAGATACAGCATTTGCTCGTCGTGAATTTTGATCGCTGCGGCGATGTCGAAATGTTGGCTGATCAGGCGATGCCAGTCGGTGAAGTCCATTCGATTGACGTGCAGCTCCTGACCGGTGTCGTTGGACGGGCCGTTGTGAATTGAAAACGCGTGGCGCTCGACTCGTTTCATGTTGTCGAATAAACCGATGACCTGTTCTTCGTACAAATGCTCAATGCAATCGATGCACGTGACGCTTTGGTAACGCTCCATGTCGTTGAGCGGCTTGGAGATGTCGCCAACCTGCATGTCAGGATGAATTCGTATTTGATCGATGCCGTCCGCTTCAAAACCCAGCTCGCGTAGTTTCTCTACGGTGTGGCCTCGCCCACAACCAAGGTCCAAAACCGGACTTTGAATCCATTCCTCGTATTCGGGAATCAGCCGCACTCCCGGGCACCGGCCTTCATGGGCGTTTCCGTACCACTCATTTTGTTCGTAAATTTCCTGGTATAGTTGAGTCGAGTTATGAGGATCAGCGACGTCGATCGGTGGTTGTTCGGAAGTTGCCGCGGCGGTTTGCGATTGAACAACAGCGATTGGTTTTGTCTTGGGTTCCTGCTGAGCGCGATCTGAAACAGGCGGAAAAAGAGTGACGACTTCCGTCGAGGCGGGAAACAGCGGATTGCCATCGAGGTCTTTCCGCTTCCACATCGTGATCTGCATTTCGCTGCCGTCGTATTCGGCGCGATCCGGCTGAGCGCGTTCTATCCACCAATCAGGCGATCGAACCGTGCGATGCAGATTTTCTCCGAACTTGTCAATCATTCCCGCTTTGCGGCAAGATGCCGAGCCAATGAAAAGTCCACCCGGACGCAGGACACGTGAGATTTCGGAAAGCGTGGAATCGATTTCGTCCGGATCGAGGTGCTCGAGTACGTCGAAGCACGTAACCAGTGAAAAATAGTCTTCCTCAAACGGCAGTGTCTGATCTGAGATCACTTGCAATCGCGATTCAATATGAGGAATGAACGACAGTCGTCGGCGGGCGCGAGTGATTGCCTCCTCGCTGATGTCGACACCAAAAGGGTGAAACTGATACATCGGATTGGTCAGGTGCCCGACGACGAAGCCGACTCCACAGCCAACGTCCAGCGTGCGTCCCTGAATCATCTTCAACGATTCGCTGTTTCGAACGACGACTTGAAAGCCGGGTGAATTCTCCGCTTGATTATAACGAGGTTCATTCGCGATCACGTCATCGTAGATCGCGCGGTAGTGAGGTTTGGCAGGCTTGGTCATGGTGTCGATGGCTGGATTGACTCGAGTCAGATTAAGAGGAAAGACCAGAACACGCTACAGACGTGTCCATGATTTGCATTGTTCCATCGTATCGATTCGAATGGCCCACCGCATCGCCAGTTTGTTGGTTGTGCTGGGTGGTCAATCTAGAGCCGGTCCCGAAACTTCATAACCCGACGCGTCAGCGAGGGATCGGTCCCTCACTTAGGTTTCGGGTTGCGATTTCGCGAGTAGGTATTGGGATGGGCGCTTAGTGTCCAGAGTAGACTTTTGTCGTCGAAAGCGGGTGATATGCAATTGATTTCAAAGCGTGAAACGAGATACGGTATAATTCGCCAGATCACTTCCTGCGCTTGATGACTGACAAATGAAAATTGACAATTTGACAACGAATTCGCGATTGCGTTTGCTTCCGCGTTTTGCACTGATTCTGCTGTGTATCTTCAGCCTGGGAGCCTATCAAACGTCTGCTCCGCCGGTACAGATTCCTGACCTGCCGTTGGATCTGGATTCTCATTTGAAAGACAACTTTTCAGGCGATCCGCTGCCAGCCGGTGACATGGCGCGTGTCGCGGCGTTGGAAGGCTTGAGCCAATCCGCGAGTGTTGCCGAATGGCTGGGCCCGATGGCTCCAATCGCGCTATCGCCATTTTTTGGCATCGCGTGCCTCGCCGCGTTGTCTCAGTATGGTGCTGATTGGGTTCCGGGGAATACGTTTTTGAGCAGCAACGCGATTTTGAACGATCCCGTCGTACTGTGGATTTTCGTCGCGTTGACTTTGCTGACTTCTTTGCCGCGATTGACCAAGGTCAGTAAGCCGATGGCTCAGGCCATTGATCAAGTCGAGACCTACGCTGCGATCATCACGATTTTGATTGTTCGATGGTATGCCGGATCCATCGAGTCTTCGCCGGAAGTCGCGATGGCCGAGTTCCAGGTCGTCAACATGGGGTTCTTCAGTTTCACCTCCGACGCATTACTCTCTGTGGCTGCGATCATCAATATTCTGGTGATCAACAGTGTCAAATTCTTTTGCGAGGTCATGGTCTGGCTCACTCCGTTTCCATTTGTTGATGCTTTGCTTGAGGCGGGTAACAAAAGTGTCTGTGCGGGCTTGATCGCAATCTACGCATACAGCCCGATGATTGCCACGATCCTGAATCTGATTTTGTTCGCCGTCTGTCTGGTCATGTTCCGCTGGACGCAACGTCGAGTCACGTGGCTGCGGAGCGTTTTGGTCGATCCGATTCGCGCGAGGATTCAACCAGCGTTCGGGCAGCCGGAAAACGGATCGCTGATCGTATTCGCTCAGGATTCGTTCGGGCCGTTCCCGTCAAAAGCGCGTATTGAAATGACACCAAATGAAACTGGTTGGTCGTTGAAGCAGCGGCAATGGTTCTTTCCCGACAATGAGCTTCAGCTTGATCGAGCGACGAGTCAGTTGAATATGACATCGGGAATCGTCACCAATCGCATTGAGGTAGTCGGACCTGATTCGGGCAACCTGCTGTTCACGCAACGCTACGGACGTTCACTGCAAACGCTAAGCGAAAAGATCGGTCTTCGGTATGACTCGACTGGAATCCCCACGACCGAATCGGCAATCGTTTGACGATTCTCTTCGGACGTACTGAAAGTCTCGTTCAGCTGGTCGAAACAGGACTCGGTTCTGCTCGCGAACCCGTGCAATAAGGCGGAAGTCCAGGCATAATTTACCCAAAATCAACTGGTAACTCGAAGATTCACGTCCATCGAATGGTAGATTCCATTCTGCCGCTCGCCTGAACGCAGCAATCGCATAAACTAATTGCGTTTCAACATGCGTTTCGGTTTCGATCCCCGGTGGTCATGCCTTTCCATAAAAAATCTGCACGATCGATCATACTTCTTTTGATCCTGATTGGACTTGATTGCGCAAGCGTGTACGCTCAGGACGAAAAGAGGCCTGTTCTTCGTAGAAAAAATGTCAGTCTAACCGTCCCTATCGAAGTATCGAGCCTGCTGCCATTCGATGTTGGAGCATACTACGGCATTCCTGACACTGATAATCGAGAGCAGACCTATGCGTGGCTTGAACTATGTTGCGATCGCCGTTCATTCGACATTTATGGTGGGTACATTCTGGCCGATGGGCAGTCGGCATCTCGTGAGGTTGAACGTGAGTTTCAAGAACGAAGAAAGTCGGTGGCAGCGTGGATACGTTTTTGCGGGACGATAACTGGCGCACCAAATCGGCTTCTCATTGAAAAGACGCACATCAACCCCTTGTCGGACCTTCGAAAGGTAAGGGAGTTTCTGCAAGGGAAGAATGAAGCCAACGCAGATGGTCTTCCCGATTTGAAAGATCTGGACAAAACGATTCAAGCAACCGATCGTCTGGACTGGGTCTTTGAAGAACTGAATGACCCGAGAAGGTCACGTTGCTTTACGCGCAGCCTGCTCCTCGAGAATCGGCTCAATCTCAGCGACGAACTTAACGGCTTTAGCATGTTGATTCGACTGGCGATGGATGCGATGAAGGTAAGGTACGCAGTCGGAAGCGAACTGGATAAATCAATTCAGGATCTTCGCGGCGTGCTTCGCCTGTCGTCAGATATACAATTCCTCGCGGGCGGCAACGTGCATGAAAACAGTCGCAGGATCGAGCTGGAGTGCATGGAGAAAATCGTTCGAAAACTCATGCACGATGAGCGATTAACTCAAGAGCATGTGGAGCGGTTGATTTCTGTTTTGAATGAGCACCGAGAGCGAAATCGCAAGATTGATCCAGTGATTGAGTCAGAGCGGTACTACTTCATCCGACGTCGCCTTGCCTTGAGGGATATCGGGCAGAAGAAATATCTCACTGAGTCTCAGCCTCGGCCACCTCAGGTGCCTCTGCTTGGCAACTTGTTATGGAGCTTTGGGGTTTCTCGTCTGTCACCGTTCGGGCGACGGTATCACCGTGTTAATGCGGAAGGCTTTAAACAACTTGCAAGCGATTGGAAGAGTGCGAAACGACCAAGGCAAGAAACCGGTCGAATCGGATTTCTGGCCAAACGAGCATCGTCTCGGAAAGGAACGTTTTACAAGAGTCAAAAATTTCAGGCCGATGCGTGGGACTTCGCTGTAAACTTGATTGGCGGCTTGACGCCGAATGAAATCGACGATTGTGTGCAGGCGATTGAGACACGTTACGCTCAGATCTGTGCAGCGTGTCAATTGCCGGATCCCGAATCGACGGTTGCACTTGGCAGATTGAACCGCGAATGGACAACAGATGAGAGTTGGAAAAAATCGCCATTGACCCTGCTTTACGCCCCCCATCTGCTGCCGCAGCGATCTTATCGTCGGTTGGACACAAACGCGTGGCTGTGCCTGGCGGCAATTCGAAAATGGCAGATTGAGCATGAAGAAAAGAACCCCTCAGACCTGACGGAAGTGCTTGAGGCAGCCGGTATCAGAACTCCAGTTCTCGATCCTTTTTCAGGCAAACAGTTGGTCATGCGAGAATTCGATCACAAGATGATGATTCACTCAGTTGGTCCTGATGGCGTTGACACAAATGGAAAGAAGGTACTCAGGCGAAGTCGCCGGAGATCCGAGTTTACACCTATCCGTGACGATGCAACTGAGAAAGAATCACAGAAGGGCGATATCTGCTTCGAGCTTTGGATCTCGAACGGAACCAGATCGAGGTAGCGCCGGGAGCTGCGTATTTTTCAGAATTTTCAGTAGGAAGGTTGCTCACGAAGGGACATCAACTCTTCTCTGCTGGCGTGACGGCTTTTCAGCTAGTTTTATTTACTTCCTGAAGCAGCATTGAGAACTTGTTCTTCGACATAGATCGGGAGCGGTGGGTCGCAAGACATGGCGATGGCGATCGCATCAGACGGACGTGCGTCTACTTCGTGCATTTCGCTACCGGCTGAAATACGCAGCGTTGCGAAATAGGTGTTCTGCTTCAGGTCATTGATAACGACGCTGTCGAGTGTTCCACCCAGTTGGTCGATGACTCCCACCAGCAGGTCATGGGTAAGTGGGCGTGGACGCTCGACCGATTTGACTCGACGATCGATGGCAGTTGCCTCAAAGAAGCCAATCATGATGGGGAACTGACGGTCACCGTCAACTTCCTTCAGAAAAACCGCCTGGTTTTCATTGACTTCGCTGATAATGATCCGCGTGAGTTGGACTTCGATCATGGATGTATTTTTCAGTGTGAAGTGTTCATTCGTTAGCGAGATCCAGCAATGACCATTCCGACGACGACCGGTGCGAATCCAGCCCACATTGTATCGGCTGGTCGTGAGTCACTCAAACGAGCCAGTGCGACGTTCAGACCCAGCGAGTCCATCGGCTCGAGTCTGAGCGTCGGTCACGTAGTTTTCCGGCAATACGTTCGGTAGACACGTTCGTGGGCGAGTAGTCGACGAAGATGGCAGCGAGAGTTCGTTGATCGCTAGGTATCTTCAGATGGTCGAACATGGCGGGCAATCGAAATTGGCCTCCGCTGGACCAGTAAGTGCCAAGCCCTTCAGCGGTCAACAACAGTAAAAGGTTTTGCACAAACGCGGATGTTGCTGCAAGGTGCTCTTCATCGATCTGGATCTGCTTGTCTTTGTCTGCGTCTTTCTCAAGCTCGGCGGAATCGCAGGAAAACTGGGGCAGCCACGTGACCAATGCCAGTGCACCGCATGCGGACAGCATCGCAGGTAATTTATTGCTCGGTTTGATGTTACTGAATAGCAACGGAAAGTCGGCTGCCAGTTTTCGACACCGGTCTTGATTCAGTACATGGACTCGCCACGGTTCGGGAATACCGTCGGTTCCTCGGTCGTAGTGGAAAGGAGCCCATCCGGCGGCCGCGATCGCGTTTGACAGCTTCTGATCACACGTTGCAAGGGTTTCAGCGGAGTGAATAACGGGCTGGTCGACCGGAGCCAACACTTTCCACGTCTGACGCCGTTTGATGATCGAGGCGAGTGCGTTTGTATCCATTGGGTCGTTGGTTTCTTGGCAGCAAGGAACTGTTCGAGAGGAAGCGGGGGGCAAGGCCATTGAATGCAGTCGCGCCCGCATTATCAATCGTACTGGAAGCGGTTAAAACATGAAGGTCACTGGCAGTGCCTCTGGCGAGCGGCGGAATGGAATCTACCATTCGATGGATGTGAACCTTCGGGTTTCCAGTTGATTTTTGGGTAGGTTCTGTCTCGGCTTCCGCCTTAGACGGTGTTGTGATAGTCAAAGCCAGATACATGATTCTCATTACAAGATTTCAAAGTCAGGACATTCAATGCTCCGTTTGTTCCCGAAGAATAACTGCGTTGCCCTTCCAAGGCTCGTTTTCGTTGCTTGCTCAATGCTGACAGGAACTTTCTACATGCCAACATCCACGAATGCTCAGGCCCCAGAACTCGTCACCGAAGTCGAAGGGATTACGGAATACCGATTCGAAAATGGCGTGCAGTTGCTGCTGTTCCCGGACGAATCCAAGCCTCAGTTTACCGTCAATATGACGGTTCTGGTGGGCTCGCGTCACGAGGGCTACGGGGAATCGGGGATGGCTCACTTGCTGGAGCACCTGTTGTTCAAAGGTACTGACACATATCCCGACACGCCAAAATGGCTCAAAGACAAAGGCGTGCTGAACATGAACGGGACGACCTGGTACGACCGCACGAACTACTACGAGACGCTGCCCGCGTCAAAAGAGAATCTGGAGTTTGCCATTCACCTGGAAGCCGATCGGCTGATCAACAGTTGGGTGCGGGGCGAAGATCTGGCTTCGGAGATGACCGTCGTGCGCAACGAATTTGAGCGAGGTGAAAACAGTCCGCAGACGATTCTCTTCCAACGCATCATGACCAACGCCTTTCAGTGGCACAACTACGGCAAGGCGACCATTGGAAATCGCAGCGACATTGAGCGCGTTCCAATCGATCGATTGCGATCGTTCTATCGGAAGTATTACCAATCCGACAACATTATGGTGGTTGTCGCAGGCAAGTTTGATCGAGACCATGCCCTCGAATTGTGTACAAAGTACTTTGGTTCGTTGAAACGTCCGAAGCGTGAGCTTGAGAAAACGTACACAGAGGAACCTGCCCAGGATGGCGAACGCCTGGTCACGCTGCGTCGCGAGGGCGATGTTCCTCTGGTGGGTGCCGGTTACCATTTTCCCGCGGCTGGTAACCAGGACTTTGCGGCGGCTCAGGTGTTGGCGACCATTCTGGGTATGGAGCCCGGTGGCCGACTGTACGAGGAATTAGTTGAACCCGGAATTGCATCAAGTGTCAGCACCTTCACCATCAAGGGACACGATCCGGGCATGATGATTGCAATGAGTGACCTGCCGGCGGATGCCAACGTCGATGAGGTTCAAAAGAAATTCGTGGCCGCGATCGAAGGGGTCGCCGAAAACGGGATCGATCCGGAAGACGTACAACGGGCCGTCCGAAAAATCATGAAGAGCCGAGAAAAGACGTTCGCCGATAGCGCGAAGTTCGCGGTGGCGCTGAGCGAATGGCGGGCGTACGGAGACTGGCGGCTCTACTTCCTGCACCGTGATCGACTGGAAGCCGTGACTGCGGAAGACGTCGCAGCGGCTGCGGAAAAATATCTGGTGCCGGCGAACAGGACGATGGGCGTCTTCATTCCGACGGAGGAGCCGGAACGCGCACCACTTCCTTCGCGACCGCAACTTGCCAAAGCATTGGACGGATACGAAGGCCGTGAAGCAATCGCTCAAGGAGAGTCGTTTGATCCTTCACCATCGAACATTGATCAGCGAACAATCTCCGGCACGTTAGATTCGGGGCTGAAGTACGCAATCGTGCCCAAGAAGACGCGTGGCGAGCGTGTCGTTTTTCGAGCAAAGATGCATTTTGGCAATCTTGAGAACTTGAAAGGGCTGGTTCCTGCCTCGGAGGTTCTGCCCAGCTTGCTGCAACGAGGAACGAAAAATCTGACTTTCCAACAGGTCAAGGATCGCCTGGACGAACTTGAGACGACGCTCAGCCTTTCTGGAGGGGCAGGCTCGATGTCAATCTTGCTGCAGACGAAAAGAGAGCATTTTTCTGATGCATTGGACTTGTTACGTCAGATCCTTCGCGAGCCGCTATTGGAGGAAGACGAACTGGAGATCGTTCGACAGGAGAAGGTGACTTCCTACGAATCACAGCTATCTGAACCGACCGCACTCGCCAGCAACGCGCTTTATCGATCCCTGTTTTCTGTGCCGTCAGACGACGTCCGTTATTTCCCGACTTACGAGGAGGAAATCGAACGGTACAAGGCGATCAAAAATTCGGATGTGCAAAAATTGCATCGAGAGTATTTGAACGGGCAGCACGTGGAAGTCGCAATCGCTGGTGATGTCGATGCTGACGCGGTCAAGGATCAGCTGCAGTCAATTTTTGGAGACTGGAACGCGACAGCAGACTACGAGCATTTCAGTCTTCCCGTTGAGCCAGCTACAGCCGGTTCTTTGCAACGAATTGACACGCCCGGCAAAGCGAATTCGATGTATATCGCGGGTCTGGTGCTGCCAATGCAGGAAGGTGATGATCAATACGAAGCCGCTCTGGTCGGAAACTATATCCTTGGGGGCGGACCACTGTCATCGCGACTGGCCGATACCGTGCGTAAGGAAAAAGGCCTTTCGTATACGGTACGATCCAGCTTCACCGCAAACCATCGCGATCCGCGGGCCACATTTCTGGTGTATGCAATTTCCAATCCTGAAAACAATGACGAAGTGATCGCGACGATTGATGAGCAGGTGCGGCTGTTGCTGGACAAGGGGCCAAAAAAGGAAGAGCTTGAGGCTGCACGTGACGGCTACTTGAAAAATCGGGAAGGTTCCCGCGCTGATGATTCAAGGTTGGCCAGCATCTTGATCAAGAACCTGGAAACTGACCGCACGATGGCGTTTTACGAAGAGAGTGATCAGCGAATTCGTTCGTTGGATTCTGACGCCGTGACCAATGCACTTCGAAGCTTGATCGACGTCGATCGGCTGACGGGAATCGCGGCCGGCGATTTCGAAGCCGAAGAATAATTGGCTGAGAGCCTGTCCGGTAACATCACAACGCGCCGGCGAGTGAGGGACGAAGATGGCACTCGCGGTCGAGTGTTTGATATGCCTACGGTTCATTCGCGCGAGCAACTGCGCCGTCATGCTTCTGATTGTTCTCTGCTAGGATTTCGGGTTCATGGATGCCAACTACTCCCTGATCAGTAATTTCCGCCACCAGTAATCGTCTTTGGCTCATCTGTCGCTGGCCCCGGTCCGCAGGAGCAGAGCCCAGGCCCTCAAGCCAGAAACCGATGCCGACGTACTTCATGCCGGAAATGAATTCTGTTTTTTTCAGCGCAAGCTTCTCGAGTACGAACGAACCCGGCCGTTGCCCGATAAAATCTTTCTTGTTGCCGTGGCAGACCTTCAGAATGTTCCCTTCTTCATCAACCAGGTGCATGAACCGGGCACGTTGGTGACCCGGCAGCAGTTCCCACCACATTGTCAAATGAACTTCGCTGCCTTGATCGTCTACATTCAGCCAGTGCAAGACGGCTTCGCGTTCGAAGGTGACGGTCTCGAACTGAACATCGGTTAAATCGTTTGCAACTCCCAGCAGTTTCTGCGCAGGAACTTTGACCGAACCGTACCGTTTCTCAAAGTTGACAACCCCGTAGCACAGCATCAGGACGAGGCATGCGATTAGTCCCGTATGGTGTTTTCGCAGACTCTTGAATCCAAGGGTCATCGATGTCCGCACGGCTCGCCAGTCTCGATCGTACATCGAGGTGAAAAACTGTCGAAACGGATTTTCGATCAACGCATGAGCGAGCATTGCGGCTGCTGTTGCAGCACTGATACTGACAATCAAATAAAGCGTTGCAGGCCAATTTTGATCGTACAGCCGCTGATTCAGAAAGTAGAAGACAGGCAACTGAATCAGGTAAAGCGCAAAGCTGACTTCTCCCAGATAGACCAACAACGGTGTTGAAAGCAATTTCGCGAGAAGACCTCGTGACCACGAAAACACCCAGATGATCAAGCAGAATCCGATCAAACCGGCGCCCCCTCGTGATAGCCATGCATACGAAACCAGTAGATCTCGTTCTTTCATGAACTCGGGGAAAGAAGTGTAATTGGCAACGTAGATGGTTGCTGCCGTCAATCCGAATGCGAAAACTTCGCAGATGGTATGAGCAAATGTGACTCCGAAACCAGTTTTGGGATCACCCTTGGCTTTTACATGCCAGTTGAGGAACAGAGTTGCGACGAACATTCCCGCGATGAAATCAAAAACGCGAACGAGTGGATTCACGTAAACGATGCTGCGTGCCGGAATCAATTCGATTAATCCGTTCGAGCGAGCCACATCGAACACGTTTAAACTGGCAACCAGGAAAACGATGCTTGAGACCAAGAGCACTAGCGGTCTTTTGGTGATCAGAAGCAACAGAATCGGAAACAGCAGGTAAAATCCGAACTCAGTTGATATGCTCCACGCCGGGCCATTGAACTGCATTGGAAGGTTGTCAATCGGGAACCAACTTTGGAGCAGGCACAGGTGAGCCGCCAGCTTTCCATCGAGCGGTAAAACTCGGTCGCCAAAAATGTAACCTTGTACCCACAGCATTGCCGCGAGGCAAAAAATGTGCAGCGGCCAGATGCGGGCAAACCGAGCCCAGTAAAATTTCAGGACGCCAGTGTTTGCCAAACGCTCATGGTAGACGTAGGTCAGAATGAAACCTGACAAGACGAAAAAGAATGTCACGGCGTTCGATGCCAACGGCCCGATTGAAGTGTAACCTTGAGCGAACTTGAATCCGTGAACGAGGACAACCAGCATCGCAGCGACGAATCGCAAGCCTGTCAGCGCGTCCAGACTGACTGGCTTCGCCGTCATATGCCGCGCATCTTTGCCTCGGGCGTTTGTCTCTATCAAGGAAGCCACGCGTTGTTGAGTGGATCGAAAGTCAGTGTCGAAATGTTGTTGGAAGCTTATCGTAGCTGATAGCTGCAAGTATAGATGAAACGGCACCGCAAAAGGTTGCGATCGAATGCGTTTCCGCGGCCGTTTACGCGGTTCAGTTCGCCTGGAACGACGCAAGCATGTCCCTGAGTCTGATGTGACCGCGAAACTTGTCTGTTTCAACTCGGTCGCATTCGCTAACCTTCGCCACCGATCTCGGTCAGCGATGTACGCCGTGGTCGATTTCGACCGTTGTCCAACGAAAAAACTGGGAACAAACTGTGACGACTACAATCAACAATTTTTGGGCTCTTGGTGTTCTTAGCTGTCTTGTCCTATGCCTTTCAGGAACCCAGGTGGCGTGCGGTCAACAGTTTCGCGCGCCGCAAACACGCGCCAAAGACGGAGCGATGTTGGGTGGCATTGCGGGTGCGATTTTAGGTGGAATTGCCGGTCATCAGAATGACGAAACCCCGGAAGGAATCGCGCTCGGCGGCGCTGTCGGTGCGATCGCGGGCGGTCTGATGGGGAATGCAGAAGATCGCATGCTGGTAGAGCAGCAGCAGTTCCGGCAGCAGGCTCGAAAGGTACATCAGGAACGTATGGGGCGAGCGATCTCGTTGCAAGACGCAATCATGCTCACCCAAAATGGATTGAGTCCATCGTTGATTATGAATCAGATCAACGAAAATGGAGTGACGCATCGATTGACGGTGAACGACATCATTCACTTGCACAAAAACGGCGTCAGCGAACCGGTGATCAATGCGATGCAGGAAGCTCATCTGGCAAGCCAACCTTTGACCTCAACCCGCGTCAGCCAGGTGCCTGCTCCGGTGGTGACTCATCGAGAAACGATCGTCGTCCGCCCTGCCCCGCCCGTCGGTACGATCCATGTGTATGGACATCCAAGGTACCACCATCATCCTCGTTCAGGTTTTCACTACTATCACCGATTTCGGTAATGTGGGATCAGCGATTACTGATTGTCGTTGCCGCCAGCTCCCATCAATGGCAATAAGTGCATCAGATCTTTCATGGGCAAGTTGTTCAGGTAACTCTGGGCCGGTCGTTTGAAATAGAAGACAGTCAAATCAGCTGGTTTAGACGATGTGACGTGGAAACACTCCCATCGTTCGGATCCCAGTCTGTTTAACGTTTCGGTTGCTTCCAAACCCTGGCCGATCTCAACGACGCGGTACTCCCACGCGCCCGCCAGCTTCCAGTCGTTGGAAAGCCATTGCTGGGTATTTTCTGCCTGAGTGAGCCCCTGCTCTTTCAAGTTATTGAACATGTCGGTTGCCCACGTGATTGAATCGTTGGCGGCCTCGCTGCCCGATTCACCGGCGGCCGACAATTGATCGACAACGGCGTCTTTGGCTGCGGCAGCTTTTTCGAGAGCGGCAGCAAGTTTCTGGGAATAGGATTGAGTCGCAGATTCCTGTGGAGGTACCTGTTCCGCCTGTTGAGCGACTGGGGATTCCGCTTGAGCTTCACTCACAACCAGCGGTGTCTCTTGTGAGCAGCCGAGCGCGAGAATGGTCGTGGCAACAAAAGCAAGCCGACCAGTTCGTGAACGCGGAATCAGTTTCGATAGAGTGAATCTTCTTGATGAGATTGACACTGTTGGCACCTTGGTTTGATGAATTAAACGTCAGCGAATTGTAACGCATCAGGCACCTATTCGCAGTTGACGGCCGTTTCCTGGAAATAATTTCTTTGATGGATTGGTTCCGGACTTGTGCCCCATTTCAGCACTGTCAGCATGCGGCAACAAAGCACTAGGCTGCCGATCAAGAACTTGATCTGCACGGAGAACTTGAGTCAGATAACAAGGAAAACACGTTCAGCTTGAGTTCCCCGTCACCCGCATTGGCTATGGCGGGAGACTACGATCTTCGTGACGAAGTGCTTGGGAGCAGTCTTTGAAACCGAACTGTTGAACCTTGGGCAGGTCAACCTTGCGGCACGCCCCTGACGGAAATTGTGGCGTCATGCGGCGGCATGATTACTTCGGGCAGCGAAAGGCCAAACGGTTTCGGGACCTTGGCCGTTGGAGCAGCTTGAGTTTTCTCGATTCTCAGCGCGGGACACTGACTGACTTTGAATGTCAAGGACGTCTGAATCAAACCGATCAACACTTTAGGATCGATCGTTTTGTGAACGTGATATGCGACTCCCCATGGATGCTTTTTTAATGATACGCGTGAGCGTTGCTGACCGCACGTGAACATGACAGGAACGTCGTGTTGGTCGGGCAGCTGATGGAAACGAGCGATCAAATCGTTGGCTTGTTGGCCTCGAACAACAACATTCTGATCACAGATTATCAAGTCAATCAGATTGTTTGTCAGTATGTCGATCGCAGATTCAAAATTACTCGCGGTTACCAGGTGGTTTGGAGATTGAGCCAGAACGGTTGATGCACGTTCCTGTGCCGCCACATCGGCGTCAATCAATAGCAGGTTGGGGATGATCGCGGGCATGGGTGGTCTCGCTGCCAAAAAGAAGAGAAGGCGAATTCCCGGCCGTAGTTATTACCCGGCGTTCATCGCCCCGGGTAAATTTCGTATTTCTATTCATCGACCGCCGACTGTGACGATCCCGACTACTTTTTGTAAATAGCAATACTCGATCGATCCGTTAAAGTTACCCATCCGTTGGGGGGTGTGTTTGCCCTTAAGACCCCGAATTACCCGAGTTTCGCATTTGTCGTCAACCTCACATGCGTTGTGTCGAGTCAACCTGATCGTAACGTCAGAAACATCGGGCTCGACAGGCGCCAAGTGATCAATGCGATTGATTCGGTTCGTTTTCGTGTTCGGAATATTGAGCGGTGGAGGGTCGAAATCTCTGGCTTCAAATTGCAAAAGCATGCTGCGTCGGATGGGATACGACGATCTCCACGTTGCGGTCAGTTCCCATTCTGCGCGTCAAGTGCTCGCTGAGCGCGGAGGGAAATTGGACTGTGGGCGTCGCGAACAGAATCTTCGCAACAATTCAATTCACCGAAAAACTTCACAGTGGACGTGAAGTGATCATATCAACGGATTTACTGGAGAGACACTGATGATGACAAATTTAAAAGTTGCCGTTGCGATCGTTGCAATGGCTTGTTGTGCTAATGCTTACGGACAGGATTGTGGCTGCGGCGGCCCCGCGATGGGATATGGCGGCTACGGTGGATACGGTTACGCTCCCGTGAACGTCGCAGGTGGTTATGGCTGCGGTGGCATGAACAACTGCGGACGCGAAATCAGTCAGGGAAGCGCCGCAGCACTGTGGGGCGACTACTGTAGCGAAAGCTGCCCAACCCGATGTGGTCTGCTTGGAAGATTGCATGGGCATGGCGGTCATGGTGGCTGCGGAGGTGGTTTGTGCGGCGGACGTGGCGCTGGATTTGGCGGCGGTGGATTTGGCGGTTGCGGTTGCGGATGTGACATGGGTTGCTTTGGCTACCCCGGCGGAGGATGCGGCGG
>CAYXWX010000014.1:28647-62297 GCA_964468915.1 uncultured Pirellulaceae bacterium
CGGCGGAGGATGCGGCGGCGGAGGTTGCGGTGGCTTGGGCGGCGGACTGCTGGGTGGAAAACTCGGCGGCGGCAAGTGTGGACTCAAAGGTCGCTGCGGTTGCCGAGGCAAACGTTCTCAGTGTGGCGGGCCATGCGGCGAAGCTCCCGTTGCTTTCGAAGGTGGATGTGACACTTGCGGTTGCGAATCAGGCAGCTACTTCAACCAACCGGTCGGTTACGATTACGGAACCGCTGGAATGCACAGCGCAGTTCAAGGCTGTGCAACAGGTGCGTGTGGTGGCGCAGCACAACCAGCTCACGGCCCAGAGATCGTTGGCGAAGCGGTTGGCGGTGCTGCCGCAGTCGAACCTGGGCACATCCCTGCTAACTGATCCTGATTTGAATGGCAGAACATCACATTGATGCGTATCAAGCCTTTCGCACTGACCGGTGTGAGAGGCTTTTCTTTTTCGGTTTTTGTTGTAACTCAAAAGGGAAGTTGCAACTGATAAGGGAAATCACACAATGCGAGTCGAACTGGGCGGCGCGTCGAAGCGAATTCCCCGTTGAGCTTCGATGTAAGACTCCGCGATGCGCAGGTCAATCGGGCGTGTCAGTTTGAGGTTCATTTCACAGCCGGACACCAGACAAACTTCAACGCCAAAATGTTCGGCCAGTTGAGCTTCATCGGTCAGCGCCAACCTTGCTTCGGATTCGGCAAGTCGTTGAAACAGCCCGATCAAAACCTCGCGTGAAAATATCTGCGGCGTCTGAGCGAGAAACAAGGTGCTGCGGTCTTCTGTTTTCGCTACGGTTTTTCCGCCATCAGACGATCGTTTCACCGTGCTGTTGACGGGCAGCGCTGGGATGACGCAGACACAGGTTTCGATCGCCTCAAAAGCGCATTCAATCAACTCGTTCGAAACACAGGGTCTGGCTGCGTCGTGGATCGCGACGAAATCGACGACGGTATCCAGCGCTCGGATTCCGTTGGCAACCGAATCCATGCGTTCTGCCCCGCCAGCAACGACGACCGCACCAAGGCGTTCCAGCGATTTGGTGTGTGCCGACCGAAATTCTGATTCGTCTTCCGGACTTACGACGATGACGAGCTGCTTGACATCCGAACGAGCGGCAAATTTCTCAGCCGAGTGAAGCCAGACGGGTTTACCCGCCAGTTCAACGAAAGGTTTCTTGCCAGACGAATTACCAAATCGACTGCTTTGCCCTGCGGCGGCCAGAATGACAGCGAAATCGCCCATGATTGTCTTTCGTTCGTTTCAGTTGTGTATCAATTTCTTCATGATCTTAGTGAGTCGAGATCTTTGCCGAAATTGGAATGGGAGAATGGTGTTCTCACCCCAAATGAAACTCTAACGGTCGCGTCCCAGCGTCACAGGAACAATTTGTTCGTTTCCCTCCCGCAGGATTGTCACGTTGACCCGTTCCCCCGGCTTGAACTGATCAAGAACGTCCTGAAGATCATCTGTGTTGGATACCGCTTGACCCTCAATCGCGAGAACTCGGTCGCTTGAACTGCGATCGATCCCGCGAGTTTCGTAGAGCTGCCCGCCGACGCGAACGACTTTTCGTTCAATTGATAAACCTTTCAGTCCAGCTTGGTATGCTGGGCCACCCGGATCGACTCGAGCGATTCCCAAGCCTTGTTCCGCTTTCCAGAACAGGTCGATTCCCAGTGACGCTCGTCGGACTTCGCCAAACTGTAGCAGTTGAGGCACGACGCGGCGGATGGTGTTGATCGGCACCGCGAACCCGACGCCCGTGTTCTCGCCGGTCAAAGTCGCGATGGCGGTGTTCATACCAACAACAGCTCCGTCGCTGTCTAACAGTGGACCGCCCGAGTTGCCCTGATTCAACGCGGCGTCCAGTTGGATAATGCCTTTCATCAAGCGACCGGTTTTTGATCTCAGCGATCGATCGAGGCTGGACACGATTCCAACGGTCATGGTTCGTTCGAGCCCAAACGGGTTTCCGATCGCGTAGATGCGTTGGCCCACCTTTAATGTTCGCGAGTCGCTGAAGGAAACGGGGAACAGCAAATCTGCTGGAGCTTCGATTTTCAGGACAGCGATGTCATTTTGCGGATCACTGCCCACGACTCTGGCTGGCAATGGATCACCCTCAAATAGTGTGACCGTGACCACGTCGCTTCCAGCGATTACGTGATGGTTGGTCACGATGTGGCCTTCTGCATCCAGCACCCAACCGGATCCGGAACCTTCCGATTCCTGTCGCCCTCCCAGCAGCCACATGTCATTTCGAATGACTCGGGTGTTGATGTTCACCACGCTACGATTGACGTTATCATAAACGGAGATGCTGGTCTGTTCTTCATTAGAAAAGCGTCGCGGTTCTTGTTGTTCTGGTCTTACGACCGGGCGAAAACCGGGTTGTGCTTGTTGGATCGGCGCAGCGATTTGTGCTTCGAGTTCGGGAAGCTGCCTGGTCAGAAACAGAGTCGCCAGCGATCCAAGTGCCGCGTAAAAAAGGCACATCAAAACTGAGATTTTTTTGTTCATGCTGCCACATTGGAAAAATTGAAAGAAATTCGAACCGCCACGTTGTTCGGTTTGTGCAACTGAGTCTGTCCGCTGAAACTGGTCCAGGTTCACAAGATTGGTCGCCTTGAAAGTCAAGTTCGTTACGCGAGTGTTCGGATTTGATTTCAATTTTACGGGGCTTTCCATGTTTGGTTCAAGCGTTGCCCAGCCTCTGAAACCGTTTCATTCAAGAACCTGCCCACGCGGAAAAATTGGCGCAACTGGAATTGCTCGATGCCCATCGGATTCCTTTGCCTGAGTGAAACGATTTACGGGAAAGGAAACGCTTGCCAGATCCCGATGACCCATGTATCCGATTGCCTTCCACCGGGCCGTCATTTGCAAATGACTTTCAGGTTTTCTCCATGAGTCCATTGAGTCGTATGGTTGCGCGATTGCTGTTACACGCATTTCTGGCAGTGTCGGTACTGAGCATTGGAAATAGTGTTCAGGCGGACCGAATCAAGAATCATCTTCGTAGCTCGAGCATATCGAATCCCTATGTTGGTGCGGCTGCCAGGCCTGAAGTGAACTCGCGCAGGACAATCACCAATTCGCAGATGTTGGCTCGCTGGTTGCAGTTTAAGTCGCCGCGGGTCAGCGAACTTGGGCGGGCTTGGATCAACGTCAGTTGCGATCTTCGCAAAACACTGAACGCTCAAATACGTTTGTATCAATCTCGAATCGAACAAACCGTTTACGTTGCGGTCCATGATTGGAGCGTTTCGAGCGTCGCGCCAGCGGATTGGCTTTCGGGTTGGTTGCACTCTGAAGAACCGCAACGCAAAAACCTTGCCGTTGCTCGATACGGCCGAGAAGATGAGACGTTGTACTGGGACTACTACGGCGACTGCGAGCGCTGGAACGTGGATTTGACTCGTCGCGTTCGACAGACTCGGAAAGTAGTCGTTGCAAAGGTTCAACCGTCCAAAGAGTCCGGTGTTCGTGACGCTGAAACTCTGACTTTGCAGGAGGCCGCAACAGCGGATCGCCTGGCAATCTACCTCCACAGGACATCCCAATGGCTGGGGCAGGTGTTCAAGCAGATTGAATTTGCAAAAGTGGAATCTCGTCTTTCTTCCAACGCCATCGACAAAACCCACCTGCACTGAAGCAGTTGGTCGCTTACGCCCAAGCGTGATCAGCTTGAGACTCTGCGCTAGTGCATGTTGCACTTAACTGTAGCGTCTGCGGCGTTGAAAAACCGAGCGAAAAGTATCAAAAAGCCGCTAGACTTAAACGAAACGCGCTCTAGTCCGGCATGTCAAGGGTTTGCGTGTTACGGCCAACATCTCAGATGAAATATCCGGGCTACGGGAGTCGCGTTAAGACCGCAAATTGTCATCCAGATCGAGTCCGAAGGAGGCAGGTGTCCCGCAATTGGGCAGCTGGCAGTCGAAAATTGTTGGTCCGATGATTTTCGACTCGGTCAGGCTGATATAACCGTCAGGTTCAACATTTTTAACGCCAGCGGCCTCTTCCTGTCGAATCTTGCCGCCTCTTGCCCGTTCGCGGCAAATTTCGACGCTCGTTCAGCGGACCAATCCGATAAGAATCTGTAGTTTCCGGGCTCAAATCAATTTTGTGAGTCCGGATAGACCGATTCGCTGCTTAACATGGCAGTTTGCGTAAAACTGGCCGTTTGCGGTGGCAGCGATAATGCCAGCAAAATAGACTAGTGTTGACGATTTTCTTGGCCCCAAGTAACCACTACGGGCATATTATCAAATCAGGCAAGGCGGGAGAGCATCGCGGGTGATATGCGGGCTCTCTTTGTCATCAATCAGGTGTTGGAGTTGGATATGTCCGCATGCTTCTCGCGTGGAGTTGCTGTTACTAAAGTTCGTGGTGTGCTGGTTCGTTTACTGTGTTGTGGATTGGTCTTTGCTGCCATCACTGCGTTCGCTGAGCCAGTGACTGCGTCCGATTCGAATGAAGCTCGCATGGCCACGTTTGACAGCGCCAGCGGGACTCATTTTGCTTTGAGCGTTAAGGCGGACTTCGAAGGTCAACCAAAGCGAGCGAGCGATGTTGTCGTTTACGTTGATACCTCCGCCAGCCAGAACGGCGTTTTCCGCGAGGACTCGATTGTTGCTCTGGAAAAGTTTCTGGACGGTTTGAATGCTGACGACCGCGTCAAAATTATGGCGGTCGACCTCGACCCGGTTCCTCTGACCGATGAGTTTGTTCGTGCTGACAGTCAGGAAGTAGATCGCGCGATCGATCGGCTTCAGGCTCGCGTGCCACTGGGATCGACCGACATGAAGCTGATGCTGGTTTCGGCGCCCGATCAATTTGAATCGGCCGCCGTTCGAAACCGCAATGTTGTTTACATTGGTGATGGAATCAGTCGGGCCGGAATTGTCCACACCGAAGCGTTGAACGGAATCGTAGATCGTCTGGTCAAGAACCAGATTTCCGTTTCCAGTTTTGCAATCGGCCCGGACCGGAACATGGAACTTTTGGCGATCCTTGCCAATCACACGGGCGGGAACCTGTACATTGACACAGATCGCCAGGACAGCGCGGCTCAGGCAGCTGCTGCGTTGGCGGATACTGTTCACGATTCAGTGTTCTGGCCTCAAGACAATCAGATCACGGAATCCGTTGTCGAGTCCTTCCCGAGTTCTTTCCCTCCACTTCGAAGCGACCGAGACTCGATTTTGATCGGGACGATGGTTGGTTCTGGCGATGTTGAACTGAAGGTTGGCGGTCGTTTGAATGGTCGCCGAGTCGAGCAGCGTTATGAGATTCGCCCCGAGGTATCAAACAAGCATTACTCATTCCTTCCAAAGATGGTACGGGATGCTCGTCGTGATAATGGTCTGACCCTGCCTACCGCCGGATCTTCCGGGCTGATGGAGTACGCTCGCGTTCTTGGATTCAGGGCGAATGCGATTACCAGTCTTGGCAAACAGGCACTGGAGCAGGGGAATATCGGATCAGCCCAAAGACTGGCAACGGCAGCGATGATTGTTGACCCGGAAAACAAGTCGGCTCAGGTGTTAGCCAAATCAGCGTCTTACGTGGCGAAAAAGAAGCAGGACGATAGCCCGTTCGGTGAGGACCTGTTTGGTGGCGATTCCGGTGAAACAGCCGAAGTTGTTCCCGATAACACCGCGGAATCAAGCCCGTTCGGCGGAGCGGAAGAATCCGATTCGTTCCCTCCTGCGGACTCTCCGGAAGGCGATGGCGATTTATTCGGCAGCCCTGAAGAGGATATGGCGGTTGAGGAGTCGGGCGACGCACCGATGGAATCGGAAGGTGTTGTCATGCCGGATGATTTTGCTTCTGAGCCGGAAGTCTTGCCATTCGAGGAGCCTCGACCTGTTGAAACGGTCAGCCCACTGCCTGAACCAACGGTGATTTCTCCCAGCGATGATGGATTGAATCTGATCGGCCGTCCGGTCGACGAATCTGCTTTGGATCGCCTGATGCGTGAAGAGGATTCAACCGCGGGACGTTTGATTCTGAGTGAAGAACAGCGACAGAAAGTTGTCAACGATAAAATTCGCAAGCAGGTTTCGTTTGAGCTGAAGCAAGCCCGCGAGGATTTGCGTACCGATCCGAACTCCGCGATCGATCGCTTGAAGAGCATGATTGGCGTGCTCGATAACGCGACCGATCTGTTTCCGGAGAATCGCCGTGAGCTTCGTAATCGTCTGGAGTCCGCGCTGCTGTCTTCTCGTCAGCGAAAGCTGGAGTTTGATCAACAGGAAGCACAACGTCGATTGAGCCGAGCGAACTCGTTGGCGAAAGAGCGAGAATTGGCAGCGTTGGCTCGACGCGAAGAGCAGTTGACTCGTCTGATCAATCGCTTCAACTCATTGCTGGACGAAGGAAATTATGAAGCCGCACGATCGGTGACTCGTCAGGCACTCGAGTTGGCTCCGCAGGAGCCAGCAGCGATTGTCGCCGCTGCATCAGCGGAACGAGCTTCGACCGCGCTTCAATATCAAGAGTTGTTTGAAGAGAAGCAACGGAATTTTGCCGCCGCGATGTATGAAGTTCGTAAAGCAAGTATTCCGTTTCCGGCCAATCCTTTGATGCAGTTCCCCGATGCGGAAGAGTGGAAGCGAAAGAAATTGCGTCGCGCCAAGTACAACAGCTTGCGTTTGACTGGTAGCGAAAATGACGAACGTATCCTGCGTGCGTTGGAGCAGCCCGCGACGCTTGACTACGATGAAGAATCGTGGAGTGATGTCGAGCAGGAACTGGAGGCAAAATACAAAATCAATATTGTGTTGACTCAATCCGCACGCGATGACTCGCTTGATGTGGATGAACCCATCACTGCGAATCTTCGCGGTATCCGCTTGAAAAATGCCCTGCGATTGATGCTGAAAGAAAAGAACGCGACGTTTATCGTACGTGACGAAGTGCTTCAGATCGTTTCAATCGACGATGCCGAGAGTGATGCGAAATACCTGGTGACGAACGTTTACAACGTTGGAGACCTTGTCGCACCTCGATTCAATCCTAACGGCGGCGGCCTTGCCGGTGGATTGGGCGGCGGTGGAGGTGGCGGTGGTCTCGGCGGAGGCGGCGGCGGTGGATTCGGCGGCGGTGCAGGCGGTGGTGGCCTCGGCGGCGGCGGAGGCGGTGGCGTCTTCTGTATCCAGGAATCGGGCCTCGTGATGGTCCGTAGTGCCGACAAGTCTGACAGTTCAGCTGATGCTGCCGCGAGCGTTCAAGCGACGGCATCTACTCCAGAGGCTTTGGTGTTGCCATTGAAGACAAGCGAAGGCATGGCGACGACATGGACCGCTTACTTTGGAAACGTCTTTGCCGATCCGCAAAGCGTGCGTTTGACGGTTCGCGAGCTGATGAAAGAACAGAAAACGGACGAGGTCGTTTCGTTGATTCTGGCTGCCATCGAGCATGATCAACGGCAGGAATGGATGTACGAGGCTCTGACCTTGGCGATGCAGATTGCCGAACGCCCTCGATCTGAAATTGAACGCGCGTTGATGTCAGCAGTTGATCTGTCGAGTGACGTGAACGACATGCTGTACGCTGCTCATTACATGGCTCATCACAACATGGAGAAGCGTGCCATTGGTTTGTGCAAAGACATCGCTCGCGCGTATCCAACACGGACGGAGCCGATCCTGATGGGCTTGCGAGCTGCAAATCGAATTGAGGATGCAGATGGCATTCGTTGGGCGACCGTAGGGGTCTATGCACACGAATGGCCTGAGCACCCTGAGGTTATTGATGAAGCCCGACGAAGCGCGGATGCCCTTCGATTGAGACTTCAACAGGCTGGGGATTCCGAATTGCTTACTGAATACGAGCAGGAATTGAAATTGGCAAAGCGACGCGATTGTTTTGCGAAGGTCAGCTGGACAGGCGACGCAGATCTTGATGTTTACGTCCAGGAACCGGGCGGAACCGTCTGTTCGCGATTGAAGCCGCGGACTCGCAGTGGTGGCGTGATGCTGGGCGATGAGTTTTCCAGCGGCGTCGCAGGATCCGGGGAAATGGCCGAGTACTACATTTTGCCAAAAGGTTTCTCAGGCGAGTATAAGCTTCACGTTCGTAGAATCTGGGGTGAAGTCACTGCCGGAAAAGTCACGGTAGAAATCTATTCAAATTACAACTCTGCTGATCAGGTTGGTGAAGTTCGTCAAATTGATTTGAACGATCCGGGATTCAGCGTTGTCTTCAACGTGGAAAACGGAAGAAGAACGGAGTCATTGGAAACGCATGCCATTGCTTCAGTCGTACAGGAACAAGTTGCAGCAAGTCGGAATATCCTGGCACAGCAAATTGACGGTTTGGGCGGCGGAACGTCGATCGGTGGGTTCGACAATGACGTTCGAGATTTCGACCGATTGATTTTCGGGCGGAATCGGTTGGCACGTCCTGTTGGTTATCGGCCAATCATTCAGTTGATTCAGACGGGAACAAACATGACCGTCAATCACGCGACAACTGCCGATCGACTGTATGTGCTGGTTAGCGTGACTCCATTGTTCAACGATATCGTCGACGTCTTCACATTCAACAGCGCCGGCGGTGCGGATGACGCTCAAGGCGGCGGCGGTGGTGGTCTTGGTGGCGGAGCTGGCGGCGGCGGTGGCGGCGGTGCATTTTAGATGCAATCGCGATCGGCGTTGTTTCCAGATCGACATCACGAAAAAAATTTCAAGACCTGCTTTTCAAATTGAAGAGTGGGTCTTTTTTGTTGATCATGCGACGACTGACTGTACTGGACCCGGACGAAGAACCACGGACGCGATCAAGTCGCTATTTCGCCTCCATTGGCGTCGAATGAACCAGATTGAAGTCTGGGCATTTCATCACGTAGTTGTCGTGATACTACGACACGGCACTATTTAGTGCATGTTGCACTTAACTGTAGCGTCTGCGGCGTTGAAAAACCGAGGGAAAGGTATCGAAAAGCCGCTAGACTTAAACGAAACGCGCTCTAATTCCAAAACCCGGCCAGCCAGATCAATGCAAAAATGATCGCCATGAAGCCACTTACCCAGACTGCCGACCGAAGGCTGTGAATCAGAATCGGTTTCAAATGCTCGTGCCTCGTCGCGCCATAGACCAGGCTGATCGAAACAATCAGCGGTAGTGCGTACCAAAGCTTGGGAACCGGGATGGCAGCTGCAATCGGAAGGATCAGAGTTTGAATCATTTTCTCAGCGTCTCAGGGCTGTGTGATTTAAACGTGGTTATTGTGCAAAAGGGTTTGATTCTCCGCCCGATTCATCGTTGGGTTTCCCTTTTTTCTTTTGAGCGGCCTCCAGTTGTTCCGGCGTTACGATCGCAGGACCGACGTAGGCATCATAGATTGCTAGAAGGTTAAGGAGTCCGGCAACAATCGTAAACAGGGTCCCTAAATCGAAATTGTGCTTGTAGTCATAGTGCCACATTCCAAGCACATCTCGGTAGTTCTGATAGATCGGCCCTTGAGGGGCAGCCATGAATCCGTCCTTCAGCGTTGGGCCATCGTAGCCGTTTCGGTTCTCAGGTGTGATTCTATAGAACGCTCTTTCGGAACCAGGGGCTTCGGGGTAACTCACTGGCGGAGGAAACCGCTCGCACATGACAAACAATGGGTCGCCACCACCGGACGTCTTGACCGCCTGCAGGACCGCCGGTGCGGCAGGCAAGCCAATTCCTGCTTGAAGCGCGAATTGCCACCGGAAGTCACCCGGTCGCGACGAGGCGTAAACGACTCTGCCTCGGCCCAGCCCAAGTCCAAAAAAGTAAATACTCAATATGCAGATCATGAACAGGAAACCTTTGGCGAACCGCCGCTGGTAAAAATGTCCCGCACCAGGCCACAACCAGGCAAGCAACGCTGCCGTGCCGGGATTCCTGAGATCGACAACGATTGGATCGCCGTCCTGTTGATTGTAGACTACTTCTGTCATGCCAGGCTCTGAGTTCGATGGTCGAGCGAGCCTGCCCTTGCGACTCGCTGTTCGCTCCACCTGATTGCGGGAGCACTACTATCTTATCCGACCTGTTTGGTGGCACCAGATCAATCGGCTGATTTCCGTATGTCCTATCGATTCTTTCATTCACAATCTCCCGTCGAAGGGCAGTTTACGTTGACCGGTGATCAGGCTCACCATGCCATCAACGTGATGAGGTACCGTGAAGGCGACCGCATTGTGATCTTTGATGGCAAGGGGACCGAGCACGATGCACAGATCGAGCAGCTGAGTAAGAAAAATCTGATCGCGAGACTGTTGGAGAGTCGCCAGGTTGATCGCTCGCTTTCACGTTCAGTCACGATCGTCGCGGCATTGCCCAAAGGAGACAGGCAGAAGTTTCTTGTTGAAAAGTTAGTCGAGCTGGGTGTTGCCAGATTGATCCCTTTGGCGACAAGTCGATCAGTGGCCGAGGTCAAACCGAAAGTGATTGATCGAATCGAAAAGCAGATTGTCGAGGCCAGCAAACAGTGTGGACGCAACCATCTGATGGAGATCACACCGCCAGCTACGGTCTCGCAGTTGTGCAAAGTCGTTGCCAAACCAACAAGTGAAATCGCCGTAGAATGCGATTCTTATTCGGATGGTTTATGGTTCGAGGAAGGAACACTCCGGCTTCTTGCCCATCCGTACGGATCCGAGGCGTTAGCGATGGTCGAAGCTGAGGAAGATCAACCGATCGCAGTAGCCGTCGGACCGGAAGGAGGTTTCAGCGAACCCGAAGTTGAAATGTTGCTCGAAGCCGGGTGGCGGGCAATCAGACTCGGGCCGACGATTCTTCGCATCGAGACGGCTGCGATTGCAGCGGCGACTGTGTTTGGGTTAGGCAGCGATCGTCGATAATGGTTGCATCAGAATCACTGGAAAAACAGTGTCGACTTGCGCCCTGCGAAAGTACCCATTGTTGGCTGAGCAAGTGGCGACAAGTGCTGAACTTGTTTTTCCTATCCTTTAACCCGGACATTTCATCTGAGATGCAGGCCGTAACACACAAATCATTGCCCTGCCGGAACTTCGGTCTCGGATTTGTTGCCGTCGAGAATGACAGACTGTTTTTGACAACTTTCTGGTTTGCAAAGTTACCGCAGTGTTTTCGAGACCTTGTTGCCGGCCTACAAAGTATCCGGGCTAAGCTGATTACAAGGCAGTCTTTGTGAAGCGGATTACTGGCTGACAGGCGTGACCCTGCCAATGGTTCCAAACAGATGACCGCCATGGTCGTTGTGAGTCCATGTTCCGGAATACTTTTTGTCTCTGATCAACACTCGTGCGTCGAACGTGCCCATCCCCGGGACCAGCAACTGGTCAACCGTGATGACCGGAGTGTCACCCGCCCAGATAATGTTGATCGGCAGCGGAACCGTGACATCTCGTTTGCCATACTTGATTCGTGCGGTCAGCATCCATAGATCTCCCTCCGGCAGTTTTTCTGCTTTTGAAATCTCGTACGACTCTTTTCTCGCAGCCCCGTCTTCGCCATTCTGCCGGATGGTCGTGAAATGGCCGTCCCATCGGCTTCCGGTGAGAAATTGAGCGAGGTCTTCAATTCGATTTGCGTTCTTATTTTTGGAAACGAGTGTCCCATTCGACTCCGTTTCTTGACCCCATGATGGCGTCCAGCCAATCAATGTTGCCAGCACCAACACCGATGCGGAAAACGACTGGACGAGTAAATACCGACGAAATTGAGAACCCATTTTCGTGAACTCCACAAGAGACCGACTGGTGTTGAAAAAAATACGCAGCTCCTCTAGGCTACCGCGTTGAAACGCCCATCGCGCCAGCGATCTGATGATCGATCAAGCCTGAACGATCAGGCTCGCGTAAGGAATTGGGGCTGTCAAGTCGCACCACAGAATCGCACTACGGAGATTGCGCGTGTTTGTTGCCGCTACCACTCGATGCTTTCCCCACCTACCTCTGGATGAGGCAGTTGAGAAGTTGGGAGACCTCGAGTTCTCACATATTGAAATTGGAGTTTCCGAGTCTGGAAACCATCTGAAGCCCTCGCTGATTCGTGATAATTTTGCGGACGCCTGCAGTGCAGTCTTGTCGACCCGACGCCTGACTGTGGTCAGTCTGGGGTTGGAGCTGGATGGCGAAGGCGAAGAGTACCTTGCTACATTCCGCAAGTGTTGTGAGCTGGCCAAGGCATGCAAGATTGTCACCTTGACCGTCGAATCGGGCGAGCACGGAACGCCGTTCAACGAGGAAGTCGAACGCTACAAGGCACTGGTGTCCATCGCTGAGCAACATGGTGTTCGAGTCGCGATGCGTTCGACTGAGGGTCGTCTATCGGCCGATCCGGACACGGTGTCCGTGATCTGCAAGCACGTGCAGGGATTGGGGCTCTCACTTGATCCAAGTCACTACCACTTTGGAAATCAGGTCGCGCCCGATTATGAAAAATTGATCGAGTACGTCCACAATGTTTACTTGCGTGATTCGACGGTCGATTCGCTTCAGGTCCGTGTCGGACAGGGGTTGATTGATTTTGGAAAACTGACCAACCTGCTGATCAAAGCAAAGTACCGTCGTGCGGTTTGCGTCGACATTCAGCCAGTTGACGATCCCGACATTGATCACGATGGCGAAATTCGAAAGCTCAGGTTATTGCTTGAGAGCCTAGTGCTGGTTTAGAGCTTATCCCACAACTTCATAACCCGAAGTGTGGCGGCGTATTTATTTAATCCCAACCCGCTGCGTCAGCGAGGGATTGTTTGTCCCTCACTGACGTTTCGGGTTGGGATTAGTGTATCAATATTCTGTTTGCCACTAAAACAACACGCTTGTGAGCGAGGGAATCTCCCTTGGTTTTGTCTCACTGACGTTTCGGTTTGAGACATTCAGAGCGAGTACTGGGATAGGCTCGTTGTCTGAATTTTGGTCATTCGTTTTTCAGCGATTCCAGGATCAACGGTTCATCTGACTTGGGATCGCCGACACGGATGGCATACGTGCCGTCCAGAATTCGCTCGACAAGCGTGCCAACGATTTCGGCTCGCCATCCGCGGGAAAGCTCGGGCGGCTCCTTGAGCTTGAGCATTCCCAATTTCCAGGCGGCCATCGTGCGAACGTCATCCGCCGATCCAACAATGCCGGGGGCAATGGATTCCGTCTTGCAAACGATCTTCAATGCGGTCGTTAGAAACTGGCCCAGCAGTCCCAGGTTGGCCGACTTGTTCCGACGAATTCGAGGCGGCAACTGAGAGTCGGGAAGTTCTTTGGCTTTTTGGATTGCCTTGCCGATATCGTCCGAAAGGAATCGCGAAACGCGGCTCTCGAACCCTCGAATCGCTTTCAGCTGCTTAGGGTTCGGGTTTGCGCGGCGAGCCAATTCGACGATCAGATCGTCAGGGAGAACTCGTCGGGGTGAGCGATTCTGGCGTTCGGCCTCTTTGTCACGTAACAGCCAAAGCTCGCGGACGATTGCCAAGGCGGGTGGTTTCAAGCTGGCGATGCCGCTGACGCGACGCCACTGAGGTTCCGTCACTGTTTTTTCAAGGTCTTCCTGCCATTGCGTCATTTCTTCTTTCATCCACGGCAGGCGTTGTCGAGCGTTCAGCTTCTTGGTCAGCCGATCGTAGATTGCCTTCAGGTGGATGACGTCCTGAAGTGCATAGTCGATTTGCCGATCAGTCAACGGCCGTCGACGCCAATCCGTGCGTGTCTCACCTTTATCAACCTCGATCCCAAGCGTCCGTTGCACAAGATTGCCATACGAAGCAGGGTATTCCATACCCACCATGCCGGCCGCCAGTTGGACATCGAAAAGGTTCGCTGGCCATTTGCCGCAGTCACGAATGCAAAACAGAAACTCTTCACGTGCTGCGTGGACCAGCGTCGTCCGATCACTGCTTGTCAGCCACTCCCAGAAAGGTTGCAGATCGTTGATTGCGACAGTGTCAATGATGGCCAATTCGTCGTCAGTCGCGATCTGAATCAAGCATAGTTCCGGACGATACTGATTTTCTGATACGAATTCGGTGTCGAAACCCGCAAATTGACTGTCCTTGGATCGATCGCAAAACTTGATCAATTGTTCACTGCTGGTGATCAGCTCGTAATGAGGCTGTGACTTTTTAGAGGCCATGAAAAACGTAAACGAAAATTGACAAGGCGATACGCGAAGCGGGCGAACCAACGTCGCTTTCACGACCTCGCGGATCACTCTATCCTATCGTTCTTCCCAAATCAGCGACAGTTGGATGGTGATGAATTTTTGCCGTCCGATCGCTGTCAGGTTTCGTTTTTGCAATTCTGCCAGCTACCAAGATTCCCATACCGATACGACATTTGAACGCAATTCAACAATCCGGGGATGTTCCGCAGTTGCTGGTCAGTATCCGCGACAAAATGGAAGTGGATGCAATTGAGTCGCTACCGCCACATGTTCGGGCGCTCATTCGAGTCGTGGATCTGAAAGAACCGAAACGCGGTTCGCTCGGCCCAGCCAGCATCGACACAACACGCGAGGTTTTAAAATCTGTGGCAGAAGGTGCGATTCTGAGTGCGGCTTTGGGAGAACTTGGCGACTTGGAGGATCGAGGGTTTCAGCTGGAATTGCCTGAAGGATTCCAGTTCGCAAAGATCGGGCTTGCAGGAGCGCTCGACGATCCGAATTGGAAAGAAAATTGGCGACGTGTTGCGGGTTCTTTGCCAAGTGGGACAGGCTCCGTCGCGGTCTGCTATCTGGACCATCAAACGTGCAACGCTCCAGCGCCGGGAGACATCATTGAGCTTGCAGAGGACGCTGGTTGCGGAGGTGTCCTGCTTGATACGTACGATAAATCGTCGGGAGGTTTTTTCGATCACATTGGTTCGCGGGACTTAAGTCTGCTGCTGCAAAAAATACGCCAGAAGAAAATGTTTTCTGTTTTGGCAGGTTCAATTAACAGTGAAACACTTGCCCTGGCGATTTCGTTTTCACCCTCAATGATCGGGGTACGCGGGGCGGTGTGCGAATCTGATCGAAACGGCAGGATGACAGAAAAAAAGCTGAATCAGTTTTGCAAATTGTTTGAATTGACGGTCACGCAGAAAGGAAATTTTTCGCGATCAAACGAGGGTGAAATTCACGTTTGAAAAATTTATCCGTTGTGCCGAAGACTCTGGAAAATTTCCTTGACTGCCAGAAAAATCTGTTGATATTGAAGAAGGAAATTTTTTACGGCAAGGAGCCAACAGTTCGAATCACTTCCACAGGAGATTTTGAATGCCTCGTTCCGTACTGACTGCGATTGAAGAAGGTGTCTGGGATTTTGAACCCACGGAAGTCGCGGAAGACGATTATCACTCCACTGAAGCACTACCAGGTTCGGAAGAAAAACTGAAGTTGCTTGCGCAGCGACTGAACGATGGATTGCCTTTGTGGCATCCTGATGATCGACAATCGATTGACGACACTGAAGCAGCGCTGAAATAGAAATCAGCGTGTGTTGAAGACCAGAACTTGATTCGCTGCTGCTGATCCCGCCTTGACAGATGTTCGTCCGAACAACTGCTACTCAACTGTAACGCTTTTGGCCAGGTTTCTTGGCTTGTCGACGTCACATCCTCGCATGACGGCAATGTGATACGACAACAGTTGAAGTGGGATGGCAGCAACGATTGGCTGCAGGTATTCAACGACGTGAGGAATGTAGATCACATCGTCTGCGACCTCCGCAATTCGCGTATCACCTTCGGCAGCAATGGCGATGACGGGCCCGCCGCGAGCTTTGATTTCCTCAAGGTTTGACATCACTTTTTCGTAGATGAAACCCTGAGGCATCACAAACACGCTTGGCGTATTCTTGTCGACCAGGGCGATCGGGCCGTGCTTCATTTCGGCCGCTGGATAGCCTTCGGCGTGGATGTAGCTGATTTCCTTCAGCTTCAACGCGCCTTCCAGAGCGGTCGGGAAGTTATAGTGGCGACCAAGGTAAAGGAAGTTCTCGCAATGCTGGAATCGTGTTGCGATTTCGCGAATTTTATCGTTCTCGCCCAACGCCGCTTCGATCTTTTCGGGCAGTTCCTGCAGGTTGGAAATCATCTTCCGGCCCTTGGAGTAGCTCATGTGGCCAATGCGTCCCAGATACAAGGCCAGCATCGTCAAAGCAACACATTGCGAACTGTACGCTTTGGTTGACGCGACGCCAATTTCAGGTCCGGCATGCAGGTAGATTCCGCCATCGGCTTCCTGTGCCACGCTGCTTCCGACCACGTTGCAAACGGCCAGCGTTGGGTGTCCCTTGCGCTTCATCTCACGAAGTGCAGCCAGTGTGTCTGCCGTTTCGCCGCTCTGCGTGATCGCAAACACCAGCGTATCGTGCTCCATGGGCGGATTTCGGTAGCGAAGCTCGCTGGCGTATTCCACCTCCACCGGGATCTTTGCAAGGTCTTCAATGAGATACTCGCCGACCAGTGCCGAGTGCCAACTGGTTCCACAGGCGGTGAATACAATCCGCTTGATTTTTCTCAAATCCTGCGGCGTCAGGTTCAGACCACCGAATACAGCCGTCGCATCATCCTCGCTCAGCCGGCCTCGCATGGTATTTCGAATCGCTTCGGGCTGTTCGAAAATTTCCTTGAGCATGTAGTGCTCGTACTCGCCCAGATCTACATCGTTGGATTCGATGTCAAGAGTTCGAACGTCGTGCGACACAACGCCCGAATCTCGATGTGCCACTTCAAGTGATCCAGACTTCAAGACGGCCACTTGATGATCGGCCAGGTAAACAATGCGATCGGTATATCCAACCAGCGGTTGAGCGTCACTGGCAAGAAAATGCTCATCATCGCCGACGCCAATCACTAACGGGCTGCCCAAGCGAGCTGCAAAAATGGCATCTGGCCATTGTTTGAACACAATCGCCAGACCAAATGTTCCTCGCAACTGGCCGATCGTCTCTTTGATTGCCTCAATGGCAATGGCTTGAGTCGGGACCTCTTCTTTCGACTCTCCCAGCCGGCGTTCGACGCCTTCTGCGATCAGGTGCGCGACGACTTCAGTGTCGGTCTCTGATGAGAATTCGAAACCGCGCGCCTTCAGCTGAGAGCGAAGTTCGGCGAAGTTTTCGATCACGCCGTTGTGAGCCAATGCGAGAATTTTGTTGTCTGATCCACCAAGGTGCGGATGAGCATTGGAGAGCGTGGCGGCACCATGGGTCGCCCAACGAGTGTGGCCGATACCAAGGGTCGCTTTGCTTGGTGACTCTGCCACTTCAGCGGCAAGCGACGCGATTCGTCCGACCGATTTCGTCAGCTTGATCGAGTCATCTTCAACTGTGGCAATTCCAGCACTGTCGTAGCCTCGATACTCAAGTCTGCGCAGCCCTTCAAGCAGAAAATCCTGAGCGACTCGATTTCCGATATAACCAACAATTCCACACATGCCGTTGAACCTTGATTGCTGAATTGCAAAAACAAAATTGAACTGTTTGGTTGGACAGCGGCTAAAATCCGCCTGCCAACACATTTCAAAAACCTGAGAATGTAACATAAACCGTGTTTTGAGAGGTCGCTCTCAAAATCTGATCGGTCAGTTTCCCTTACCGGATTGACTTTAATCCCGGCCTCACAGCCCGGATAACCGACAATTCGCGGCTTCGTATCATACACCCAGACACGCATTTTGGCTGGATTTACCCCGCCTGCGTCCTTCAAAATCTTATGAAAACATGCACCGCAGAAGTGATTTCCCTGGGCGACGAACTGGTCAGCGGACAGCGACTGGACACTAACGCACAGTGGATCAGCCAGCAGTTGAATGAGCTGGGGATCTCGACCGCCTATCACTCGACCGTCGGCGACAACCTGCAGCAAAGCCTGCATGTGTTCAACGTTGCCGTCCGTCGTGCCGATCTGGTCGTGTGCACCGGCGGATTGGGACCCACCGCCGATGACCTGACTCGACAAGTGATCGCGGAAACGGCGAACGTCCCTTTGGAGCGAAAACCTGAAGTTGTCGAGCACATTCAACAGATGTATCGGGTTCGAAATCGGGTGATGCCTGAATCCAACCTGATCCAGGCAGATTTTCCAGTTGGATCCAATGTGATCGACAACCCCGAAGGTACCGCGCCGGGGATCGATCTTGCCTTCATGCCCGACAGTGAACGGTCGCGCGAGTGCCGGATTTTCGCTCTGCCGGGCGTTCCTGCCGAACTGAAAGAAATGTGGGCACTTCATGTTCGCCCGGCGCTTCAGGCTTCAGTTGGATCGCCCGCAGTTATTTTGCATCGAACGTTGCATGTTTTTGGTGAAGGAGAAAGCAAGGTCGAATCAATGCTGCCTGACCTCGTTCGACGAGGTAAAGATCCAACGACGGGTATTACGGCTAGCGCGGCGACGATTACGCTGCGTGTTTCAACTTCCGGACCAGACAAAACGGAATGCGAGAAAAAAATCGAGCCGGTGCTTGAGACAATCCGAGAGAGACTTGGGGATCTCGTTTTTGGGGCCGACGGCCAGACGCTGGCTGACGTTGTGATCGATAAGCTTCAGCAGGGAGGGCATTCTGTGGCGGTTGTCGATGCCGGGCTGTGTGGGGATGTGGCGGCTGCCTTGGCGGTGGCCGATGCAGATCGGATCGTGTTGCGCAATGCGGTGCTGCCCTCCATGGAACTGTTTTCGAACTACTGCGAACCAATGAATGGATCGTCCAGCGAGTCACCGTTATCCAATGCCGCGTCACGAGTCAGAGATGAACACAAAGCAGACGTTGGCATCGCGATCGGACCGATTGATCGTGACCCCGTAAAGGTCGATTCTGGTAAATCCGCATTTCAGGTCGTGATCATTGGCCCGGGGTCATCGCAGCAGAATTCAGTCTCGACACAACAATACGTCTACCGAGGTCACTCGTCCTGGCGTCAGCAACGGGCCGTCAAGCAGGTTCTGAACCAGCTTCGGTTTTTGCTTGGCTGAAACGACCACTCAAGGGTGGTTGGCAGTCCGTGTTGGTTGGCAGTCCGTTACTTGATCGACTTGGAAATCGTCTTGAACGAATCGTGGTTCGCATTTTCGCACCATTCAAACAGAACGGCTTCGACCGTTGTTGGAATCACGCCCGAGTTTTCCATTCGGCGCAAGGCGGTTTCATGGTCGATGGTGTTGCGTGACCCGACCGCATCGGCACATACGAATACCTCGAATCCATTAGCAAGCAAATCCAACGCGGATTGCGCCACACAGACGTGAGTCTCGATACCGACGATGACAAGATTTGTGATTCCCTGCTGAGCCAGCGAGTCAAACGCTTCCGCTCCCGCGCGAACACTGAACATCGTCTTTTCAGCTCGCCCGATCACATTGGAATTGGACAACAGCAACTGGACATCTGGGGTGGTTGGGCCAAGGCCCTTGGGGTATTGCTCGGTGACAATGATTGGGATCTTCAGCAGGCCGGAACCTTTGATCATCAGTTGAATTCGTGCGGAAAGCCGAGCATCATTTGCCATGGCTGGCATCAGTTTTTCCTGGACGTCGATCACGACGAGGGCAGAATTTTCCAACGTCATCAATGCTGGGCTTCGGAACCACGTTGAGTCGGGGAGAGAATCGGATTGGCTCATAAGTCGCCTGAAAAAAGTTGAAAGTTGAAGTTCCTGGTGATCGGCCCGTCGAGTTTCCCATCGAACCCGAAGATAACGGTAGCGTCGCCGGGAGGCAATTGCCACGATGGGCGGTTGAGCGGAACTTGTTCAGTTGCGAAAATGATGATGGACTGAACGTATTCGAAAATTTGAAGAACATGCAGGAAAAATTTCACGCCACGACGATCCTGACTGTCCAGAAAGATGACCAGGTCGCGATGGGTGGCGACGGCCAGGTGACTTTGGGCAGCGCCGTCATGAAGGCGGACGCGATGAAGATTCGCAAGCTCCTGGGGGGAAAGGTGCTGTGTGGTTTTGCGGGTAGCAGTGCAGACGCATTCGCCTTGTTGGAGCGATTTGAACAGCAGCTGAAAGACTCACCCAACAATATCGCTCGAGCCTGCATTGAACTGGCCAAGCTGTGGCGGCTGGACAAATCGTTGCGGCAGCTGGAGGCCCTGCTCACCGTGACCGACGGAAAAGAAATTCTGTTGCTTAGTGGAACCGGCGATGTGATTCAGCCAACCGATGGAATCGTTGGCATCGGCTCAGGCGGCAACTTCGCGATCGCAGCGGCTCGTGCGCTCAAGCAGCACAGCGATCTTTCCGCGGCAGAAATCGTTCGTGAGTCTTTAACGGTAGCCGCAGGGATCGACATTTATACCAACACCAACATAACCGTTCAGGAGCTGTCCGTCTGATGATGGAACTACTCAACAAGCTGAAACCAGATACTTCCAACAGCGGAACCGATGCGCCGATGACACCGCGAGAGATCGTCGAGCAGCTGGATCGATATATCGTCGGGCAGGCGGACGCCAAGCGAGCCGTTGCGGTCGCGATTCGAAACCGTTGGCGACGGCAGCAACTGGGCGACGACATGCGGAACGAGGTCTCACCCAAGAACATCCTGATGATTGGCTCGACCGGCGTCGGCAAAACTGAAATCGCCCGGCGGTTGGCAAAACTGACGGGTGCTCCGTTCATCAAGGTCGAAGCGACCAAGTACACGGAGGTCGGCTATTACGGTCGGGATGTCGAAAGCATGGTTCGCGAACTGGTCGACAATGCGATCGGGCTGGTCCGTACTCGTGAGCGAAAACTGGTCGAGTCACGTGCCGAGGATCGAACGAACGAACGATTGCTGGATATGCTTTGTCCCCAGCCGGTTTCGTATGAGTTTTCGGCGACTGCTGATCTTTCGCCAACGGCAGATTCTGGTGTTACTGAATCTGACAACAAGCCTGAGGAAACGTCATCTTACGAACGTACGCGTGAGAAAATGAAAGCAATGTTGCTCGCTGGCGAACTGGATGAACGCGAGGTTGAGCTTTCGGTTGAGCAGAAAGTTACTCCCGTGATGATGGGTGGGATGGGAGTCGAAAACATGGATGTCGACTTCCAGGGAATGCTCGAAAAGATCATGCCCAAACAAAGCAGCAAGCGAAAGTTAAACGTTGCCAGTGCGCGGCAGGTGATTTTTGATCAGGAATGTGACGCTTTGCTTGATGACGATAAAGTAAACGCAGAAGCGGTTGAGTTGGCCGAAAATTCTGGAATCATTTTTTTGGACGAGGTCGACAAGATCATTGCGGGCGAAGGCAAGTCAGCCGACGTCTCGAGGCAGGGAGTTCAGCGTGACTTACTGCCGATCATCGAAGGTACATCGGTCCAGACCAAGTTTGGCTATGTGAAAACGGATCATATTCTGTTCGTTGCCGCCGGCGCGTTTCATCGTGCTCAACCCAGCGAGTTGATGCCGGAACTCCAGGGGCGATTTCCGATTCGCGTCGAACTGAATGACCTGACCGAAGAGGACTTCATCCGAATCCTGACCGAACCGAAAAGCTCACTGACTCGGCAGTACACTGCCCTGCTGGGCACCGAAGGCGTAACGCTGGACTTCACGAGTGACGCAATCGAAGCACTTGCCAAAGTTGCGTTTGAAGTGAATCAAACGACCATCAATATCGGGGCGCGTCGGTTGTACACCATTCTGGAGCGACTGTTGGAGGAACTCAGTTTCGAAGCTCCCGATATGAAAATGGGTACGGTTTCGATTAATGCCGCTTACGTGACTGATCGCCTTGGTGAAATCGTTCAGGATGAAGACCTGAGTCGATTTATTCTTTGACGTTCGTTTAAAAGTACCACGCTTGGGCAACGTCGTCATGAATCTTGGCTTGTTGGATGATCGTCGGTCAATTCACGCTGTCCTCGTCCGAGCTTCATCGCGACGAACAGCCAGATCGCGGTCACCGGCAGCATCAGCCATGGGATAAATGAGGCGGCGGTCGCGAACTGCCCAACGACGGCGTACAGTTTGCTGGATGCGGCGTCCGATCCTCGCAACACCACCGTGTCGATTACGTTTTTGGCTTTGTACTTTTCGTCCGGTTTCACCACCGTGAACAAAACTTCCCGGGCGGGCACCGTTATTCCGTAAGTTCCGATCCTCGTTACCACGTCAACGGCTCCCAGTGCAAACAGGGATGAGCTGAACCCCAGCAACACGAAGCAGCCAGCGAAGACGATCGGCATGATCGAAAGAGCCACGCCCAGCCCCAGGCGTTTCATGATCGGTCCGATCAACAGAAACTGAACGAACAGCGTGCCCAGCTGAGTGTACAAGTTCAGGCTGCCAAAGAATGCGGTTCTTTCGTCGCGGTCCGGAATCGCAAACTTGGCAGAATCGGTCAGCTGCATGTACACCATTGTTCCGCAGAAGCTGACCAGTGCGATGTAAAACGCGATCGAACGCAGATAAGGAGAATGCAAAACGGCAACGACTCCTGCCCAGATGCCGGAATCGTTCTGTTCATTTGTGTGAGGCAATTCGACTGGCTGATCACCCGTTTCTCCGTTCTGGTTAGACTTGATTTTCAGTCGCCGCAACACCGAAGCCGCGATCAAGCCAAGCTCCAGCAACACCGCGGCGATTATTAACAGCCAACCTAAGCCCAAAGACGCCGACAGCCATTTGGCCACCGAAGATCCGACGATTCCACCCAAGGTCGCGCCTGCTGCGATCGGGCCAAAAAGTCGCTTACCCTGCGCCTTGGAAAACAGCTCGGCCATGACACTCCAAAAGACTGAAGTGGCGAACAGGATGAAAACGGACAGCCAGACGAAGTAAATTCGAGCCTGCCAAACTGCGTGTTGATCCGGAACAAAGAATATCCACGCTGTGAAGGCAAGAAGTTGGGTCACAAAAAAGTGGAAGACAACGTGTGCCAACCAACGCCGCGGAACTGTCGAAGATACCCAACCGAAAACCGGCACCGCAGCGAGCATCACGAAGAATACGACCAGAAACAGCGTCGGTTTCTCTTCGCTGGGAAGATCGGATACAAGTGACTCACGGATTGGACGCAGAATTTGATAGCCAGCCATCAGCAGGAAGAACCAACTGAATGCCAGGACAACCCACGATCGTTCCTCTTTTTCGATTGCCAACTCAGGAATCATGGCGAGCTCTCAAACGGTACCGAATTTCCTGCTTCATCAAACGCGGCGATTTTCGCACTAGGCAGGCCGCTTGCTCGGTACGCTTCGGCGGTCATTGACCAAACCAATGTGTCGCGTGGCTGGCCATGCACGTCCGTCGTGTCGGCCGGGATCGTTGATGAGTGTAAGAAGCCAAGTTTCTCAGGAACTCGGCTGCTACGAGCATTTTTTGGATCGCATCGAATCTGCACCTGATTGACGCCAGTCAATTCGAATGCCACTCGCGTGAGCGCCGCGGATACTTCTGTTGCCAGGCCTTGGTTAATGCGTGCAATGGAAACCCAGTAACCAATTTCGAATGCATTGGGCCCGATGCGAGGATGCAGGCCAGTGCCCCCGATCAATTCAGATTCTTGTTTGTCAAATATTCCGTAAGTGAAATCGGTGCCCGAGTTGAAATCATCCAAATTCTGTTGCAGCCGGTTTCTTTTTGCATCCAACGATTCCGGTTCATGGGCGGCCCAGTCCATCCATGGACGCAGGTGGTCCACGTTTTTGCTCAGTGTCGATATCATCAGAGGCGCGTCGCTGGTTGTGTAGCAGCGAATGACGGTGCGTTGCGTTTCGATTCGATGCGGCGGGTAAGATTGGAGGTTTTTGACTTCAGACATTTTGCCCTGCCAACCAGCCAGTGCTGAACGCGGATTGAAAATTGAATCCGCCAATGAATCCATCAAGGTCCAGGACTTCACCCGCGAAAAACAGATTCGGTTGAAGTTTACTCTGCATCGTCTTGCCGTCCACTTCTTTCAGATTGACGCCGCCTGACGTGACCTCCGCTTTTTCGAAGCCTAAAGTGCCATTGAGTGCAAACGACATTCGTTTGACTGAGTCAACGATGTTAGAGAGTTTTGCTTTGGAGAGATCCGCGTTGCGAGTCGTGGGTTCAATGCCAGCGCTAAGCAACAGTTGGTCGGAGAATCGGCGGGGGAAGAATTCGGCCAGTAGTCCTGACGTCTGTTGCTTTCCTTCGTTTGATTTCTTGTCGGTCAGGAAACCAAGTAACGATTCATGTTTGATATCCGGTAGAAAATCGCAAACCAGGCGAAGTGCTTTCCGGTTTGGATGGCGAGCGACTTCGCGACTGACGTCCAGCGGGGCCGGCCCGGAAAAGCCGAAGTGAGTGAACAGAAACGAGCCCTGGCGGCTGGCAAGGCATTTGGGCTTCCGTTTTTTCTTTGGCTTGCGTGAGCAATCATCTTCGGCAAGGTGGTCAGCTTCCGGAGTTTCAAACAGCTGAAGATAAGTTCTTTCGATCGTGATGCCCTTCAGCTCATTCGCCCACGTTTGATCGTTCAGAAGCGGAACCAGCGCCGGGACGGTTTTCACAATCGAGTGCCCGTACTGCTCCGCCCACGCATATCCATCACCCGTGGTGCCACAGCCCGGATAAGAAAGTCCTCCCGTTGTGATCAGAAGTGACTCGCAGGCGATGGCTTTCTCTCGATCGCCAGAGATCACTACTTCAAAGCCGCTGTTGATTTTCTGAATCCGCTCGACTGGAGACTCGACTTCGATTTTTGCTCCAGCTTCGAGCGCCATTTTCACGAGCGCATCGCGAACGTCGATGGCTCGATTGCTGACGGGAAATATTTTGCCCGTGTCTTCGACCTTCGTGGCCACACCCGCGTCCTCGATCATGCCGATCACTTCGCCCGGAGGCAGTGCCGCCAGAGCCGAATGCAGGAAGCGTCCGTTGCGGCCGAAGGCTTTGATGATTCCGGCGTTGTCACAATGGTGAGTAATGTTGCAGCGAGTGCCTCCGGACATCAGAATTTTGACACCCAGCTTCCGGTTCTTTTCCAGCAACAAGACCCGACGGCCTCGACGGGCAGCAGAAGTCGCCGCCATCAGACCGGCAGCTCCGGCCCCGACAACGATCACGTCGTACGGCGAGTCGCAAATGAGAGTTGGCCCCTGATTCAAGTTGAGAGTTGATGGAAAATTTGGCCAATGGCATGCCTGTCACTCAAGCGGACTGCGATCGGCTCCGAGGCTGGGCGAGTGCAATATCTCGCCAGCCAGCCCTGCTGGGAACGGCGAGGCTGGAACCTGTTTCGCAGAGGATGCCAGCTCGCGCGTTTTCCCTGTGACTGAACTCTGAGGAAGTTTTTTTGGGCTGTGCCATCTTTTAGAATGCGGTTCTGCAATCCAAGCAGTTGGCTTCGCCGACCAGCTTAACTACTGGCCCGGGTAAGTGGAGCGGAATTGGGGAGCCTGCGGGGTTTGCTGGGTGTTGGTCGGTTGAGAGCTTGAGGTAGCGTTGCTGTTCAGCGATTGACGACCGGGAATTTCATTTGAGCTGACGGTAGCCTGTCGCTCGTTCTCTTCTTCCTCGTCCAGCAGTGCTTGCAGAAGTTTTGAGATGCAAAGCTTGTTCATGCTGGTCTTGTGGTCAGCAGCTTCTGCCTTGAGAGATTCGTGAAGGCTTTCGGGCAGGCGAACCGTGATGACCCGCGTCGCCTCATTCTTCCCGCTGGAGCTGGCTTTCTTGTTTCTCAAGTTCGCGACCATCGTCTGAATATCTGCGAACTCTGGCGATTGCTCGAATTGGACGTATTCTGCCTGATCCGGGAAAACGTTGCGGGCGGCTCCATTAACCCCCAAAACTTCCCGAAAGAATGTGACCCAATCTGGCCGACCTTGAAATAGCTGCTTGGCAACTTGGAGAACTCGCTGGCAACGGGCTGTGAATTCCTGATTTTGAGTGATTGTTTCAGTCACAATTGACTCCTTCCGCATGTGCGTCGTTAGGGATTACTGGGGATTAGTGTCCTTCAAGGCATTCGTTGCTGATGTAGCGAACGTGAGCCTCTTTCCTCGCTCCCATCATCCGAGCAGGACAATCACGCCTGCTGATGTCTTGCCAGTGCTTGCACTTAGGTCGTTTTGGCTGTTTTGCAAATAAGTAGTGCAGCGCTGCCTGAAAAGAGTGCACGAAGGATGTGCACAAAATCTATGCAGGGCGTCGTGTCACAGAATCTATGTGTCCACTGAAAAGGTTTCTCAGTTTTCCTGCGAATAAGTTCAAGCAGGCGGCATTTGTTGCCGGGGGAAGCGAAATCAACAAAAGCACGAGGGGAAGTGAGGCCCTCAGGTGGAAATTTCTGAAGGGACGGCGTTCGTGGCGGTGTTCGCAAGCAGATCTCTCAATCAGAACGAGAGTCGGGACGACGTTTGGCGATTGTCTGGTTCAAGCGTTGTTGGGTGTGCCGGTTCCAGCTTGGTATTCAAATCGCGGCAGCCTTGCCCGTACACTAGCTGGCTGACTCACGGCAGCGAATCAACAGATCCCGAGTTTTTGCGATTCCGTCCAGCTCAGAAATATTCTTGCCCTCGAATTCGACTCCAACATGGCCTCGGTAACCAGAATCTTTGACCAGTGTCATCATTTTGACGAAGTCGATTCCCGTTTCGTTGCCCTCGTCATCAAAGTTCTTGCTTTTGGCGCTGACTGCTTTAGCGAACGGTAGCATCGACGCGACGCCAATGTAGGGGTCGTAACTGAGCTGTTTCGAAATATTGAAATTCCCGAAATCAGGCAGAGTCCCGCAGTTGTCCAGATTAACATCGCGGATGACTTGAGCCAGCCACTGTCCGTTTGAGGAAAGACCACCATGGTTTTCGACGATCACGTTGATCTTATGCGGAGCTGCGAATTCACTCAGGCGTCGCAGGCCGTCCGCCGCGAGTTTGACCTGCTCCTGATAGTCACCGGATGAGCTGGCGTTGACTCGTATCGAGTGACAACCCAGCGTTTTGGCGGCAGTGACCCATTTGTGGTGATTTTCGACAGCTTGGGTTCGCATTGAGTCATCTGGGTCTCCGAGCTTACCCTCACGATCGACCATGATCAGCACGGATTTGACGCCGGCATCCGAGCATCGCTGATTCAGTTCCGCCAGGTACTTCTTGTCTTCCGCTTTGTCCATAAAAAACTGGTTGACGTATTCGACCGCATTGATCTGGCACTTTTCTTTTGCAAACGCGGGAAATCCAAGATTATCCAGCTTCCCATCAAACAGCGTCTTGTGCAGGGACCATTGCGCGAGCGAAATTTCGAACCACGGTTCAGTGGCTGTCCTGGTTGGCAGAAGGCCTGTCAGGGCAGCGCAACACGGAGCTGATGTGGACGCGAAGATTCCACCGGCCAGCAAACCGGTCCTGGCAACAAATTCACGTCGATCGAGCTGGCGATTTTCATTCTTGTTCATGGTTGGTTCCCGTTGACGCGTGTAGTAGATAAAGTGTTTTCTTGCCGGATGCCTCTGTGAGGCCCACACAAATATAAACCATTCCAGCAATCCGTCGGCCCGGTGTTGCGGAAAATAGTTTCTCCCGACACTCGCTTGCATGTCCGACTCAATTGTTATTCAACCCGCCTCGGGGCCCATTGGTGGCATAATTTGTCCGCCGGGATCCAAAAGTATCACCAATCGTGCGCTGCCTTTGGCTGCTCTTGCCGCGGGGCGTTCTGTGCTGACCGGCGTTTTGAACAGCGATGACACTCAGTTCATGATCGAATCGTTGAAACGACTGGGCGTCCAGATCGAAGCGGACTGGGACGATCATGTTGTAACGGTGGGTGGATGTGGTGGTCAGTTTCCCAACTCGACTGCTGATCTGTTCATTGGAAACAGTGGAACCACGGTTCGATTTTTATCTGCAATTCTTGGAGTCCACGGCGGGCAGTTTCGGTTGGATGGCGTTCAGCGGATGCGTGAACGTCCGATCGGCCCACTGCTGGAGGCGTTAGCGCAGCTGGGCGCTGGTGTTGTCGCTGAATCTCCGGGCGGCTGTCCTCCGGTTTCGATAAAATCTGACCGAGTTAACGGAGGTACCATTCAGGTGCGGGGAAACGTTTCCAGTCAGTACTTGAGTGGTCTGTTGATGGCGGCTCCATTGGCCGATGGTGATATTGTGATCGAGATTGACGGTCCGCTGATTTCCAAACCGTACGTCTCGATGACGGTCGAGGTAATGAAGTCATTCGGCGTGGCCGTCGATTCGGATGAATCGCTAAGCAGATTTCAGATTTCAAGCGATCAGTCGTATCAAGCGTGTGACTATGCGATCGAGCCTGACGCGTCGGCGGCCAGCTACTTCTGGGGCGCCGCAGCAATCTGTGGAGGATCGGCGACCGTGCAGGGACTCGGGCGCGATTCATTACAGGGCGACGTTGGCTTTGTAGACTGCCTTGAAAAAATGGGCTGCGGCGTCGAGTGGTCCGAGCATGGGGTCACGGTAAATGGCCCGGCGAAAGTTGGCATCGATATTGATATGTCCAACGTCAGCGACACGGTTCAAACACTTGCAGCGGTTGCTCTGTTTGTTGATGGAGCGACGACCGTACGAAACGTGGCTCATAACCGAGTCAAGGAAACGGATCGGATTGGTAATCTGGCGATTGAGCTGCGAAAATTTGGCGTCGAAGTTGACGAACACGCCGATGGCCTGACGATTCGCCCGCAGCCCCTGAATTCGGCAACGATCGAGACTTATGACGATCACCGGATGGCGATGAGTCTGGCGTTGGTGGGCCTGAAGCAGGCGGACGTTGAGATTTTGGATCCTGGTTGTGTTGCAAAGACTTACCCGCACTTCTTTCGGGATTTGCAGAAGTTTGTGACCAATGTGGCCAGTTGATCAAGAGAGCAAATGCTCCGGCGTCAACCTTCTCTGCTGTCACTAAAACAGTCTCGCGACCAAACCGCGTTTTGAATTAAACTGCGTGCAAAGAGTGGTTGGGGCGTCAACCTTCTCTGCTGTCACTAAAACAGTCTCGCGACCAAACCGCGTTTTGAATTAAACTGCGTGCAAAGAGTGGTTGGGCAGAGATGCTTCTGCATCAAATCGGCGACTGCGGCAAGCATATTCAAACGAGCAGGTCACCTAAGCTCGAATTTTCGGGTTGGTGACACGATGGCACTCGCGTTGGCTTGCACGAATCAAGAACACCAACCAGGACTTTGATTCATAACAAACCATGAGGGACAAGGAATGTTCGGTACTGAATCGCGTCACCAGAAACAAATCGCTCGGGCAACCGAGTTGATTGAGTACCTTCGCACAAAATTGAATGCACCGGTAAGCGTCAGGTTGTGGGATGGAAGTGTGGTCGCGCTTGGCGAGAACGTTCACGCGGGGCTGGAGATTGTGCTGAAGGGCCCCGGCGTCATCGGTAGTGTGCTCAGGCGGCCAAAAGCAGACACGTTGCTTCGGCTTTACGCGACAGGCTCGATTGATTTCGTTGGAGCCGATATGACGACGTTCATTGAAAAGGCTCGTGTCAAAAACAGCAGGCAAAAATCCCGCCGAGTACCGTTGGGGTTAATCGCAAAGTTTGCGTCGGCGTTTCTGTTTTCTCGCGGCGAGAAGACCCAACTGGAACACTGTTTCGAAGGTGATGAAACGGGGCTGCGTCGGCAACAGTCAGACAACAAAGACTTCATCCAGTTTCACTACGACGTCAGCAACGAGTTTTATCGCTTGTTTCTTGATGACAACATGCTTTACAGCTGTGCTTACTTTCACACGTGGGATGACTCGCTCGAGCAGGCTCAGTTCAACAAGCTGGACATGATTTGTCGTAAGTTGCAACTGAAGCCGGGCGAGCGGATGTTGGATATCGGATGCGGTTGGGGAGCGTTGATCTGTCACGCGGCCAAACATTACGGTGTCAAGGCGCACGGCATCACGTTGTCGAAGCGACAGTTGGAATACACGCTTAATCGGATCGACGAAGAGGGGTTGTCGGATCTGGTTACGGCGGAATTGAAAGACTACGCCTTTGTCGAAGGACCGTACGACAAGATTTCCAGCATTGGAATGGTCGAACACGTTGGCATCGACAACATGGCGGGCTACATGAAAAAAGTGAACTCGCTATTGCCCGATCGCGGCATGTTTCTTAATCACGGAATCACTCGACCTGGAAAAATGAGTGACAAGAAGTTTCGTCACATGTCACCTGAGCGTCGGATTCTTGCGAAATACATTTTCCCCGGCGGAGAGCTTGACCATCTTGGTCACATGATTCAATGCATGGAAAGCGAAGGTTTTGATGTTCATGATGTCGAAGGTTGGCGAGACCACTACTCGCGCACGTGCCGCCTCTGGTGCCAGCGACTGGAGTCAAACAAAGACGAAGCGATCCGTCAGGTCGGGGAAGAGAAGTACCGGCTATGGGTATTGTACCTGGCCGGTTGCGTATTCGCGCTGGGTGATGGTGGTGCTCGAATCTATCAGACGGTTGTGACCAAGCAGGCATCAAAAGGGCTGTCAGGAATGCCGCCGACTCGAGAGCACCTGTATCGTTCATCAGATCACTCGGTCGCGTCCCGTGCAGCGTAAATCACGCTTTCGCTAACCGCCGAGGTTTTCGTTTTTCGTTTACCGCCGAGATTTTCGTTCACCGCCAACGTTCACTGCTGCCCAACAGGAACCGCTCGCTTGAGCGTCACCGATCTTCGCAACTCTGTTCCCATCACGAACTGAGACATGGGCATCGCGTTGTCGCCCAGCGGAATGGTCACGTCGATGGTGATCTCGGGGGTTGTCGGGCCGATGGTCTGCGGATCAACCGTCACCGTGGCGTTTTTAACGCTCAAGATGTCCAGCGATTCGTTTGCCGCATCAATGCATTTCTCCGCCGTCGCCCCGGGGACCATTCCGACGCGAGCCGCCTCCAACGCTGCGTTATCGCACAGATTCCGCAGGGTGTTGGCGCGAGCGAACTCCATTCCTGCAAACAGGAACATGAAAAACAGTGGTGCGGTCAGGGCAAATTCAACCGCTGCAGCGCCATGACGACGAGTGCGTCGAGAGTGGCGAACACTCGGATTCGAATCGTGCTGACGGATTTTTATGAGCATAAGGCCCTGCGCTTCTGTGACTTGGGATGGTTATCGGTTACTGAACCAGGTTTGAAATGGCTCCACCCAGGCTGCGAAAAACTGCCGTCAGATCAGCGGCGTCGTCAGCGTGGTAGTGAACTCCGTTTCCAGCGTCAGCAACATCGATCATGTCTTCCTGATTGGCTCCGGCGCTGAATGTAATGGTGTAAATCGTAATCCCATTGGCGCCGGCAATTTGAGCAAACGGTACCGGGTCCGATTCCGTATAACGGCCGTCCGTCATAACGATCATGAATTTATGGGCGGTCGAGCGTGCGTTGGAGCCGGTCAGTATTAGCTGACCTTCTTCGATGCCACTGGCGATGTCGGTATTGCCCTCCCAGACGGTTGATGAGCGATTAGCCATCGCAGTTCGAATGCCGGATAGGTTCGTCCCCAGAGGCTCGTCAACTGATGTGCGAGTGTATGACGATCCACACATGTTCAAGTCACTTCCAAATGTGACGACGGCAACTTGTTCGGTCGCAGGGGAATTCTCCATCACATCGATGAAGGAATTCACGGCTGCCTGAAGTGCGGCCCAGCGGCTGGTTCCCGATGGTGGCTGGCAATAAATTTGACTACCGGCGGCGACCGTGAACGCAGAATCGGTAACATCCAGCTTCATGCTGCTGCTGCGATCGAGCACCAGACAAACGTCGGTGTTGACGAACGCGGCTGTGGCGCTGAACGTGGGTTCAAACGTCGGGGCGTTGTAGAGTGCTCCAAAGTACGTCCCAATCGGACCGCTGGCTGAACCGACGGTTCGGTCTCCGATCACGCGAACGGAGTTTCTGGGAAAACCTCCCGGGTTAAAACCAAACGACCCGTCAGGATTCTGGACCGAGGATCCGAAGATCACGTCAGACATCCCAAGCGACATGGGGGATCCCGCTACATCATTTTCCAGCGCGACGTCCATCGCGACTTGAGTTGCCAAACCCTCGTCCGGGTCAATTGACAGAGAAAGGGCAGCCGCTTTGGCCGCAAGATCCGTAGCCCGACGGAGTTCGGTTCTCGTACGCTGCATGTGTGCGTAATCGATCGAAAACCCGACGATTAAAATCAACAACGGGAACAGGACAAGAAACAGAACCAGAACGGCTCCGCGTCTGTTCGAATTGTTTGTTTTGAATCGCATGGCTGACTCTAAAGTGTTAGGGGGCATTGCAGGTCTCGACTACTGTCGAACACCGACACTACGGGCTTCCAAATCGATAGACTGAACGATTACGGGCGAATCCTGTCGATCGGCGCCGGCAAGACTGATCAAGACTTCGAACATCTCGCCACGAAGGACATCATCAAAAGCTGATCCATCAAGTCCTTCAATCGATATCGTTGCGTTGCCGATGTTGCGAGCCGCAAGATGAGCATTGATTGACGAAACGAGATCAGATTCTGTCATTCCGGCATCCACACCCTTCATTACACCCTGGTATGAAACCTCAGTCATGAATTGCTTGACAAAAATGTTGTTGCAAATATCGACGGACCCGAGAATCACCAGAAACATGATGGGAAGAATGAAAACGAACTCGATTAACGCTCCACCTTTTCTGGAATCACGCCTTCCCAAAGAAATTCGATGGGCGCATTTGCGATTTCGGGTTGGGAAACGATCGAACATTATTCTGGCTGATTGGTTGCCGGCGTGGATTTCATTTGAAGGTGGGAGTCGACACCAGGATCGAAAGCGTCAGGAAGGAAAACCTGGCATGCGGACTGCCGTCGAATGAGTTTTGGTTTTCTTGAAAGGCAATGTCACAACACCCGTTCAATTTCTGCGATGATCTGCAGATTGAGGTCTGGTGATCCCGGTTGGGACGCTTTTGACGGGTCGACGGGGCGTTTTCTAGATCGGGAAACGAAAAAAAGCCGCACCGGATCAAGTCCAGCGCGGCTTCTGTTTTCGATTTGCAATGGTGCAATCGATCGACATCAGGTTACGGTTCGGGAGTACCGACAATCAACGTCGAACGAGTTTGAGGTTCAGGCGGCATCCGCCTGCTGATTCGCCTCCGAACGCTCCCCGATCCCTGCGGTGGAGTCATTCGAATCCGAATCAAGTTCTTGTCTGAGAATCAACATGCCTGATGGCGCTTCGATTCCCAGACGCACGCGATCTCCAGAGATGCGTACGATGGTTAAGACAACCTCGTCACCCAGCATTATTTTTTCGCTTTCCTTCCTGGAAAGAACCAGCATATCAAATCCTTTTTAGCTAAATGTTGTCGTATTGTGTTTTGGATCGAACCGATCAGATCGCCAAAGCTGTTTCCAGCGTGGCTTTCTTGAATCGTTCGCCGGTCGAGCCATAAAACAAGATTGAGTTGGTTTCAGTTTCCCAAACGGCCGTTAATTTGACGCTTCGCGGGCCATGCAAGCAAAAAAAGATGCCGCATGTCTGCTTGCCTTTGGTGAGAATTCTCTCGGTGACCTGGAAAATACCCTCTTCAAAATTGCTTTGCTGGCACAAAGTATGGGAGACAAATTGTCTTAACTGCTGAATAGTGTAGATCGAGATATGATCACTTGGCATACTCGGCATTACTCCTCGCTGACGTACTGCAGCGGCGATAACGAGCTCAGCGGATCGAGTGATACTCGTCCAGTGCTCCACAGCCGAATTTCCATTTTCTGTTGTTGGGTCAACGAATAAACTTATCGG
>CAYXWX010000015.1:0-23638 GCA_964468915.1 uncultured Pirellulaceae bacterium
GTTAGCTCTTTGCTTGCTCTTCGCGATGGTTGGTCCAACTTGAGTTCTCGGGCTGGCGACACGATTGCACTCGCGCTTGCTCGCACAGAACATGTACGCCAACCCGCACTTTTAATTCATGACGAAGCAGTCGTTTGAGAATCGACACAACCAGTTCTATCGGAAATAAAGTAAATTAAGCTTCAACTCCGATAACACAGATGAAGACGCCAATAAGGATGATCGGGTTGCGGATTTTCGGGTTGAGAAAAATTTCACAGCCGTTATTCTAGGGTGTCTTAGGGAGATGATCCGCCACTTCCAATAGCGGATTCACGCACATCAAGCCTGATTAAGGTCGTTGTGTTTGACTTTACGCGTTAATGAACAATAATTACGCATATCAGGCTCGGTGAAGGCGTTCTGCGGTTCGAGGCAAGGCCGAATGCACGCTGAAATCGAGTAGTCCTGTGATTTCTGGAGGGAAAACGGGATGAAGACATCATTGAAAGTGGTTGGCGGGAAGAACGACGGTCGCGAAATTGCGATTAAGGTTTCCAAGTTCATCATCGGGCGAGGCGAGAAAGCACATTTGCGCCCGTCCAGCGATTTGGTCAGTCGGCACCATTGCGCGATTCGTGTGCGTGATGGCAAGGTAACGATTGAAGACCTGAAAAGTCGCAACGGCACCTACGTCAACGGCGAGAAGCTCGAAGGCGTCCACATTGCAAAAGCGGGCGACAAACTTCGTGTCGGCAGACTGCAACTGGAAATGATAATCGACCACGCGGCAGCAGGTGCCAGAAAGCCGAAAGTCAAAGATGTTGCGGAGGCAGCTGCACGTACCGCGTCCACGAAAGCTCCGAAAAACCAGTCTCTTGATGAGAGCATTACGGACTGGCTCTCTGATGATGACGACGATTCACCGTCAATCGGAAACGAGCGAGGTTACCGTTCATCGGAGACCGCTCAGTTGAGCATGGACGATACAACTCAGATCAAATCACCGCTCAAGGAAGAACCCAAAGCAGAAGGTGACGAAACGATTGCCATGGATTCTGCCGAAGTGGAAGCACTTAACGAAGGTGAAGAATCAAAATCGAAAGAGCGATACGGGAAACTGCCGACCCGTGAAGCGGAAAAGCATGAAAGCTCAACGCACGCTGCAGACGACGTGCTTCGCAAGTTCTTCAGCCGCCGTTAAGCAAAGGCAAGCGTCTGAACGTATCATCGAACGAGGTAACTTCCTCGTGCAGTCAAACCGGGAGGCCGGCCTGTTTCGGGTCGGCTTTTTTCGTGTTTTGATCCTCGGAAGCAACTGAGTGTTCACCAACGCATCGTTCGACGGAACTGCCAGCATCCCCTGCAAGCAGTTTGATCTTGCCGCGAAATCCCCCGGGCACTACGGTCTTGGCGTTCTTTTGACGTCAGCAGCCGCCTCAAAAAAGTTGGCTGCGTTCAAACGGCCAGAATTTGGATTTGCCATGAGTTTTCTTCCGCCCGCCAAGAACCGCTCGACATTGATCGTGGTCGCAACCTGCGTTAGCGTGATGATTACAACTGGATGTAATCTGGGCGTGCAGCAGCACAACGTTTCAGGCAATCAGGCTTATCAATCCGGGCAGTACGCTCAAGCGGTCAATCAATTTCAACAGGCACTGCGTGCCAACCCACGCGATTCCAATGCCTACTACAACCTTGCCGCCAGTTACTACTCGATGGGCAAGCAATCGAACAACAGCCAGTGGTTGCAACAAGCCGAGCAGTTGTATCGGCAATCAATTTCACTGAACGATCAGCATGTGGATGCTCACCGTGGCCTGTCGGCTCTGTTGATTGAAACGGGACGAGAAAAATTCGCGTTTGACCTTCTGAACGATTGGAAGTCACGATATCCGAACTCAGCTCAACCAACGATCGAGCTGGCGCGACTGTATCAGGAATATGGCGATAACCTGCGCGCTACCGACCTGCTGGCCGACGCGTTGAGAATCGACGGCGGAAATGTTCGAGCACTCAAGGCGATGGGGCATGTGCGTGAGGTGCAGGGACAGACGGAACTGGCGTTAGATAACTATCTGCGAGTACTACAACTGGAGCCCCAGCAGGCTGAGGTGGCTCAGCGAGTCGCGTCACTGCAGAGTCGATTGGCCCAATCGGGCGCCGCGAGTGGAACGGGACGTGCGACACCGGCTCGCTATGGTTCGGCGAATCCCTACCTGCCTCGCTGATCCAGCGTTCACCACTTGGCGACGCCTGACGCTTGATCTTCACGATAACTGCTATCGCTCGATCCGGTTTTTCGGTTCACGTCCGATCTGACTGGCTGCGGCATTTTTTCCTGCAGCGGCAAGGCTGCCAAATGCGTTCTGTTTCGCCCTGATTTTCCACGTGCAACTCCCGTTTGAACGGCTCAGTTTGGCTTCTGTGCCAAGGGAAGCAGAGCAGGCACTTTTCACGATTTGCCCTCGCGTTTACACTGCTGCTCTCTGAATTTCGCGGGCGTTCCGACGCCCCCCGCTGCACGTTGATTTTTTACTTACGGTCCGGAATCCAAATGGCCACATCGACCAGTACTTCCCGCGTTTACAACTTTTCAGCGGGCCCAGCAGTCTTGCCGCTGAGCGTCCTGGAACAGATTCAGTCTGAGATGCTTTCACTGCCAGGTGTTGGCAGCAGCGTTCTTGAGATCAGCCACCGTAGCAAGGATTTCGACGCGATCATCGAGGGTGCCGTGGCTGGCGTTACTCAGGTGTTGAATGTGCCCGATTCGCACGAGGTCATGTTCATTCAAGGTGGCGGCGCGTTGCAGAACATTATGGTTCCCGCAAACCTGATCACCGATCCTGCTCAGACCGCCGACTATATTCAGACCGGCTCATGGGGAAAAAAAAGTGCGGGAGAAGTTCACAACTACGGTCAACTGAATGTCGCTTATGATTCAGGAGACACAAACTACGACCGAGTTCCTGCTCAGGCTGATTTGAACCTGACACCCGATGCGGCGTACGTTCACCTGACTTCGAACGAGACCATTCAGGGAGTTCAGTTTCGCGAACTTCCCGACACGGGCGGAGTGCCGATTGTTGCCGACAAGTCGTCGGATCTGTTTGGTGAACCGATCAATGTTGCGGACTATGGTTTACTGTACGCGTGTGCTCAAAAGAACGCGGGCATTGCAGGCGTCACCATCGTCGTGATGGCAAAAGAGCTGATCGAGCGGTCCGCTCCCAAGATGCCCAGCTACCTCAGCTACGCAAAGCACTCAGCGGGCGGTTCGCGATTCAACACGCCATGCAGTTTCGGAATCTATGTGACCGGATTGGTTTGCAAATGGTTACAGGAAGAGATCGGCGGTCTCGAAAAGATGGCCGCCATCAACGAAGCCAAGTCGAAAATGCTTTACGACATCATCGATGGCAGCGGCGGCTTCTACATTGGACACGCTCAGCCGACCGACCGATCGACCATGAATGTGACGTTCAAGATGGCAACGCCCGAACTGGACGCCCAGTTTGTTACCGACGCCGCCGAGGCAGGCATGTCGACCTTGAAAGGACACCGCAGCGTCGGAGGCATCCGTGCTTCGATCTACAACGCAATGCCCGTCCAAGGCGTCGAAGCGTTGGCGGCGTTCATGAAGGATTTCGCCCAAAAGAATGGCTGATTCTCAGCTTCTCAAAACTCAAAAGCATCCGAGGAAACGCTGTTTCCTGACCAAAGCGCGATCGGTGTCGATTGAAACCGAGCCACCCGTGCGACCAAAGTACAAAATCCCAAAACTGAAATTCAGGAAATTAACATGCCACGCATTATCGTGCTGGACGACATCGCCGAAGAAGGTTTGGCGAAACTCAAAGCTGCCGACGGAATCGAATTCGACGTCAAGACCGGACTTTCGGGCGATGAACTGCGCGAAACGCTGGCTCAGTATGACGGAGCCGTCTGCCGCAGCGGCGTGAAGATCACAGCTGAGTCGCTGGAGGGCAACAAGCAGCTCAAAGCAATCGTTCGCGCGGGGGTTGGCACCGACAACATCGACAAAGCAGCCGCCACGCGTCGAGGCATCGTTGTCATGAACACGCCTGACGGAAACACGGTCAGCACCGCCGAACATGCGATGGCGTTGATGCTGGGCCTTTCACGAAACGTTGGCCCCGCATACGAAAGCCTGAAATCGGGTAAATGGGACCGTAAAAAGTTCAAGGGTTCTCAGTTGTCAGGCAAGACACTGGGCGTGGTTGGCCTTGGTCGAATCGGCCTGGAGGTCGCTCGCCGAGCGAAAGCTTTCGACATGGACGTGGTAGGATTTGATCCTTTCATGCCCAAAGAGCGTGCCGAAGAATTGGGAATCAAAAAATTCGACACCGTGGCCGAGCTGTTGCCGGTTGTCGATTACCTGACCGTCCACACGCCACTGACGCCTGAAACGAAAGGCTTGATTGGCGAGGCGGAAGTCAAGCTGATGAAAAAAGGCGCTCGTTTGATCAACTGTGCTCGAGGCGGAATCTACGATGAAGCCGCATTGCTGGCCGGACTGGAATCAGGGCACCTCGGTGGTGTTGCCCTCGACGTGTATCCCAATGAACCCTGCACCGACAGTCCGTTGTTCCAACGAGTCGACACGATGTGCACGCCTCACCTTGGCGCCAGCACCGAAGAGGCTCAGATTGAAGTCGCCGTGGAAGGTGTGGATCTGTTGATCAACTTCCTGACGACTGGCGAAATTCGCAGTGCCGTCAATACTTTCTCGCTTGATCCGGCAACGCTCAAATCACTCGGCGGCTACCTGGATGTCGCTCATCGCCTGGGCAAACTGATGGGACAATGGCACGGTGGGGCGATCACTGGATGCGACCTAGAATTTTCGGGAGAGATCTCCAGCAAAGACACGCGCGTCTTGGTATCCGCGTTTTGCGCAGGCCTGATCGGCGACATCATCGAAGACGCCAGTATCGTCAACGCCGAGGTACTCTGCCGCGAACGAGGCATCGAAATCAGCCGGACTTCGTCGGCAGAACACGGAGCCTTCAGCAGCATTATCAATGCGGCCGTTCGAGGTGACGGCAAAGAGATCCAGGCAGCGGGAACCGTGTTCGGCAAGAACATGCCGCGACTGGTTCGCCTTGGCGACTACCGCACCGAAGCCTTCATGGATGGAACCTTGCTGGTGTTCACTCATACTGACATTCCCGGCATCATCGGCTACGTGGGCAACGTATTGTCCGAAGAGAAAGTCAACATCGCGCAGATGGCAGTGGGACGAGCCGGTGACGCTGGCGGTCCCGCGATCGGCGTGCTGAATCTGGATAATACTCCGTCTGAGGCCGCATTGATGCGAGTCAGCGAGCACGCATCGATCCAAGAAGTGCGACTGATCCACCTGCCGCGTGTGGGTGAGCTTCCTGAATGGATGGGTTAGTCAAAGCTTACCGCCCGAAAGCAAAGTTCCCGGAAGCATCATCGACGGCAATCGTGGAAAAATAATCAGGTTGTGAGGAGCGTTAGGAACACTCGTGTTCAGTTGATTCCTCAACTGACAACAACCGATCTGGCTTGTAAGGACAATAAGCGTCATGCGAATTGTCTCTATCAGGCCGATTCACAGACCGGTACGGTTTGCCTGACGGCTTGATCCCCTCCCCCACGAATTTCCCCGCCCGTACGACGAAAGACAGCCAACACGCTGTCTGCTCGATCGCATTCATTCTCAAGGAGGAGAAAGATGCGCGCTTACGTTTGTTCATCTTCCCCAGTCATATTTTTCACGCGTCACAAACGGAAAGTGACCGCAGTCACGTTTCTTGCGGTACTTGCTATCGCCAGCCTGAACCCTGACTCCTGCCATTCGGATACTATTTCATTTGACTCCAGCGTTTGGGATCACAACGACGGAAATGGACCGAGTGTTGCCTGGACCGACGGTCAATTTCAGGGAGTTACGCCGATTGGGGATGAACAGCTGATCCTCACCTCCAGCAGCATCGGGGCGGCCGCTTACACAGCGGATCACTTCAGTCGGATTGATGCCACGTTTTTTTCCGGCTTTGCATTCCAGTTGGATCCGGATACGACAGTCAACACAACCACGTTCGACAATTACGCGCGGTATGATTTCGAATTTTCGTTTCCCGTGCAGCTGGACAGCTTCACCTTGACGGATGTCGATCGAGCGGACGGGCAATGGTATGACGCGATCGCCGCCGAAGGATTTGACACACAAGTTCCGGGAGCCGTCGGCAGCGGCTTTGCTGCCAACTACAGTTTCGAACCCGGCACCAACATGGAAACGTTCACTCAATTCGGTTTACTGGGGGCTCGCCCGACTGCTACCAGCGGAAATGTGCAGAATACACCCGAAAACGATGCCACGTTCAATTTTACCGAATCCATTCAGTCGTTCAGCATCTATCACTGGAACCTCACTGCCGACGACTCTGCCGCCGGTAGTCAGACGATCGGCATTCGAGGTAATGAGTTCGAAATTTCAGTGTTCGGAACAGCCATTCCAGAACCTGGCTGCCTGAACATTCTGGCAGCAGCAACGTTGCTTGCAACAAGCCGACGCCGAAAACGCGATTGAGCGACCACCGCACCTAATCGGTTTCGCATTTCTGGTTTGGGTTGTGTCGGTTGTATAAGTCAATTCGTCGACAGATTTTCGGCTGTCAATTAAGCTGTCGGGTTCACAAGGTGGCATGAGAGACTTTCTCCTTCCGCCCTCGACCCCAGATGACTTTTTGACTCTGCCTGAATGAATCTTCTGATTGCATTGGTGATTTTACTGTGCCTTGGTATCAGTGAATTTCGCGACCCCGAACTTGCGCTGCATACCGGCCAACGCTTGATGCTGTTGACTCTCGTTGCGCTGATGGTGCCGGGAGCGGCGATCTTCCAGACCGCGATCATCGGTCGACGCTGCCGGACAAGGACGATCGACGATGCAGCACGCCACAGGATTTTGAACCAACTTTCGGTCTCACACAGTGCCGTCTGGTTGATGGCCAGTCTCGCGATCGTCTGGGGGCTCCGCTGGCCGGACATCATTCGAGTCAACTGGCAACTTGATCGCTGGCCTCTGCTGGACGACTTGCTGATTCTGGCTCCGATCCTGATTTCGCTATTCTTCTCGTGGGCAATTTTTTATGACGTCAAACGCCTGCTCGATCGAAACGCATCCGAAAGCATGGACTCGTCGTGCGCTTACCACTTTGGTTTGCATCTGAAAGAACGACTCCAGTTCGTGGGCCTGCGTTTTCGGGTCTACGTTTTGATGGCGTTACTTCCGATTCTGGCGACGTTGCTGGCCCGAGACGCGGCGATTTGGGCTCAGCGATTGCCCGGAATCTGGCAGAGCATCGCCGTGGTGACGGGCGGCATGCTGATCCTCGCCGCGTTTCCCTTGCTGATGTTGGTCGCGTGGAGGCACCGCCCGATTGAAGATCCGCAGCTGCGATCAGATTTGATGGCCTGTTGCCGGCGACTGAAATTGGGAGTTTGGACCATTCGAGCATGGCAGACAGGTAGCCAGATTATTAACGCGGTCGTTGCGGGAGTCGTTCCCGGTCTGCGAGTGATCGTGATCTCCGATTCGATGCTGGATAATTTTCCTCAGCGAGAATTGTTGGCCGTCGTCCGTCACGAGGCAGGGCATATCCGCATGAGCCACATGCCCATCCGCATGTTCTTCATGATGTTTCCATTGATTCTGGCCGCGATTGATCAGGTCAATGGAGCCACCATCGCCAATGCAGTCAACCACCATTTTGAGCGATTTGGATTGACTTCGACGCACGCTGTCGCAGCATCGGCCGCGCTTTACCTGATGTATCTGGTTCCCATGCTGACCTGGCTTTCCCGTCAGATGGAATTTGAGGCGGATTGGTTTTCGGTGATGTCCGAAACGCACTGTGTTTCTCAGTCAGACACGCCTGACGTGGTCGACGACGATTTCGCCGATCACGACAGCATGACACTCGCCATCGCACGCCTCGCTGCCTATTCGCCCGAGCAATTCGAACGCCGAACGATGCTACATCCCAGCCTGAAAGAACGAATGCAACGCACCGCTCGACTGGCTGATTGCCGCATTACCGAACATGCTCTTGCGCGGGTCACGACTCGACGATCATGGATGATGCGATCTGTAACAGCATTCGTTGTTTCCGCATTTCTGTTGCGATTCTTCATGCTTCATGGCTGACCAAAGTGCTTTCGCTCATCGCTTTGCTACCAGCAGCCACGCGACAGCACCTGCCAAAAACGTCGCGACAGTTCCAACCAACTGCCACGGATTTGAGATCGTCAGCATCGTCGCTGAAACAATCGTGCCCACAATGTAGAACAGCGGAATCAAATCGACCGGCTGCCACGGGCGATTCTTCCGAACGGCTGGCAACAACAGACACGCGACCGAACACGCTGCACACAGAGACAGCGTCAGCCCGAGGTAAGAGAGCAGCCCGTGCAATGTCGTTGAAAGAACCAGCAAAATTGCCACGCTCGCTTGCAACAATGTCGCCCAACGGGGGCTTGCCGATTGATTGTGGTCAAACCTGAGCACTCTGGGCATCAGGCCATCCTCCGCCATTTTCGCGTAAACCCGTGGAGCCGCCATCATCATGCTGAACACGGATGTCAGCAAACACGCGCTGATTGTCCAACGCACAAAAAGATCAAACGAACCGCCTCCCAGCGACCGAGCTGTGATGGCTGCGATATCTGCCTTTCCTGCGATCGACTCGATCGAGTTGGCGTACAGAAACACTGCGTTCAACAGCAGGTAAAAAATCGTCACAAAGACAGTAGCAACCAGCAACGACCTCGACACCACTTGTTCGCGATCATCGACTTCACCCGCCAGATAGACCGCCGCATTGAAGCCGGAATAGCTGAGTGAAATCCAAACGAGGCTATTCGCAAAGGCCGTCGCCAACGAAAAACCCGTTTTCGATGATTGAACTGTGACTTCCTGATCGAAAGGACCAAATGGAAATTTCGATGCTGCGAATAACAGGATCCCACCAAGCAACATTAACTTTAAAACCACGATTGAGTTTTGGATCAGCGCTCCTGCGCGAGGCCGCAGGCCATGAAACGCAGCCGCCAAAACGATCGATAGAGTGGCTACGGATCCGGCGGGCAACCACACGGGCCGAATTTCGACGGGAATGGAGTATTCTTCCAAAGTCACAGCCGCAAACGCGATCGCGCCGCTGAAACCCGCGATCAACGAAACCCATCCGGCAATGAATCCAAAAATTGGATGTGCGGCTCGGGATAGAAATAGATACTCGCCCCCGGATTCTGGCATCGCTTTAACCAGCTGGCCGTAGCTGTATGCGCCGGCCAAAGCGATCAACCCTGCCAAACACCACGCCCACAACACCAGTTCGCGCGAGCCAAGTGTTGCCAGGGAAAAACCTGATGTCGTGAACACTCCGGCGCCGATCATGTTGGCAACCACGAGGAATACCAGCGTCCAAAAACCAGGATGATCTTTCTTTCGGTTCAACTGACTACTCAAAAAATGTTCTGACAATCCGTTGAGAAAACGTTTCGTGGAGCACAAGAGGGCTGCCTGCCACTTCCTCATGTCACGTGGTACACAAGCCGTTAAGTGGCCTGATACCAACGATAAACGACTCTACCGTGGTCGAAATCGCAATTCAGGCTTGTTCCGTCCTTCCAACCGTCACGATCAGAACAACCTCCGTTCGAACCGACGGATTTCAGTTTCACAGACTATTCGCCTCGTCCTTCTGTTGTTCGGCGAGCCACATTGCAGTGTATCGAAAATACCTCAAGCGCACGTCTTCAACCTAATCTTTAACGTTCGAAAAATCATGCTTAGCTCAACTCCCCTTGGCTCAACCCCCTTTACGGACCAGGTTATCAGCGCCGTCATTCACAATCCACATGTGAATCTTAACACGATGCATATCGAAACACGTGGCGACAATGTCACCATCAAGGGTACGGCTCAATCGTTTTTCGAAAAACAGATGGCTCAGGAAGCAATCCGCAAGATTGACGGCGTCAAAGGAATTGATAACTGCCTGGAAGTGGTCTGGAACTGAGTCGATGAGCAATCATATTTGCAACGATGAAAGCTCGGACCCCCAACGTTTGCGGTCGATGGAATTTGTTGAGGAATCCATCCAGACGGAAGTCAAGGAAATAAAACAACGTCAACGCGAGGCTCGGATCCGCAGTTTGACGGACGTTTCACTGATGCTGCTGATGATCATGGTTGCTGTGCTGGCGTGGCTGTGGCTGATGTAGAGAACATCCATGGCAGAGTATCCACCAACAAAAAGCCTCAGCGGGACAGACCGCTGAGGCTTTTTTACATTCATCTCGAAATCGAATTCGGGTGTCAGAGGAAAACAGAAACCGGAAAACTACTCAACGGGAACGGGCTCAGCCGGCTGATTGGGTGCTTGAGGCTCTACCGGAGTGGCAGGAGGAGAAATCCCAAGCATCGGAGCGAACTTCGCTGCCAATGCTTCGAGTCCTTCAGGATGAGGGATGGTCACGTTCACCTCGGCTCCTTCGCGGTTCGCTTTCAACGCGTCAAGAACCTGAGCGAGCACGGCACCGGTTTCCGGATCCTGCTGCTGCAGGCCTTGCAACTGCATCCCGCCCATCATCTTTCCAATACCAAGAATCGAATCAAGACCGCCCTGCAGCTCCTTGGCTTGCTTTTCGTCAACGCCGGTTGCCTGAATTGTCAGCAAATTATCGTTTGAAAAATCAATGCCCAAGCGAAGGTTTTTCATGTTGTCAATCAAACCCAGATAAGCAGTCACCTGAGCTTCCTGAGGGGAGCCTTTGGCCTGAGCCTTGCCAATCTCGACTGCCTCGCTGATGACATCCGAGGCGGCCTCAACGTCAATCGCCAACCGAATGGAATCATCCCCCGTCAACGCCCACGCATCCTGCAAGCCCTGGCTCAGTACGTCGCGGTTGGGCAGGAAAGCGTAACCTTCGGTCGAAATTTCGATCGTCGTTTCATCGACGCGATGCATCAACATATTGTCAGGTGTCTTTCCATCGTCTTTGGGGCGATAGAATGTTTTGCCATTCTTTTCGAACTTGCCGCTGGATTCCGTTTCCGCTTTCGCAATCATTTTGTCCGCTCCGTCAGCGTCCTCGAACTGCATTCGCGCGTAAAAATCCATGGGCATCTGGCCCGCGGAAACGGCTTGCGCGTCAGCAATATTCTTTGGAGCCGACATCGCACCGACGACTCGAAGCAATTTACCCGCATCAGGTTTCGTTTCATCGCTTTGAGCAACTGACGCGAGCTTGTCTTCAATTCCAAGGGTGGTCGCAAGCTTTGAACTTTTCAGTTTCTCAAAGTTGATATCAAACATGATAGCGGATTGTTGTTGGTCGCCGGCGGATTGAGCCATTACGCCCGACTGAAAACACGCCATCGTCGCCATCGCAACCATGGTCATCAAAACTGAAATACGCATCGCTCTCTCCGTAAAAATAATTGTCGGGAACTGGCGGAAACCAATCGCCCGGCACAAGTCAAATCCTGTTTCTTAATCGTACGAGAATCTTCAACCAGAGCTACCCGCCCGTAATCTTCTGCTTGATAAACTCAGATGCTTGCTGCAGTGCTGCCGGAATGTTCTGAGGCTGTTTTCCACCTGCCTGCGCAAGATCGGGTTTCCCACCCCCCCCGCCGCCAACCGCTGGAGCGACCTGTTTCACCCAATTGCCCGCGCTCAGGCCACGATCGACCAGATCCTTACTGAGCCCTGCCACCAGCACGACTTTTTCCGGACTTTCGCTGGTCGCCAGAAAAATTGCCAGCGGACCGGAATCCGGTTTTTTTCGACACTGATCGATCAGCTGTTTCATCAGATTCACATTGCCCGCCTCAAGGTGATGAACCACGACGGTCGCCTCACCCACTGACTCACCCGAAGCAAGCAATTCGTCGGGCTCAATCGTTTTAACATTCGCCTGCTGTTCGACCTGCTGCTTGAGTGATTCGACATCCGAAAGTAACGATGAGACGCGATCTGCAACACTCGCCACAGAAACGTTCAACTTACTCGCCACGGCCCGCATTACGTTGCGAACATCCAGATAGTTCGCTTCGTCGATTGCCATCTGTTCAGAGCTCTCGTTTTTCTGAGTCGTATTTCCGCCGGATTTACCGGACGAAAGCTGCTTTCTCAGCGATTTCACTTGCTGACCAAGGGACTCAATCGCACCCGGAATTTCAGAGATTTTCACGCCCGTGATCTCGGCGATCTTTCCGGCAGCTTCCATAATCTGTTGCTGGTTCTGTCTGGCTCGTTCGCCCGTCAACGCCTGGATGCGGCGCGTGCCCGACGAGACACTTTCCTCGGCCACAATTTCAAACGTGGCGACGTCAGTTGTATTGCCCACATGGATGCCGCCGCAAAGTTCCTTGCTGAATTCGCCGATCGAAACCATTCGCACCGGGTCAGGATACTTTTCCCCGAACAACATCATGGCGCCCTGCTGACGAGCTGTTTCCAGCGGCAGGATTTCGGCTTTCACATCGGCTGGCTGACTGATCTTTTCGATCGTCAATTTTTCGATTGTCGCCAATTCTTCCGGGGCGACGGGATTCAGGTTCGAAAAGTCAAACCTCAGTTCATCTTCAGTTACCTTGGAGCCACGCTGCTGAGCATGCGATCCCAGCGTCTGTTGCAATGCGTGGTGCAAGACGTGCGTTGCCGAATGAGCACGTTGAATCGCCGCGCGGCGGTCTGCGTTGACGGATGCGGTAACTTGGTCAGTCGATGAAATCGTGCCTTCGACCAGCTTTCCGTGATGGACAAAAACGTCGCCGTTTTTCTGAGTGTCCGTGACCTCGAACTTTCCATCTGGTGTTGTCAAGAATCCCGTGTCGCCAACCTGACCTCCGGATTCGGCGTAAAATGGCGTTTGGTCGAGCACAATGCATTGTGGCTGTTCGGATGAATCACTCAACGAGTCAACTTGCTGGTCGCCCGCGATCATCCCGACGACCAAGGCTGTCGAATCCGTACCGTCGTAGCCAACAAAGTTGGTGGATTTCGCTTCTCGCTTGATGTCATCGATCGGGTCAAAGTCGCCCATCACAGTCTCGGCGATCTTGCCGCTGCGTTCACTGTGGACATCCATTGCTTTCTGATAGCCGTCCCAGTCGAAACCCAGTTTGCGATCGGCGGCCATCGACTCGAACAATTCAGGGGGCATGCCATACGTCTGATACAGATCGGCCGCTTCTTCTCCAGGTACCGAAGTCTGATTGGAAGACTTCATGGACGAAAAGATCTTTTCGATGCGGGCCAACCCGTCATCCAATTTTTCCAGAAAGCTGACTTCCTCTTTCTTGATGACTTGAGCGACGCGGTCTGCCGTTTCAACGAGGTCGGGGTAGGGCCGTTTGAGCATGTCGACAACGTTTGGCACCAACTGGAACAGAAACGGGTCACGTAGCCCCATGTCGTGCCCCTGCAATACCGCTCGCCGAAGCAGACGACGCACCACGTACTCTTCGCGATTGCTGCCGGGATAAACATTTTCATGGATCGACAACGCACAGGCGCGGACGTGATCGGTGATTCGACGCAATCGCCGGCCGTTTTCTGAATCGGCGTCGTAGGTCACTCCGCAGACTCCCGCGGCAGCTTCCACGATTGGCATCAAGGTATCGATGTGGAAGTTCGTGCTGACTCCCTGCAACGTTGCCGCAGTACGCTCGAGCCCCATCCCGGTGTCAATGTTCTTGCTGGGCAGAGGCGAAAGGTTCTCGGGCGGGTCGCCCTCGCGATTGAACTGAGTGAAAACCAGATTCCAGATCTCGCACTCGACGTCTGGAGTCGGATGATAGAAGATTTCGCTGCACGGACCGCAAACTCCGTCCGGACCGTTGGACGGTGCCCCGGCAGGCCAGAAGTTTTCGTGTTCGTCCAGTCGGCGAATTCGTGACTCAGGCAGTCCGATATCGTTCTGCCAGAACCCGGCCGCTTCATCATCATCCAGATAAACCGTGACGCTCAATTGATCCGGATTGATCCCCAGCCATTTCTTATCCGTCAGAAATTCCCACGCCCAGTTGATCGCTTCACGCTTGAAGTAATCACCAAAGCTGAAGTTGCCCAGCATTTCAAAAAACGTGTGGTGATAGGCCGTGCGGCCGACGTTTTCGATATCGCCCGTTCGCAAACATTTCTGTGACGTGGTCGCACGGGTGTAGTCCAGCTTCACTTTGCCAAGGAAGTGGTCCTTGAACTGGTTCATCCCAGCCGGCGTGAACAACACGGATTTATCCCATTTTGGAACCAGCACATCGCTGGCCACCACCGTGTGATCTTTGCTTTTGAAAAAGTCGAGGTATTTTTCGCGTAGTTCGTCGGTTTTCATCGGTATCCTGCGGCATCAAATCGAGCCCGATAATATATCTTGAGGGCTCGTGGCCGGGTAGAACACCATATACTATCCGACGTCCGAGTTAAGAGAACTCTGAACTCGCCGCTGCCCGTGGCAAACGCCGGACGGACGCAACTACTTCTTGCTTTTAGAATCGGAATCTTCCGAGGGCTCTGCAGGAGTAACCACTTCCTCAACAACCGGTTCGGCGTAGCCGCCGGCTTCAAGCACCTTTGCCTTGATCTCATCGGACACGTCGGTGTTCTCGATCAGGAAATTACGAGCCTTCTCTTTTCCCTGGCCAAGATGAGTACCGCCATATTTGAACCATGATCCGCTGCGTTGGACGATCTTGTGTGCCACTCCCAGATCCAGCAAATCACCTTCGTAGCTGATGCCGTTGGTATGCATCATGTCAAATTCTGCGATACGGAACGGAGGAGCAATCTTATTCTTGACGATTTTCGCTTTCACTCGCTGCCCAACCTGTTGATCACCGTCCTTCAACGCGCCGATGCGACGAACGTCAATTCGAACGGAAGTGTAAAACTTCAGGGCTCGACCACCGGGAGTGGTTTCCGGGCTGCCAAACATGACGCCGATCTTCTCACGAATCTGGTTGATGAAGATCGCACAAGTTTTACTGCGGTTGATGGCTCCGGTCAGCTTTCGCATCGACTGACTCATCAAACGAGCCTGCAGACCAACATGACTGTCGCCAATTTCGCCTTCCAGTTCTTTCTTTGGAACCAGAGCCGCAACCGAGTCAACCACAATCACGTCGACCGCGTTTGACTTGACCAGCATCTCCACGATCTGCATCGCTTCTTCGCCGCTGCTTGGCTGGCTGACCAGCAAGGTATCGAGTGACACGCCCAGCTTCTTGGCCCACGTTGGATCAAACGCGTGCTCGGCATCCACGATCGCCGCGATGCCGCCTTTCTTTTGGGCCTCCGCGATCGTGTGCAAAGCCAAGGTGGTTTTACCACTGGATTCCGGACCGTAAATCTCAACAATTCGACCGCACGGAAGTCCGCTGCCTCCCAGAGCCATATCCAACGACAGACTGCCCGTTGAGATCCCGTCAACTTTCTTGACGCCATCATTCCCCAACGCCATGATCGATCCGCTGCCGAACTGAGCTTCGATCTGCTGAACGGCCGTACTGAGCGTTTCGTTTTCGGCCAGCATCTTGTCGACGGGCGTCTGTTCGGCCTTGCTTTTTTTTCCGGATGCTTTTTTTGCGACTTTGGTTTTACTCATTTTGCTCTCAGCTTTTTTGCTCGTGGGAGTCTTGCTATCGGAACCGTTGCGTGAGGGTGTGAGTGTAGCAGATGTAACCATGAAATACGCTCCTGCGAAAAAAGAAATGACTTGGGAAAGCTCTGCCGTACAACCTCGCACATGCGACGGTCGCTAATAGGGTACAAGTGTACACTCTATGATTACCGGCCCAAACTGACAAGAGCTTTCTGACCCTATCTTTCGCGAGAGACAGGACACATCTGGTCCGTCGTGCCGGGAAATTTCGATCGAATGCAGAAAATCTCCAGCTTTCTGAACCTGAACGCGCGAAAAAACGGAAATCGAGACGAGCTTCATCGGTTCGGCTTCGATCCTATCCCGGATATTTCATCTGGGATGTGCGACGTAATTCGCAAGCTATTGCCGTGCCGGAACTTCGGTCTCGAGTTTGTTGCCGCCGAGAAAGACAGACTGTTTTTGACAATTTTTTCGTGGTTCATCTCGACTTGGTTTTCGTTTTGAGCCCCGTCGGTTAACCCACATGCGAACCAGTGAATCAAACGGTCTAAGCTTCAGAGATTGTTGGTCTACCCGAAAACCAAGGGGCACCGAACCTCGAGGGCAATGTTTTCGTGACCACGTTGCCAGCCTGCGAAATATCCAGGCTACTCCTGTTCGAAATCGCCCAGCAACTTCACGCGTGCCATCGGGGTGTACGACGGTCCACCCGGATCAAGGAAACTGGAAAACACGGTCACCGTGTCAATCGAACATGTTCCGCCGTCGTGATTGCGATGACGATGCACCACGTCCAGCATTTTCTCATTCCAGCGGCCGGCTTTTTTCAAACGGCCCAGCGTCATGTGAGGCGTGTAAGCGTTGCGATCTTTGTTGATGCCCCAATCGGACAGCGTATTTTCAATATCGCGATTCAGACTTGCAAGTGAATCGGCTCCTTCATCCACGCCAATCCACAACACACGAGGTTGCTGAGCGTTCGGAAAACCGTTGACGCCATTCAACGAAAGCTCAAAGGGTTCGTGAACTTCAATGGCCCGTTTCAGTTCGCCGCAAAGTTCGTGAACTTCTCGATCGAGAATGTCACCCGCAAAGTTCAGCGTGACATGCAGATTCTCGGGAACCACCCAATTGTAGCTCGCGCCGGTCGCATCCAGCTTGTTGATCACCCGAGATACGTTGTTGACAACTCGCGTCGGGACCTGCACACCAATGAATGTTCTGATATTTGCCATGCCGAGTACGATACTGCCCCTCGAAGATCCAGCAAGCGGGCGATACAATCCGGCCTTGAAAAAATCATGGGCAAGTCACGTTATCCGATCATCGAGGATAGACACCTGCCCCTCACCCCAGCCCTCTCCCAATGGGAGAGGGAGCTCAAACAGGATTCCCCCGTGGCCGCAGACAAAAAATTTGACGTGTTTGGCGTCGGTAATGCCATCGTGGATACGTTGGCTCAAGTCGACGATGCTTTCATCACCGATCTGGCTCTCGCCAAAGGCGGCATGTCGTTGATGGATGCGGATGCGCAAGCGTCCGTGCTGGAAAAGCTGGAAGGCATGCCGCTGCGTCTGGCATCCGGAGGCTCGGCTGCCAACACCATGGTCGCGTTGGCTCAAAGCGGAGGTTCAGGTGTTTACAGCGGAAAGGTGACCGCCGACACCAACGGTCAGTTTTACAAGAAGGATATGGAGGAGGCCGGGATCGGATTCCACGTGCCCGCCGCTCCGGAAGCAAGCCTGCCAACGGGAACCTGCGTGGTCCTGACGACGCCCGACACCGAACGAACGATGTGCACTCATCTGGGCGTGTCGACCACATTGAACAAATCCGAAATTGATACCGATTTGCTGGCCGCATCAAGAATCAGCTACATCGAAGGCTACCTGTGGGACGCGGAAGATCCTCGAGCTGCCTGCATCGAAGCGTTCGAGCAATCAAAAAAACTTGGCGTCCGAACTTCGTTCACGTTCTCGGATGCGTTTTTGCTGGGGCGGTATGGTGACGAATTCAAGCGAGTCGTTTCCGACTATTGCGATATCGTGTTCTGTAACGCGGACGAAGCCCGACAGTTCTTCGGCAGCGAAGATCTGGCTGACTGCGTCAAACAGATGGGCAACTGCTGTGAACTTGCGTTCATCACCGACGGCGGGGCAGGGTGCCATGTCGTCGAAAACGGCAACGCGACGCTTGTTGAAGGTTTTGGCGTGAAGGCGGTCGACACTAACGGAGCTGGAGACGCATTCGCGGGCGGAGCCCTTTACGGTTTGACTCACGACATGTCACCCGTTCAGGCCGCTCGCTGGGGCAACTACTTCGCCGGCCAGGTCGTCAGCCACATCGGCCCGAGGCTTCAAGATGGATTGAAGGACAAAGTCGCCGAAGTGGTTGGATAAGCGATTCAGGTCCGATCAATCGCTGGCCTTCACGCAATTACACGTCCTTTGTCTGTACCTCTGCGCTGTTACGACTTGCTGACGCACGCAGCCCCATTGCGGCCACCTGCAATGATGCCGTCGATCAGGTCGGATGATTCTGTGCGTTTGAACGTCAAATCGCCTGCCGGAACCGAGCCGTTTGGCTTTTTCCGGTCTATGGTCTTTCATGACACCAAACATTACACAACTATTACATTCGCGTGACGATCTGCTGACGCGGTAAATGCCGAAAACCTCTATACTTCCGGGCCGTCGCAACGAGCCCGTTCTGGCTCGGCGGAAGCGACCTCCCACCCATCAAAAGGAATATTGTCCATGTCAACGGTCGTTCGTCCGGAGAAAACCGGAAGCAAAAAGAGGCTCTCAGAAGGCCTGCAACCTTCGATCAATGAAGGCACCGAAGTCGAGGCAACAGAAGTTCATCCAGCCGACTACGTTGAACCGCACGACAGCCAGGACGGGGATGAATTCCATGAGGAACAATCATTCGCGCACAAGATGGTGATTCTTGGTGCGGTTGTCCTTCCGTTGCTTGGTTTCATCGGCGCGATCTGGATGGCCTTCAACAATGGCTACGTCAGCTGGCTACATATCGGAATGCTGGTTGGCGGTTGGTACATGACCGGCCTGGGCATCACGATCGGCTTTCATCGCATGTTGACGCATCGCTCGTTCGAGGCCCGCCCGTGGGTTCGAAACTTCTGGACAGCCATGGGTTCACTGGCTGTTGAGGGTTCGCCGCTCGACTGGTGCATGGTGCATCGCAAACACCATCGATTCAGTGATCACGAAGGCGATCCCCATTCGCCTCACCTGCACGATGACAGCATGGTCGGCATGCTCAAGGGTGCCTGGCATTCACACGTTGGCTGGATGTTCGATGACAACTGGTCTCGCAAGGAACGCCTCAAGTACATCCCGGATCTGATGAATGATCCATTGCTGTTGTCGATCGACCGAAACTACTACTGGTGGGTAACGGCAACGCTTGTCATCCCGACCGTCATCGGCGGCCTTGCCTCGATGAGCCTGATGGGAGCGTGGCTGGGGCTGCTGTGGGGTGGACTGGCTCGAGTCTGTTTTTCTCACCACATGACCTGGTCGATCAACTCGATCTGCCACCTGTTTGGAGCCCGCGACTTCAAGTCGTCCGACGACTCGCGCAACAACGTAATCTTCGGTGTACTCAGCCACGGCGAAGGCTGGCACAACAACCACCACGCTTTCCCCACTTCGGCTCGTCACGGCCTGAAGTGGTGGCAGTTCGACCTGAGCTGGGTGATTATCCGGACCATGCAGATGTGTGGCTTGGCGTGGAATGTCAAACTTCCAAGCGAAAAGCAAATGGAAGCTCGCGCTCGATAGGTTCGCGTTCGAAAGCGTCAGCTTGGTTTGCAAATACATGAAAGGACAGGTTTTCCAGCCTGTCCTTTTGTTGTTTCTCGACTCGTATGCAACCGCAGCATCACGGGAAGAATGACTTCGAAATCTGCCGCCGTCACTCCGCGAAAAGACGATACTTTCGGCAACCGAAAAGCGACGCTGTTTTTCGCGACACTGTTTTTCCATGATCCGCAGGAAGATCAAGATATTTTGATCGCTCGTTGCTTGCTACTCAATCGTCACAGAGTACCGATGCCGAGTATGTCATCGTCTGGGTCATCATTTTCAGATCGTCAGCGACCAGGTCGATGCAACAAGCAGACTCGTCTGTTTCCTGTTTCGCTGCCGATTTTCGATGTCGTTGCCTCGATCTTTTGCATCAATCATTGTGGCTCTGTCGACATTTGTCTTCGTCGCCGCACAACAGGCTCAACCGTTAGAAAATACGGAATTCTCGCAGGTTTCGGGGTCGCCTGTTCTCGAAACTGCTATCGATGCCAACGCCAAGGCAGCCAACGTCGAACAGTCTTACAAGGTGGAACCCACGAAGGCCCTACGCCAACGGCGGTTGGAACAGTGCCTTGCTGAAAACTACACGGTTACCCTGAGTGCTGATGAACTTCGTCCATGGAGCATCATGCATGGAATCCTCGCCTACGGCCTGAACGCGACGGTCGTGACGCAGGGCCACTACGTCAACTCGGTCGACTACCTTTGTGCGAATGGCCGCGGTGACGACCGGCGAATCCTCTCGCTGCAGAACCAGCAGCTTTTTGCCGCGAAAGGACGTGGCGTTCAGGGTCACGAAGGCCAGCTGCTGGCAATTCTGGCTCAGGTTGGTGTTCCGTCTGACAAGAAACTCAACGTTGATGGTCGAGAGTTCACGGTTCAGGATTTGGTGCGATACCAACAGGCGAAATGTCGTTCACGAAGTGAGCTGACCTTCACGCTGATCGGGCTGGCTCACTATCTGGATTCGGATGAACTCTGGCGTGATGACATGGGGCAAGGATGGAACATTCCTCGGTTGATCCATGAAGAGATCACTCAGCCTATCAACGGAAGTGCGTGCGGAGGTCTTCATCGTCTGATGGGTTTGAGCTTCGCTCTGGAAACACGCCGACAGCGAGGCGAGCCAGTCAACGGGCAATGGCAACGGGTGGCTCATTTCGTGCAGTCTTATCAGAAAAGGGCGTTGGATTATCAGAACGCGGATGGAAGCTTCAGCACCGAGTGGTTCGATGGTCCGGGCAATCGCAGCGATCTGGCTCGTCGGATTTACACAACCGGGCACACGCTTGAGTGGCTGGTGTTTTCGTTGCCCGACGATCAATTAGAATCGTCACCGATGCTTCGAGCCGTCGATGCCATGATCAGCATGCTGCGTGTCGAAGCTTCGACACCACGGCAGCTGCACGGTTTTGATGTCGGCCCCAAGGGGCACGCATTGCGAGCACTCAGGTTGTTCGAAGAACGCGTTTACGGCACGCCATCGGATCACCAGCAACTGGCGAATCTGTCAGATAAGATGCTGGCCCCGTATGAAGCGTTCAAGCTTCAAGCGAGAAACCAATTCGTCGAATCAACACCCAACAAGACGGTCGCAACTCCTGTTTCGTTCTCGAATAAGCGACCGCAACCCGTCACTCAACCGCAGCCAGTTCGACGCTCACGCTTTGGTCGACGTTGATAGGCCGAGGTATCTGCCCGCTGCCAATTGATGCCGGACCGCTTCGTTATCGAGTACACTGCATGTGAGATCTTTTATATATATCAGGGCGGTGGATCCCATGAAGTTGTTGCCTCTGTTGAGTTTCACGATCGTTGTGTTGGGATTTGCGGTCATTGGCCAATCCGAATCGCCGGCCGAAACTGTTGACGAAGAAACAGAAGCCGTTCAGACACAAACCCGTACCATGAAACTTGGAATTGTCGGCCTCGTTCACACACACGTTCACGGACTGCTCGGCAGACCCGACAGTGACGACATTGAAATCGTCGGCATTGTGGAACCCAATCGCAAACTGGCAGAGCAGTACAGTCGCCAACATGGTTTTGCGATGGACATCGTGTTCGACTCGATCGACGAAATGGTGAAAGCCAGCAAGCCGGAAGCCGTCGCCGCATTCAACCCGATTTATGATCATCTGGAAGTCGTCCAGTATTGTGCTCCTCGAGGAATTCACGTCATGGTCGAAAAGCCAATGGCGGTCAGCCTCGATCACGCTCGCCAGATGTACGATCTGGCCAAAAAGCATAAGATTCATCTGCTGACGAACTATGAAACATCGTGGTATCCCACGACTCGAGAAACATTTCGCATCATCAATCAGGAAACTCAGTTTTCAAAGATCAAGAAAATCAATTTTTACACGGGGCATCAAGGACCAATTGAAATTGGTTGCAACCCGGAGTTCGTCGAGTGGTTGATCGATCCCAAGCTGAATGGTGGCGGAGCATTGACCGACTTTGGTTGTTACGGTGCCAACATCGCGACGTGGATGTTGAACGGTGAACGACCGGTTTCGGTGGCGTGTGTGACTCAGCAGACCAAGCCGGACCTGTATCCCAACGTTGAGGACGACGCGACCATCATTCTGAACTACTCGGAGACTCAGGTCCTGATTCAGGCTAGCTGGAACTGGTCTCACAGCCGCAAAGAGATGGAGTTATTCGGAACTGGCGGCTACATCAAGTGCTTAAACGGCAACGAAACGTCGGTCATGCTCGATGAAAAGGCCGGGCCAAGGCCCCGAAGTGTTGATGGCAAGAATCAATTGCTTGACCCGTTCAGTTTGTTTCAGCAAGTTGTCTCGGGCGATCACAAACTGAAACCGAACGACTTGAGTGCATTGGAAAACAACTTGATCGTGGTTGAAATCCTGGAAGCCGCCAAGATTGCCGCCAAGGAAAACCGGTTGGTCATGATGGAAGATTTATCTGAGTAACGAGGCATTGCTGGGAGATGCACGCGTTTACATTTGCAAATCAGGGATCAAAGTTTGCAACGAACCTTTTCCATTTGGTCTTGCTGACGTTGTCGGTATACACGGTTATGACCTTGTTTTTACCTTCCTTGCCGCAAACGGCGAAACTTGGTGGCGATTCCTCCGATTTCGCAATATCGAGGTACTCGACCGCTGCTGATTTTGGGTATGTGCGAACGATTTTTGCAATTCGTCCAGATCTCGCGAGTCGGTCGAGGTGAAAATTTCGAGAAAGGCAAATGCCCATGGGGTGCCCGGAGTATATCCCGTTCTCGTAAGCGTGATACTGTGCGAAGTCATAAGCGTCGATGATTGGCTTCCGAAATGCGAGAGCGATCGAAACCACAAAGGATACGAACATCAATGTACGCAATGAAAAACGAAAATAAGGTTTGTTGATTTCTGAATTTTGGTCTGAAGCTTCCATTTGATTCATTCAGTAAACAACGAAGTTCTCTCAACCACGTATCCGGATTGATTGTCGCGTCACGATCCACAGCTTGCCAACGATCGGTTCTTCATCGAGCTTGTCAACCATTCGATGAAAGATCTCCAACACGCTTGCTTTGTCCTGTTTAGCGGGACGAAGAACGATCAAGCCGGCATGATCTTCTGGTGGAAAAGTCCGGATGTCAGCAAAGTCAAGATCAAGTGTCACGATCGCTCGTTCTTCGATCTGGCAAACCGAGGCAATATGGTCATCCGAGCAACCGACCATATTTTGCTCGTGGATCGAACTTGCATCATGGCCTGCTTCGTTCAGCAGTTGAGTCACTTCGATGGGGAGATTTTCGTCTACCTTGAAAGCCGCCATCAAGCTGATCCTGTCGGCGTCAGATCAACGGTGCGATCACGCGACAGTTCGGCTGCATAAGCCATTGCGGCAAGGATTCCTTCGCGAGTAAGCGATGGATAGCTGGCAAGCAGTTCTTCCATGCTGCTGCCCGCTGCAAGGTTATCCAGCACTACCGACGCCATGATCCTTGTTCCCTTAATGCAAGCTTTACCGTGGCACACTGTAGCGTCAACCGTAATATGTTCTCGCCAGTTCATTTATGTTTCTCCAGTAGTTGCTCCACAATCCATTGTACTCATTCTGTTCATTTGAAGCACGATCAGTTCGATCGCGTTTCCCAAAAGGGTGAGAAAGGCACCGATCCAAATGGAGAAGAATGG
>CAYXWX010000015.1:23738-25530 GCA_964468915.1 uncultured Pirellulaceae bacterium
GGGACACCTCAGTTGCTTACCGGAGCTTCGTGCCTGAATCGAATCAAGGCTCTTTCAGAAACCGGTAACCAGCATCACGAATCGTGACCAGATGCACGGGCTTGGCAGGGTTCGGTTCGAAGGTTTTACGTAGCTGGCGGATGACCTGGTCGGGGGCACGAGTGTTGATGTGGCCCGGCAGTTCCCAAACGTCTTCCAGCAGCTGAGGCCGTGGAACGACTTGGCCTTCACGTTCAATGAAGTACTTCAACACCCGCAGCTGAAGCTGAGTCAATCGAACCGGCTGATCGTCGACTGTGATCTCGTACGTCTGAAAGTTGATTTTCACGTTCGCGAATTCGTAAACTTTTAGATCGCTTGATCCGGTTGCCGCCTGAGCCGAAGCCTGGTTGAACATGGCCAGCAGATTTTTGATACGACTGATCAGCTCGTCCAGCTCGAACGGCTTCACCATGTACTGGTTCGCACCAACATCAAAGCCCTGAGTACGATCTTCAGAAAGCGTCCGAGCACTGAGCATCAGAACGGGCATGTGCCGGCCGCCGTTGCGAATCCGTTCGCACACTTCATAGCCGCTCATGCCGGGCATCATCAGGTCCAGCACCACCAGATCGACTGGGTCCGCATCGTTTTCAATGGTCGCCAATGCCTTCGGGCCGTCCGAAGCCGTGGTGACTCGGAACCCTTCGGCTTCCAGATTGAACTTAATGCCGACGGCAAGATGTTCTTCGTCATCGACGACCAGAATGTGCTTTCTGGTTTCCATCATCTTCAACTTCAATTCACCCGAGCATTCATATTTGATCCGGCCGAGTGCTCTGGCGACGATTCGCTGGCCCGGACAATTGATTCTTCATTCGGCAATCGTGTCGCCGGTAGTCGCACCTCGAACACCGTTCCCATTTTTCGGTCACGATCAAGGACTCGCACTTTCCCTCCCAATCGTTTTACCAAGGTGCGAACGATGAACAAGCCCAGCCCGGTTCCCGGTTTTTTACGTTGCAGTTCTTCTCCCAGACGCACAAATCTACCGAAGATTTTACGCCGCATCTCACGAGGAATTCCCGGACCGTTGTCCGAGATCTCCGCGACGGCTCGCTCGCCTTCGATCCGCAAATTGGCGGTCACTTTCGGCGGCGATCCCGCGTATTTGACGGCGTTGTCCAGCAGATTCCGGAAGATCATCACTGCGTCGACTCGATTGCCCTCGATCGAGCAGGCTGCCAGATCAAGTTGTACGGCATTTCGGTCGACTCGATATCGATCGCAAACCGAATCGGCACATTGTTCGATCAAGTCGTGAAGGCGAATTCGCTCGATAGAATCGGGCTCTTCGCCCTTGGTCACCGCTCCCGCGTCAAGCAAGTGACTGATCAGATTATCCAGACGTTCAACATCGTCCATCATGTAGCGATGAAAGGTTGCTCGTTCTTCATCATTAACCTCTCGCTTGTCCATCGTCTGAAGGTACAACTTCAGGGACGCAATGGGAGACTTGAGTTCGTGAGTCACACTATCGATAAAGTTGGATTGTCGACGCGAAAGATTGATCGCCTTGATCGACAACGTCAGGTAGGTGATCACTCCAGCCAACACGATTCCTAAAAACGTTGTTCCGACTGACAACAGGGTCCAGCTGAGTCGCCCGAGTGCCCCAGTGGTCACGGCAATCCAACCAACGATCAGCGCGATGATGATCAGAATCATCGTCACGCCAAGCGTGATCGGCAATCGAAGGGACCAGCGTTCAAACATGGAAAAAGGTTTCGGGGTTCAGGGTTCACGGTTCAGG
>CAYXWX010000015.1:25630-27248 GCA_964468915.1 uncultured Pirellulaceae bacterium
GGTTCAGGGTTCACGGTTCAGGCATCGAGAGCCTGTCCCGATGCCCGATCAGGATATCTCAACCCGAAACGTCAGTGAGGGAACACAAAGGATACTCCCTCGCTCACACTTCGGGGTATGAAGTTCTGAGACAGGCACTAAATGAACCTTAGTCGCTGAACGCAGAAATTGCCACCGATAGGTAAAAGGATGTCCCAAACAAACTCAAACTGAAGATCACAGATTCTAACAGGCAAGATGTCAGATCAACCTTTGCCGCAACCAACTTTGGCTTAACTGCCAGACCAGAAACATAACTTCAGTCAGATTTTCAACCTGGCAGAATCATGCCCATGGCAGGTTGGAAACCTGCCCCACCGACCCGCGCGCGACTCAGGGAAGAATCTCGCCACCCGAAATCGTTGCTCGGGCTCGCCAGACCAGCTGAGGGATCGAATCCGAAACGCTGTGAGTCGACCCATCCACGTGAGCGACATTCACCGATTGAGGATGATAACTGCGAGACGTGATCGCAGCATACGTGGCGCTGCCGTTAACGCCATCCTTGCCTTCCTGCCATGAGTTATAGTCCGCTGGCCTGAGTTCGCCATCGCCAAAGTCATACAGCACCGGCGTGTTCGGCGGCATCGTGGCGGTGAAGCCCGTGTGGTGGACTCGTCCGTCCGGCCATTCCGTATGCCCAGTTCCTTTGGTTTGAGCGGCCGATGCGATCTGAGCGATCACGTCTTCTTCGGTTTCAGGAATCGTCGTTGTCGCCGGCCCACCGTTGCGCCGATAGTCGGTCCACGCTGCGACCTCGGCGGCGAGCAGCGTATTGCTGGTTCCATCGGTGATTGCAGACAGTTCCAGATTGCTGTCAGGATAGAAAACGCCGTCGCCTGTATTCCCAGTCGCTGGATCAAAAACGAACCACGTACCAAAGTTGAATCCGTAGTTCGTGGGATACAAACTGACCTTGGGATTGTCACCCGTGAAGTCACGTCGTTCGTCCGCTCGTGGATCCGACGGACACTGAAACACGGACACTCGCACGCCATCGATCGCCGCCTGGTAGTCCCAGCCAACATTCAGATCGACCTGATCCGCGATGTTCGACCGCTCAAGGAACGGAAGCAAGCGTCCGTGGACTCCCCATGATCCGTTGTTTGCTGTGCTACCGACTGTTAAATCCAGCTCAGCACTCGGAGGCAGATGACTTCGAGCTGTTTCGTAATTCAGGCTGGCCAAAGCAAGCTGCTTCAAGTTATTCAAACAACTGGACCGTCGAGCCGCCTCTCGCACCTGCTGAACGGCCGGCAGCAACATCGCGATCAAAATGCCGATGATCGCAATGACTACCAACAACTCTACGAGCGTAAACGCGAATCGCTTTTTCATGACTACTCCAGATTTCTCGCCCCACTGGATCGTACGCATGAACACCATCCAGGCAAGCGGAGCAATCGCCCCTTGACTACTGCTTCTTTTTCTTCGCCCAAGCATCTTTGAGCGTTACCGTTCGGTTGAACACCAAACTGTCAGTCGTCGAATCTTTCGCGTCCACGCAGAAATAACCGAGCCTTTCAAACTGAAAACGTTCACCCGGTTTTGCAGAAGCCAGCGAGGGCTCCAGCTTGCA
>CAYXWX010000015.1:27348-43492 GCA_964468915.1 uncultured Pirellulaceae bacterium
ACTTCACGTCCCGGAGCCAGACGGAAGAACTTTTTCGGAGCATCCTCCATGAAGTCGGCTCGTTCGATGTAAATTTCGCGCCCGAACGGCATCTCGCGAGTGCCTGCGGATTCATCTTCGGGATTGTTGATCGCCTTCCGCATCTCCGATTCGCCTTCGGGGTAGTTTTCGATGACCACTTTCAACGGATCCAACACGGCCATGCGGCGTTGAGCGATTTTATTCAAATGATCCCGGATGCTGTTCTGGAATAACGCAAGGTCGGTGGTGCTGTTCGTTTTGGTCAGACCAATCACATCGCAGAACGAACGCAAAGCCTCAGGCGTCACACCTCGCCTTCGAATGCCACAGATCGTCGGCATCCGAGGATCATCCCAACCCGAAACATAGTCACCCTGAACCAGTTCCAGTAGTTTGCGTTTGCTCATCACCGTATAGGTCAGATTCAATCGAGCGAATTCGCGTTGCTTCGGATGGTGAATGCCAAGCTTTTCGATGTACCAATCGTAGAGCGGCCGATGATGCTCGAATTCCAGCGTACACAATGAGTGCGTGATGCCTTCCAGCGAATCGCTTTGACCATGAGTCCAGTCGTAAGTCGGATAGATACACCACTTGTCGCCCGTCCGATGATGGTCGGTGTGGCGGATCCGATACATGGCCGGATCGCGCAAGTTCATGTTGTCCGACTGCATGTCAATTTTCGCTCGCAGCGATTTTTCACCGTCCTTGAACTCGCCGTCCCGCATCCGCTGAAACAGATCAAGGTTTTCCTCGACCGATCGATTTCGATACGGGCTGTCTTTGCCGGCGACATTCCAACCGCCCCGGTACTCGCGAACTTCTTCAAAGGTTTGGTCACAAACGTAAGCGTGACCGTCCGTGATCAACTTCACCGCCCACTCGTAAAGCTGATCGAAGTAGTCGGACGCAAAATGCTCGCTGTCCCACTCAAAGCCCAGCCACTTTACATCGTCACGGATCGCGTCAACGTATTCGGTGTCTTCTTTTTCCGGGTTCGTGTCGTCGAAACGAAGATTGCACTTGCCATTGAACTCTTCGGCGACGCCAAAGCTCAAACAGATGGCTTTCGCATGCCCCAAGTGCAAATAACCGTTGGGCTCGGGCGGAAAACGAGTATGCACACGACCGTCGTTCAATCCGGCCGCGACATCATCAGTAACGATTTGACGAATGAAATCGAGTTTCTTTTCTGGTTTATTCATGACGTAAGTTTATAAGTGTTCAATTTTTTTCGGGAGGGCGAGGCTGGGATGGTGAAAATCATAACCCGCTGCGTCAGCGAGGGAATAAAGGCTCGAACAATGCGGTCCCTCACTCACGTTTCGGGTTGTGAATAGAGCGTTAAGCAAATCTTTTCACCATCCCAGGGCGAGGCTCCGTCCGAGCTGACAACACGCTGCGAGCGACATATTCGGGACGATCATGACACGAGCAACTCAGTCACGCCGTCGATTGTTGCCGCTTTTCCAATTCGGACAACGCTCGGTCAATTCGGTTCACGCACCGCTCGCGGCCAAGCACTTCCAGCGTGTCAAACATACCGAAGCCGCCTCCTTTGCCGGTTACTGCAACTCGCAACGCGTTGACGATGTCCCCCAGACCGATCTCGTGAGTTTCGCAAAACCCTTGCGTTGTTTTCTCAAGCTCATCCGCGGCAAACTCTGGCGTGGTGGCCAGCAGCTTACGAAATTCATTCAGCAGGAACCCAGCCTGATCCGGCTTGAGCAATCGTTTGTTGAACGCCTTCTCTTCGAATTCGAAATCGTCGTCGGCCTGGAAGAAACTGTCGAAGTTCAAGATGTCGCCAGCCATATTGATTCGATCGGCTGCGGCACGAACCACCTGCTTCAGCGTCGACAACTCTTCGCAATCGATTGGGTCCGCGACCAGGTTCGCCTTTTGCAAATAAGGCTGACACAATTTCGCCTTCGCTGAGTAACCCACACCATTCATGTAGCGTTCCTGGAATGCGGTCAGCTTCTGCGGATCGAAACTTGCCTCGCTTTTCACGACGCGGTCCAGGGAAAAGTGCTTCAGCATTTCCTCACGTGAGAACTCTTCGGTTTCTCCATCCAGTGACCAACCGAGCAGCAACAAATAGTTCACCAAAGCGTCAGGCAGGAAACCGATGTCGCGGTAAAAGTCAACCAACACCGGATTGAAGGTACTCGGATCAACATCCCGACCGATACGGTCCGCAACTTTTGCACCCGATTGATACAGCCGCTTGAAGTCTTTGTTGTTCAGATACTTGTCGATCTTGCGTTTGCTGAGTTTGTTCTTACTGCCGGGCTCGGCTACGAACGGAATATGAGCGTAAGCTGGCAGTTCGTAGCCCAACGACTGAGCAATAAAAATCTGGCGAGGCGTATTCGACAAATGCTCGACCGCTCGCACGACATGAGTAATCTCAAAATCGTGGTCATCCACGACAGTTGCCAGATGATAAAGACAGGTCCCGTCGGCTCGCTGGATGACGTGGTCCTGTTCGCGAGCCCATTCGAATTCGACTTCGCAGCGAACGAGGTCATCAATTTTGCAAACACCCTCGCGAGGCATTTTCAATCGCACGACGAAACTTCGACCTTCGGCTTCAAATGCAGCCGCCTGTTCGTCCGTTTCGGCCATCCATTTTCGGCTGTAGACGAAATCTCGCTTCTCTTTTTCGGCGGCTTCTCGTTCGGCCGTCACTTCCGCCGAGGTCGCATAATCGCGATACGCGTGTCCGGATTCCAGCAACTTCTTCGCAGCCGCCTGGTACTTTTCCAGCCGCTGCGATTGAAAATAGGGCTCGTGGGGACCGCCGACTTCCGGCCCTTCGTCCCAGTCGATTCCCAGCCAGCGAAATCCATCCAGAATGGGCTGCAACGCTTCGGACACATTCCGCTGCGCGTCCGTATCGTCGATACGAAGAATGAACTGGCCGCCCGCTTGCCGAGCCAGCAACCAATTGAAGAGCGCTGTTCGGACACCACCGATGTGAAGGTAGCCGGTCGGACTGGGAGCGAATCGCGTACGAATAGACATGGAAGTGTTTGCCGAGTCGGCGGAGTCAGAGCGTTATGATTGTGGAACGCCGATTCTAGGCAAATTCTTCATTTTGGAACAGGAAGCCGGCCGTTTCCCAATCAGGCGGCTCGTTTCTGACGTCGCTCGAGCTTTCGCTGGCGACGACGCTCGGCCTTGGAGAGCTTTGGCGTCTCTTCCACGTCTGATTCCGCTGCTATTGGGATCGTCTGGCTCGTTTTTCCGCGAGCTTTCTGACGGTGTGAAGATGCTTTCTTCGCTGCCGCCTCTTCACGAATCGCGCTCAATCGATTTGGTGACGTTTCCTGTTTCTCGGCAGCCGTTGTTTCGGCTGTGGACGCTTTCGCCGCAGACTTATCCATGTCAGGCTTGGCCGACGATTTCTGCTTCGATCGCGCGACCGACTCTGCAACTTTCTTTTTCGAATCCGCCTTCAATGACTCAGCTTTCGGCTGTCGCACGGGCAACATGCCATTGGCTGCCAGATAAACATGCCGAGCGTACGTCAAGACGGCAAGGAACGAGCTGGTCGTCAATAAAAGCCAGCCATTTGCAACGACCGCAAGGAGCTTAACATCAGCAAATCCTTGTTGCACTTCGGGAACAGTTCCCAGCATCGAAACCAGGCCGGCAATCCAGCCGATGATGATCAGCGCGACTGCACCACGAGATATTCGAGTCTCCCAGAGCCCCAACATCACAAACGCACTGAAGATCACACATCCAACAACAACCAGAAACGGGACTGGACCTGCCGATGGCATCGTGCTCAACAAAGAACCGGACACATTCATTACAATTGCGCCGAGTTCCGTGCTGCTGGCAACGCTGCAAAGCAGAAAGATAACTGCTGCCCAGAACCACAGTCGATAGCTGCCGCGATAGTCATCGCAACGATGTTTACGCAGGTAAAACACTTGCAGGCAGACCATCGCCCCGGCTGCCATCACCGTCGATGCAAACCACGCCGCGAATGTACCCGTTCCATGCAACGAAAACGCGGACACGCCTGCATCGCCAATGTAGGTCTGCAGCGAGTCCGCGTAAATTGACATCGCGTTGAGTGCTGCAACCGCCAGCACGAGCAGAGCAACAAGGGTCGAATAAGCTGGCCATCGCTTGGGAATCAAGTCCGTCGTCTTCGGCTGGCTACGACGCTCCGCACCGAACCCGTACAAGCGTTTCGGCTTGTTGGATCGAGCTGTCGAACCGGCCGACTTGCTGTGCCTGCCTGACGGGACGCTTGCTGGAGAATCAACATTCGAGCCTGATGATTCGTCCAAGATCACTCTCAAACGCCTGGCATCTCTATTTCTCAGAACCATCGGACTCACTTCGATCGAAACTCACGACCCTCACCACCTGTCATGTGAATATCGGCAATTTCGGACGGGGAGAAAAGCGATTTCCGCGAGCTCAAAATCAGCTCCGTCATCGGCACACAAAAACCGAACACGTGGATCAAACGATTGTGTTTAACCACTCAATAAAGCGGCGATCGAGCTGCGGCGGTTGACCGGCAACCCATCAATTCATGCTTGCACGGGATTTGACAGCACTCCAAGTCCTTCAATCTCGACTTCAACGCGATCACCTGCCTGTAGAAACACTTGAGGATCACGCCCCATCCCCACCCCGGGCGGCGTTCCAGTGAAGATCAGATCTCCCGGCTCGAGAGCGAAAAACTTCGAGACATGCTCGATCAACTGATCGATTGGAAAGATCATCTGAGAAGTATTCGAACTCTGCATCGTCTGCCCGTTCAGTCGCAACTGAATGGCAAGGTTCTGTGGATCGGCAATTTCATCGGCAGTCACAATCGTCGGGCCGAGGGGAGCAAATGTGTCGAACGTTTTGCCCAACAACCACTGCCGACCGGGCTTCCCTTTCTGCCAATCGCGAGAAGAAACATCGTTGCCGCAGCAATAGCCGAACACATGCTCCAATGCCGAATCACGAGGGATATTTTTCCCTTCACGACCGATCACAACCACCAGTTCGGCTTCGTAGTCCACCTGAGTCGCAATGGCGGGCAATCGGATTGGTTCGCCCGGCCCGATGATCGCAGACGCAAACTTGCTGAACACAATCGGAATCTCGGGGGCACGAGCCCCGACTTCATGAGCGTGATCCGAATAGTTAAGCCCAATACAGATCAGTTTGCCTGGGTGAAGCAATGGAGCCATCAGCCTCACTTGATCCAGTGGAATCGCGTCCGAACTCGCAAACTCGGCAATTCCAAGCCCGCTGGGAACTTTGCGAATGAGCTCATCGAGGCTGTTCACCCCCTCGATCAACGTGCATTGCGGACCTTCAATCACAGCGGGACCAGATTGCCCGGTGCCTCGTTCAACTGTGGCAAGTATCATAAAATCATCCAGAGTTTGATATTGTAAACGGTCACACCGATGTAACTGACAACGCCCGAATAACCCTGAAATTCGAACAGCCAAAAACTGCAAACTCGAATTCCCTGAGACCAATCGCCTCGATTGACCGACCGGCAATCTACATTTCCCGGTCACGCGAGGCCCATCACGGCTTTCCGCAAGGCTCGTAGTTTTTCGATCCGCGCCAAGACCTTATCTTATCCATGTCGACTCCTGACCCACAATTCTCCCAAAGCAATGCCGCGGCTCGGCAGCTGAACTGGCCCTTGTTCCGCCAGCATTTACTGGAAAACGTTCGCGACGGCGTCGTGTTTGTCGATCCAACCGGCAAGATCAAGGTCTGGAATCGAGAACTCGAGTCGATCACTGGCATGACGTCCAGCAAGGTCTTAGAACAGAAATTCACGCCCGCGATGCTCCAACTGAGCGATACCGAGGGTGAGCCGTTGAGCAAAACCGAATGCCCTCTGACTGCCTGTCTGCAAACGGGCGTCCGATCCAACGGCGAATACCGGATCAGTGGCCGAAGTGGCCGCGAAGTGAAAGTGGAAATCACATTTGTCCCGGTCACCTGTGCATCGGGATTGATTCACGGAGCGGTTTTGTTGGTCCATGACTACACGATGCAACTGGATTTGCAACGACAGCTGAAAGACCTGTACGAGTTCTCAACGCTCGATCCATTGACTCAGGTTGCCAATCGCAGCGAATTCGAACGAGTGCTCGAAGAGTACGTCCGGGCACACCAGACTTCCGATTTCGTCTGCAGCTTGATCGTTTGCGACATCGATTTTTTCAAACAGATCAATGACAACTTCAACCACCACGTTGGCGATCAGGCTCTTGTCGCGTTTGCCAGTTTGTTAAAGAAGTTTGTTCGATCCAAAGACGTGGTCGCTCGCTACGGCGGCGAGGAGTTTGTCATACTCTGTGCGAACTGCGATGGCGAATCGGCCGTGCAAAGGGCCGAAGAGATTCGTCAAACGTTGACGCAAACGCCTCAACCCATGCTCGATGGCAAATGCATTACCGCCAGTTTTGGTGTATCTGAGCTGACGTCGAATGATTCTCCCACCGACCTGTTCGTTCGCGCGGACACCGCTTTGCTTAATGCGAAAGAGGAAGGACGAAATCGGGTGGTGTGCGAAACGGGCATTGAAAGCCCCGAATCCATGAAAACGGAAGAGAATGAAATTCTCTCCGATTCAGGTCTGATCTGGAAAAAGCCCTCCGGCAACCCGCTGCTTACCGAGGAGTTTAAAACGATCACGCCAATCCCGTTGGTAATCAGCAAGTTGCGTGGCTACATCGTCGAGCGAAGCGCTGAACTGATTCGAATCGATTCGGATGCTGTCTCAATGCAGATCGAGTGCACGGATCCGGAAAACTCGAGTCGCCGTGGAACTTTTATCGCAGATATTGAATTCCAGGTTCGCAACACTTCCGAGTCGAATCAGACGCGTCGAAACATCGGCAAAGTGACATTCATCAGGATCGCGTTACGTGAAGCGAAGCGTAAATGGTTCTCGACAAACGCAACGGACCTCGCGCCGGAGATGCTTCGCGATATATGTGACTTCCTGATGATCTCAGATGACGACTCTCGGATTTCGGTCGAGCGAGCAACCAACTCGAACATCGTCCGTTAACAGCGTGGCCGTCGAACCGACAGGATTTATTCGCCACTCTCTTTGCGCCCTCCAACAACAACGACGGGCAGCTCTCACTCAGCTTCAGCGGCCTTCAACGAAGGTCGGCATTTGAGTCAGGCCCGAGCAATCTTGTTGCCCTCGCGTGGGAGATCTCTGTCCGCCCTTGCGGACCAATTTGCGGAACGGGTCGCAAACTGGCCGATTGTCGCCGTTATCTCAAGCCGTTAAACTCGGGTTTTCCCCATCACGCCCCGAGTCCTGTCGACCATCCGAAAAATCGCGACGGCGACGAGTTAAATCCAATATAAAGGAAAGATCATGGCTTACGAACTTCCAGAACTTCCATACGCCAAAGATGCGTTGGAGCCAAACATCGACGCGAAAACGATGGAAATTCATCACGGCAAACATCACGCTGGCTACGTTGCCAAAGTGAACGCGGCCATCGAGGGCACCGATCTTGGATCGAAATCGATCGAGGAACTCGTTTCCAACCTGGACGCCGTGCCTGAAGACAAGCGTGGAGCCGTTCGCAACAACGGTGGTGGACATGCAAACCACAGCCTGTTCTGGAGCGTCATGTCTGCCAGTGGTGGCGGGGCTCCTTCAGGTGACCTTGCGGCTGCTATCGATGCAGAATTCGGCAGCTTCGACGCGTTCAAAGAGAAATTCTCCGCAGCGGCGGCCACACGATTTGGTAGCGGCTGGGCGTGGTTGAGCGTAGACGGTGGCAAACTGGTTGTCGAAAGCACTCCCAATCAGGACAGCCCACTCATGGAAGGCCGCACGCCGATCCTTGGTCTGGACGTCTGGGAGCACGCCTACTATCTGAACTACCAGAATCGCCGTCCCGACTATGTTACAGCGTTCTTCAATGTGATTGACTGGAACGCCGTAGGCGAACGTTTTGCAGCTGCGAAGTAACACGGATATTGCGAAGGCCGGCAACAAGGTGTCAAAAACACTGCTGTAACTTTGCAAACCAGAACGGTGTCGAAAACGGTCTGTCGGTCTCGACTGTCACAAGTCCGAGACCGAAGTTCCGGCAAGGCGACGGTTTGCGTGTTACGTCCTACATCGCAAATTAAAAATTTAATCTAAAGCTTACTGCGTTACTCCGGCGAAGCGGTCGGGTCCCCCAATCTGATTGACACAAAGCCTGCTCATCCTCGGACGAGCAGGCTTTTCGTTTTGGCTGCGTTTCATTCAGGGACAGATGGTTGATTGCCCGGAGATACCCCAACGCCAACTTTCTACCGATCAGCTAGCACGGACCAGTTCGGATTGCACGTGCCGATCGCGCTTGGGGCGTTGAAAAAACCGAGTTGAAAGCAACAAAAAGCAACCCGTCGTAAGCGAACCGCGCTCTCACGTTGACGCCCATTTGCCATCCTCCTAACATCGCCGCGATTCGCGCGAATCTGGGCAAGCGTGAGAAGGCCTGCCGGAATTGACGTTTTTTTGCAAGAAACGGGTTCCACGGGTCCGATTCCACGAGTGCTACGTGGTGATCGAGTGACTGAACTGATCACGCGTGAGTCGTCCGCTTCCAACTGCCGAAGCGGCGGAAGCAACGTGCTTCGTTTTTCCCTGCAAATCGAATGTAACAGGCAAGACGTCATGCGACCCAGCCAAACCCAAAGCGCAACAGTCAACAAGCAGAACCACTCTGTATTGAAATCACTCCGCCCACGCCTGTTTCGCGGTGCTGCCGCTGGATTAATCGCGACGGTGATCATGGGAACAACCGGCTGCAAGTCGATGCCGTTCGAGCTGCCCAAGCCAACGTTGCCGAAACTGGCGATGCCATCGATGCCGAAACTCGCCAAACCGAACATGTCCAAGCTGGCGTTTTGGAAAAGCGAAAACCTGATGGCCAAGAAGGGAAACCTGCCAAAGCCTCCATCGCTCAGCTTTGACCCTTCACCCATCAACAAAGCGCTTGCATCGAGCAAAGAATCAGTTCGAGGAGAAGTCGAATCGCTGCGCTCCCAGATTGCTGAAACGAAAGACCAACTGACGGCTCCAATTCGTGAACCGTACAAAGTCGCCGCCTGGTCAGCAGTCGACAAACTGGCCGATCGAGGAAAATTCGAATTCGACCCCGGGTCGTCACGCAATTCGCTTCCAAAATCGGGAATCGTTGACGAGAAGATCACAAAAGCACAACGCGATTTTCAAGCGGCACTGGCCAGTTCGTCCAAAGCGATCGAGCAGTCGATTGGCGACAAGGTTGCCGATTTGAAACCATCATCGAATGACTTCAAGTTACCTGCGTCGGTCAAGTCAGCCAAACAGAGCGTGGATAACTCGCTGATGGCGGTCAACCGATCACTTTACAATTCGAAAGGAAAGCTCGCGTCTGCTGCGGATAAAGTTTTGGACCGTGCTTCAGGCTCATCCGACAATCAGCTCAGCCGGTTCGAGCAACGACTCAAGCAAGCCGCAACCAAGACAAAAGCTGCGACTTCCGATATCGCGAGTGTCGCGAGCAAATCTGCGTCGAACGCGTTTGGAGGAATTGCTCCGCCCAAGCCACTGTCGGTTCCTGCTGCCCCCGCTGCCTCTGACAACGTAAACGCTGAAGTTTCATCACAAGTCGCTCAGCTGCAAGCTCAACTGGCTCAGTTGAAATCCGAACAGGAGAAATTCATGAAGCAACAGCTTGCTGCGACAAAAGCTCCAGCAGCCGCTCAGGTGCCGGCCCCAGTTCAGAATTTCCAGCCGATCACTCCACCACAGGCGTCTCCTGTTGCTTCGCAACCCCAACGTACTGAATTTGTAGCGAGCCTGACTGCTCGCCCAACGCAGCCGCAGTCGGCTCTTCCGCCGGTAGCGCCATCGGCCAGGCCGCAACAGGCTTACCCGCAAATGTACCCTTCCAACGCTCCACTGCGAACGGCCAGCAGTACGAACCATGTTTTGTCATCGGCTCCGCAAAATGTGCTGCGAGAAAATTTCAGTCCCGTCGCGAACCAGCAATCGGGCTACTCGACCAGCTACGGTCAAAGCGAAGCGGCGCCTGCTCGAACATCAACCTACCCGGACACAAACTACCCGCGTACTCAGTACCATGGTTATGGAACTCCTTCCAACCATTCAGCCAGTGCCACTCCGGCTCAGGCCCCCAACAGTCGAGCGGCCCAAGTGAGTTTCCAGGAAAACGGCAACTCCAACCTGGTTATCACAGCCAGCACGCCTGTCGAACCTGCTCAGCAACACGTTTCGGAAGTCAACATTCCTGACGCGGTCCTGCAGGGGACAAGTCACTACGCTCCGGGCACCGTGCATCCCTTGCGGCGATGATCGTCCGCGACTGGGGCCGCAGATTGCGGGAAACAGGATGAGATCAAATCTTCGTTTTCACAGCGGCCTCGCCATTTGCCGACTGCGACGTTCAATATCTTGCCAGCGGTCGTTTGCGAGCCATTGCTGAAGCGGCGGGACCGACCAGTTTGGTGAACTGCTTGCGGACCTGATTGAAAGGTCCATCCATTAGTGTCAGAATGAAGACTCTCGTTTTTCTGGTGCTCATACGGAAAGCTGCGTCATGCCATTATTCGAAGTTGAAACAGAAGGCCACATCATCATCACGTGGGCCGATGATGAGGGAACCGCTCAGGCAGTTGTGACAGACTCCTATCCGGAAGAGAGTGTTGTTCGACTCAGCAAACGTCCTCGCGACAGCTGGGTTATCTCCAAAGGCGTGCTTGGTATCACTCAACGCACCGATCCGTGTGGAACAGCTCGCGACTGTCTGGCCAAAGCGTCGGGCGACAAAGTCCATGCGATCCGCCTGTACATGCAAGAAACGGGTAACGATCTGGATCAAGCTCGCAAGGCGATTGAATCCAACATGGTCATGGGTTGGTAGAACGACCGACCTGACATCCAACTGACGATCAACTCACCTGCATCCGCCCACAGCATGACGCCGCTGATCTCACTGCAAAACATCGTCAAGCAATACCGAACTCAGAAAGCTCTGGCGGGCGTGTCACTGGACATTCCACCGGGAATCACAGGGTTACTGGGTCCGAATGGAGCAGGCAAATCCACACTGATCAAGCTGCTGCTGGGTCTCGTCAGCTACTCGGCGGGAACAGGAACCGTGCTGGGGCATTCGATTGGCCAGGCAGGCAGAAAAATTCGCTCGAGTGTCGGCTACATGCCAGAAGACGACTGTTACATCGCGGGGATGTCGGGTGTGGAAGTCGTTCAGTTTTCGGCATGCCTTTCGGGATTGCCTGAAGTCGAGGCACTGCGACGGTCACATGAGATTCTCGATTTCTGCGGGATGCGACAGGAACGGTATCGCACGATCGAGACGTACTCGACAGGCATGCGACAGAAAATCAAGTTCGCCGCTGCGATCGTGCATGATCCCGAGTTGCTGATTCTGGATGAACCAACCTCTGGGCTGGACCCGGAAGAGCGTGAGTCATTGCTCAACCGCATCGCCCTGTTACATCGAGAAGCCGGTAAATCGGTTTTGATTTCGACTCATATTCTGCCGGACGTTCAGGCGATCTGCACCGATGTCGTGATTCTTTCCAAGGGCCGGGTTGTCCTTCAGGATACGCTGGCCAACCTGAACCGCACGACGTCACCAAGCGTATCGTTTCGCGTTCTTGGTGATCACACCTCCATCATGGATCAACTCGCGCACCAAAAACTGGAACCCAGATTGCAGCCCGATCAGTCCATTCTGGTCGAAAGCGAACAGCCCAATCTTGCGACCGCAATTTGGACTGCGGCCAGTGAAACCGGTAGTGTGATCCGATCATTGATTCCCGCAAAAAATTCACTGGAAGATATCTTCTTGCAAACGGTTCAGGAGTCTCATCGTGCCGATTCATGACGTTGGCTATCGAGGATGGGACGGGAAGAAAACGAGCCCGCTGACTCGATGGAAAATTATCACCTACACCGGAATCCGGCTTGCCCTGCGATCGCGATGGGTTGCGAGGATTCTGTTTCTTGCGTGGTTGCCAGTGATGTACTGGGGCGTCGGTTTCTTTTTTATTGAAAACTCGTTGAAGAACGATTCAACCGGTTTGGTGTCCACCGTTTCTGAAGCAGCGTTAGGAAAAGAAATCGCCTCCAACGCAGGTCTGACTGGCGGCAGCAGAAAGAATGTTGCTCGGATCGTTCGGCGGCAATACAAGATGATTCCCAATGTGGAAGTGATCGCGACCGCGTTGGAATCCGATGACGAGATTAAAACTCGGAACACTGTCTGGGGCTGGTTGTTAATGACTTTCTTTCGCTACCCACAGGGAATGTTGATCCTGTTCATGGTCGGATCGATCGCCCCCGCGCTCGTCGCACAGGACATTCGTTCGCGCGCGTTTTTATTGTATTTTTCGCGGCCGATCGGACGTCTGGAATACATGATTGGTAAGCTGCTGGTCCCGACGGCATTTATCACCATGGTCACGCTGGTGCCTGCCATCGCGTTGTATTTCTTTGCGATCATGATGTCTCCGGACATTTCCGTCTTCTGGAGCACCTGGGACATTCCATTGCGAATCCTCGCTTCGACCGTCGTCCTGGTGATTCCCGTTGCATCCATTTCAATCATGTTGTCGTCGCTGACTCAGGAGAGCCGATTCGCGAATTTTGCGTGGTTCGCCGTCTGGGCGATGGGTCACGGAGCCTGGGTCGCAATTCTTTTCTCTGTCGCCGTCGGCAAACGTTCACCACCGTTCAATCCCATCGTGACCAACGATCCCGTTTCGCTACGTTGGTCTTCTTTGTCGCTGTACAACAATCTCGGCGACGTCCAGGCATGGATCTTTGGCTTTGAAAGCTTCGGTCAGATTTACGTGAGTGCACTTGTCCTGGCTGGAGTGACGATTTTCTCGCTGGTGGTTTTATATCATCGGATTTCGGCTCCGATTCGAGTGTAGAAAGTCAGAACCGCTATGTTCAGTGTCGCTGTAGAAAACTGACGCCCGATTTTTTCGTCCTCGTCACGCATGATCGAATTACGAAACGCCACGAAACTTTATCAGAATGTGATCGGCATCAATGACATGAGCCTTTCGCTTTCGCCGGGTACGTACGGACTGCTGGGCCCCAATGGTTCGGGCAAAACGACATTGATCAATCTGATTCTTGGCCAGTTGAAGCCGACACTGGGACAAGTGCGCCTGTTTGGAAAAGATCCGTGGCGTCGAAGTCATCTGTTGCGACGTGTTGGGCTGTGTCCGTCCACTGACATTTATTATCCCCGCATCACCGGCAGGGAATGGGTGACCTACCTGACACGGATGCATGGTATTGGATCGAGAACAGCAGAAAAAAATGCGATCGATGCCATGGAGCAGGTACGAATGACCGCGTTCATGGATCGACCAATTCAAACGTACTCGCTTGGCATGAGGCAACGAACCAAGATTGCTCAGGCGATTGCTCATGAACCAGAGCTTTTGATCCTGGACGAACCTTTCAATGGCCTCGATCCAGTTGGCCGACATGAAATGGTTGACTTCGTGCGAAATTGGACGACCTCAGGTAAAAGCGTGATTCTGGCGAGCCATGTGTTGCATGAAATTGAAGCGGTTCACCCTTCGTTTCTGCTGATTTCGGGAGGTCGATTGTTAGCTTCCGGTTCGCCCGAAGAAGTTCATCGCATCCTCGCTGATTCTCCTTTCACTCTGGAAGTTCGCTGCGACAATCCCACGGACCTGGCCAGATTGCTGATCGAACGATGCGAGATCGAATCCATCGATTTCGATGACGACGGCCAGACCATGGTGGTGACAACTCGCTCGGCATCGAACGTTTACGAAAGCCTTCCTTCTCTGATTCGTGAAGCTGGGGTCGAAGTGTTCGAAATGAATTCGACGGATGATTCGCTCAAGTCATTGTTCGCGACGTTGATGAAAATCCATCGTGGTGAGATGAAGCGGAGCGTGAACCTATGATCAACCTGATTCGAGGCACGCTGGCCACCTGCCAGTTCGAACTCAGTCGTTCGTTTACCCCCCAGCGTCTTGCCGTTTCAGCGGTGCTGGTGCTGTTTCCCGGAGCGATGATGTTTCTGCTGATTCGGGGGCCGCAGATGGTCAACGCAAGGCTCCCGGAAGCAGTCGCAGCAGTTCATGCGTTTTCGACTTTCGCGATCGTATTTCTGGTCAGCATGGTTTGCATTCTGACGCTGTTGCTGTGGGCTCCGGCAAATGTTTATTCTGAACTGGAAGGAAAAAGCTGGGGCTTTCTGGCCAGCCGTCCGGCAGGAAGACTGTCGACCTATTTTGGAAAATTCCTGACCGCGTTCCTCGTTTCATTTCTGGTTTCGGTAGTATCGCTTTCGCTATGCATGGCGATCGTGAATCACTACCTTGGCATTGAAGAACCGGCTCGCAAATGGATTTCTCTGGTGGGGATTTATCTTCTTGCCTGTGCGGTCTACGCAGCCATCTTTTCGATGATCGGCACCATTTTTATCAAGAGAGCGATGGTGGTTTCCGCTGCCTATGTTTTGCTGTCGGATCTGTTTCTTGCAACCGTTCCAGCGGTTGTCAATAAATTCACCGTTCGGCTACACCTGCAAACGCTGGGAATCAGCTGGTTGGGATACTTTTTACCCGACCGTCGGTCCGAATTCGAAAGTCTCTACCCACCGTGGCCCGATCCATGGCATCTTGCTTCGCTGGCGATCATTGGCGGCACCTGCTTGATCGTCGGAGCGATCATTGTCACCAGTCGGCAATACGTCACGACTGACCAGACTTAGCCCGGATATTTCATCTGAGATGTAGGCTGTAACACGCAAACCATTGCCCTGCCGGAACTTCGGTCTCGGATTTGTTGCCGTCGAGAATGACAGACTGTTTTTGACAACTTTCTGGTTTGCAAAGTTACGGCAGTGTTTTCGAGACCTTGTTGCCGGCCTACGAAATATCCGGGCCAGGCTCTGTGCAACATTACAGGCGCGAAGCGCAAGCGAGTGAGTTCTTCCGGTTTGAAATCGAACCTCAAGGTAAGGCGTTCAGAAATTACTTTTTATCGATCCAGGCATTTGACGCCGCTGGAACGAACCAGACTTTTGAGCTTCGAAATTAAATAAGTCTTGGTTCCTGGCCAGTCAACTGACGGACAACGGACTCCACGTCAAAATGATCTTCCGCATCCACAACCAGCCCATCAGCATATTGAGCAACCGAGTTTCCTCGAATCTCCACCCAACGACCTGTTGGCGGTATTTCGAAGAAATCACCAACGTGCTTTTGACGAGCAAACCAGAATCCGTACACAATATCGTCAATGCTGTGGATTCGCTCGAATTTGAATTCAATCGGATCAAAGGCCCCCAGCAATGCTTCCGCTCGTTGATGAATCACGTCGATGCCTGTCCGACTTGCGCCTTCGCCGGTAAACCGAATGTTCTGGCAACAGTAGTCATCGATTTTCTCTTTCTGTCGCTTACAGTACACCGTATCAAAATACTCTCGCAGCAACTGGCAGTTCGGACATTCATCGCCTTGCAGCGTCTTGGGAGCATCGGATCGACGATCGACGTCAATAAAATTCTCCAGATTCCAGTCTTCGATGCTTAACTGTTTGTGATAACACTGAACAACGTCATGCAAAGTCTGTGATCGCACCGACCCGTTACGTTCAAGCTTGCGAATCAATCGCTCACTGTAACCGGACAATTTTCCTGCTTGTTTTTGAGTCAATGCAAGCTGAGTTCGCAAAGCAACCAACTTGTCCACATTGGCTCTGAGTGAGGTTGATGTGTTCACGACTGAAAAAATTCAAATGGGAGGCGGGGTTTGGACAGAGCAGACTGACTCACGTACTGTGACATCAAGTTTACTGTGACATCAGGTTGTTAAACTCGCAACCGTAGTTTGATTGGGCGCGCCAATCCGGGCAAGCCACCGAACACCAGCATAAATGGTGGGACGTGAATTTCTTCACGCGACGTTGCATCGGATTCAGCGACGTCGCAACAAAGTGACCAGCGAAAGAAGTGGCCCGGTAGTGGCCCGGCCGCCGTCGCCATACCCAACATGATCGGTGTCAGACCAGGGTTGA
>CAYXWX010000015.1:43592-59857 GCA_964468915.1 uncultured Pirellulaceae bacterium
AGTGGCCCGGCCGCCGTCGCCATACCCAACATGATCGGTGTCAGACCAGGGTTGATATCGGCAAAAAATCAGATACTTTCTCGAATCAGTTATGCTTGTGACTTACCTTCGTCAAGACTCACGAATCTACGGTCGCCTGCTCGAATTGACCCAGCATCCCTCCGGATACGTCGTCACATCAAGGTGACTCTTCGTCATCTTGATGCGGATCGCGCCGTCGCGATCGGTGCGAAAAAACTGGCAGGGCAGGGCGGCAACTGCCGTTTCGACTTCTTGCTTCAATCGCCCTCTGCCGCAACTGGCGACTACAATCTCTGGCTGGCACCATTCGATGAACGCTCGCGGTTGGCTGTTTGGGCTGCCGTGATGTGCCAGCATCACCACGTCGGATTGGACTGGGGGTAGCTTCAACAATTTCTCCAGACGCTCCGCTTCCAGATCGCCCGGAAGAAGCACACTTCGACCAAGGCTTGAAACCCGTAGCACCAAACTGTCCGCGTTGTCGTTCGAGCCTGGCTCCGCATCGGATGGACTGAGCACCTCAATCGTGAACGGTTCGCCATTCAAGCGTGTTTCATCGTCGGACGTGATCTCTCTGAGTGGAATGCCATAATTTTCAATCGCTTTCTTCACCACAGCGACTGACTCAGAATCGCTATTCAGCATCTGGGGTGAGACATAGACGACTCCGATCGAAAATCGCTCGCAAATCCCTGGCATTGCGTTGAAATGGTCGACATCTGCATGTGACAAAACCACCGCATCGAGATGAACGATGTTTTGAGTCCACAGAACAGATGAAACATTCTGCAGTCCGTATCGCGAAGAAGAGAACGAACCGCAGTCATAAAGCAGATTCTTTCCGTTGGGGAATTGAACCAGCGCACTCGTGCCGTGACCAACATCAGCAAAAGTGCAAACCATGGATTGTTCAACCGGAGAACGCTGCACTGTCGACACTTGAGCCGGCAACAGCCAACCGAATGCCAGCCAGGCAAGTCCGACACCCACCACCCAGCGACCGGGAATTCTGGTACTTGGGTGAACGACACACCAGAACAACAAAACGTAAAACACAATTACCGACCACAAGGGTGGCCCCGCACTCCAGAAATGACTCAACGGCAACGCTTGAGCCAATTGGATCGCCGATTCAATTCCACCAAGTGCCAGCTCGCACACCCAACCGAAAAACCTGGCTGGCCATTCGCTCAACCAACCGAACATCAATGTTGCGGCTCCCGCGTACAGCCCACAAGCGATTGGCAGCATTAGCAGAGGGTTCAGGATCAGCCCCACCGGAGCCACCAAGTGAAAATGCCACGCCACCAACGGAGCCGCACATACCCAGATCAACGCACTGGCCAGAGCCGTCGCACGAAATGAGCGTCCGAGACGGTAAACCCAACGAAGCCATCCCGGCCGACTGCTGGCAATCAATTGCTTGATCGGGTCTTTGCTGCGAGGCCACCAAATCCAATCTCTGGCAAAAACCAATGTCGCAACGGCCAGAAATGACAACTGAGGCCCGACACCAAACAAATCACTGGGGTTAATCAGCAGAACGATCCATCCCGAAGCCGCCAATAGATTGAACGAATACGCTCGCTGGCCCGCCAGCCGACCAATACAAAACAAACTGATCAGGATGGCAGCCCGAACAACCGTCGGCCGGAACTCGACCAACCACATGTAAAACAAAACGAACGCGATGGTCGCAATCAGGCACTTCCTTCTTCCAACAAGCCCCAGCCGACAGAGCAGAAAGATGGATGCGGCCAGAATTCCAACATGCAACCCTGAAATCGCCAGCAAATGCGCCGTCCCGGTTTCAAGAAATGCCGCACGTCGGTTGGGAGAAAGCTGTTCGCGGTTGCCGAGCAGGATGGCTGAGGCGAAGCCGGCTTCATCGCCATCAATCAGTCGCCAGGCAACCTCGTTCAGCCGCCGTCTGATCTTGGACAGCAACTGAGCACCCGCCCAGTGATCCGGTCGATCCAGCATCTGAACTGAATGAGAATCGTAGGTGTGGATTGTCGCGAATCGCCCCTGAGACCGCATGTAGTTTTCAAAATCAAATTGCCCGGGGTTTGTTGGCGGCTTGAGCCCAAACAATTTTCCCTGAACCTGCAAATGATCTCCCGACCGAAACTCACCATTCATCTCATGCAGAAAAACGTCCACCTGCCCCGCAACGGAAACCCAGTCTACTTTGTCGCGGATGCCGTAAAGTTGCAAACGCAGTCGAGTCCGAACCGGATGCTGCAGTGGATCAAGCGCCGATTCGGCTTCGCTGCGAATAATCGTTCGAGGCTCACTGACCAACCTCCCTCGCACGCAACATAACTGTGGTTCTGCAGCTGCAAAACAAGCGATGTGGTTGTCCGGATACCAGTTCCAGCGGGCGTGGTGCCATAGTCCTCCAAGTGAGATGAATGCGGCAGTCAGCAAGATAGACGACCAAAGGAAATTGGTCTCTTGTGCTTTGTCTCTCGTCTTGTCTTTGGCTTGGAAAGATCTCGTCGACAACCACCAGCCTAATAACAAAACCAAACACAGGCCCAGCCAGCTCAACCAGTGAAAGTCGAACCGGCGATCGAGGATGATCCCGAAAGCAAATGGAATCACCGCCAAAACCAAGGGCTGATACCGAGGTTTGCGTTTCGGCTGACCAGCCGATCCAGAAATTTCCGCATCAGTAGACATCCAGACAGTCTACAGGTTGGATTGCACAACGCAGAGCACGCAAACGGCGAAACCCTCTTGCAGCAAGGCAAACTCGTGGTTTTCACCCAGCGCACAAAAAAGTTACGGCATGTCGCTCCATCGCCACGCCGTAACTTCAATCCTGATGCAGGACGATCCGTGTCCCACCAACCCATTCGGGCGTACAGGGTTTATCGACCAGTCAAGCGACAAACCTTGATGTATTTCAGATTCAAATTTTCCCAGACCGAAATTCCCGCAAAGTTTCACTCGGGTCGTGTTGATCGTCGGGTCTGGTGAATATATCCCGACCAATCGAATCGGGCACGAAAAACCACACCGTTGTTTTTCTTGGGGTTGGGAATGTTTTTCAAGCCCCAGCTGAAGCTTTCCCTGATCCAAAACATCTGCGTGATAGCATCAAAACGCTTGTGCGGGAAATTTTTCTATGCCGCTCTGCATATGGCTGAGCTTGGCAATCACTCGCTGCAGAGTCAAACTGGTTGTTTCGCCGGTCATGGGTTCAAGTCCGCGGGGTCGTATTCGAACCAAAAGAAAATTTTTCACGTCGCTCACGGAGGGAGACAGTGACGAGTCTATTGCTTTCATCGCCACCGCCTGCCTTTACTGGCTTCGGGCCCTCGCTGTTGGTCCAGCAAACCCGGCGCAGACTTCAGGAACATGACCTGCCGACCGATCGGATGGAAGCCCGCGCGATGTTGCATGATCACTGTCCTTTGACGCCAGGCGTGTACGGGTGGATCGATGCCAACCAACAGATTTGCTACGTCGGCAAATCCAAGTCGTTACGAAAACGACTGTTGACTTATCTTGCGAAGAATCCATGCGACCCGAAGGCAGGCCGAATCCGTAAACACAGCAGACGCCTCGTTTGGGAGCCGATGGCTGACGAACTGCTGGCGTTAATCCGCGAGCAGGAACTGATCTGCCGATGGCGACCCGATTTCAACAAACAAGGACAGCCAACACGCCGCCAACCAGCATTCATCGGAATCACATCCGGACCGGCAGCCAACGCGAAATTCGTACGTCGGATTTCGAGCGGTTTGTCACACGCGTATGGACCGATTGCAGGAACCGGAAAATTGCGATCAGCAGTTAACTCGTTGAATCAAGTGTTCCAGCTGCGTGATTGCCCCGACAAGACGACGTTCACTTTCAACAATCAACCCACACTTTTTGACAATCCAGAATCAGCCAAGTGCATTCGTTTTGAATTGGGCAGTTGCCCCGGACCATGCGCACGTCTTTGCAGCAAGTCGCAGTATCGAAAAAATGTGGATGCGGCAATCGATTTCCTTGAGGGTCGTGACCTGTCGGCCCTTGGCAGGTTGGAGCATCAGATGCATGAAGCGGCTGCAAAACAGTCGTTCGAACGAGCGGTCGTGTTGCGAGACCATTTTGATCAACTGACATGGCTCAGCCGCCGACTGTCGGCACTCCGACAATCAGAAAAATTGCTCAATGGCGTCCTGCAAGTCGCTGCCACCAGGGGACGAACGGCGTGGCTTGTCTTGCGATCAGGACGCCTGCTCGGTTCGGCCTTGGCGCCCGATAGTGCCCAACGCGCGGATTCGGCAAACTCGTTTTTGACCAATGCGGCCGAGCAGCAAGTCCCGGATGCGGGCTCGATTCTGGATACCAGCTTGCAACTGCTGATCATGGCGTGGTTCAGAAAGCACCCCGCCAGCAAACGCGATCTGCTTTCGTTTGAGGACGCGATCAAGCTGTGCGAAGGCTTCGAAGCCAGCTCAGACGTGCCACCCCAGTCCGAAGCAGTCGCCTGATCACTTGGATTTGAACGCTTGGATTGGGAATTTGGCTCAACCCGGGGCCGAAAAAATGCCGAAACGCACTCTTTATGTTGGTTAAAACCCATGTTTTTGGGCGTTGTCAGGGTTTCAACAGTTGATATACTGTGCGGCTTGTTTTTGAAGTAGTTTTGCGGAAATTTAGACGGATTCAGTCATGGCTCGCGTTTGTGAAGTTTGTGGAAAAGGCCCTCAGATGGGCAACAGTGTTGAAACACGCGGTAAGGCCAAGTATCTGGGCGGCGTTGGAACCAAGAAAACTGGGATCACGCGTCGTCAGTTTCGCCCCAACCTGCAGCGAATCAAGGTTGCTTTGCCTCAAGGTGGCAACAAGTTCATGCGAGTATGCGTACAGTGCATCCGCAGCGGCGCCGTTCGAAAAGCGGTGAAGGCCAAGCCTTTTGCGTTGCCGGCCAAGTAGTTGGTGCTCAGACTGGCATCACCCGACATTTGAGATCTGACGCTGGCTCAGCTTTTTCGCTGGGCCATTTTTTTGAACCGACTTTTGAATTGAAGCAGGCTGCCGATGTCAGAGAAAATCGATCGCAAGACCGCCATTCATGTCGCGAAATTGGCTCGGCTTTCTCTGACCGACGATCAAGCGGATCAGGCAGCCGGTCATCTGGGTTCGATCCTGAACTACGTTGACCAACTGGCTCAGGTTGAAGTCGCTGAAGACATTGAACCGTTCTTCGGAGCAACCGAATCCGTGAACGCCGTGCGTGATGACGTCGTTCGCCCAAGCATGGACCGGGAAACGATTCTGGAAAATGCTCCCGACAGCGATGGCGAGTTCTATCGCGTTCCGCCCGTGTTTGGTTAAGCCTGTTTTGAAACAAGCAACTGAAGCCCATGGAAATTTCGACCCTATCCGCCGCCGAAATCATTGATCACGTTGCCGCAGGTGACCTGAAGGCAGCCGACTGCACCGCACACTTTCTGTCTGCCATCGAACAACGCGATCCTGAAATCAATTCTTTCTTGCACGTCGCCCGCGAGTCAGCCATTGCGACGGCTGAGGAAATTGATGCCAAACGTGCCGCTGGCGAAACATTGGGCCCGCTGGCAGGCCTGCCCGTTGCGGTCAAAGATGGCATCTGCACCAAAGGAATTCGAACCTCGGCCGCTTCAAAGATGCTGGAGACGTTTGTTCCTCCGTTCGACGCCACGATCGTGCAAAAACTGACCGATGCCGACGCCATCGTGATCGGAAAGACCAACCTCGACGAATTCGCGATGGGCAGCTCGACGGAAAACTCCGCCTTCGGAGCCACGAAGAACCCATGGAACACCGATTGCGTTCCCGGCGGATCCAGCGGTGGATCAGCGGCCTGTGTCGCAGCGGATCTGGCTCCAATTTCAATCGGCTCAGACACGGGAGGCTCCATCCGACAGCCAGCATCGTTTTGTGGTGTTACTGGATTGAAACCAACTTACGGACGCGTCAGTCGTTTTGGCCTGATCGCATTCGCCAGCAGTCTGGATCAGATCGGCCCGTTCACTCGCACCGCCAGGGACGCGGCATTGGCAATGAATGTCCTGGGCGGGCATTGCGACAAGGATTCGACTTCGGCTCGTGAGTCGCTGCCGGACTTCTCGGCAGATCTGGATAAACCGCTCGACGGGCTGAAAATCGGACTGTGCAAGGAACACTTCGAATCAGGTTTGTCCGACGATATTCGCCAGTCGATGAATGACTCGATTGAAGTCTTGAAATCGCTGGGGGCGACGACCGTCGACATCAGCCTTCCTCATTCGCAATATGGAATCGCCGCGTACTACGTGATTGCATCATCCGAGGCATCAGGAAATCTGGCTCGCTTCGATGGCGTGCGGTATACGATGCGTGCAGCGGCCGACAATCTTGAAGACATGTATGGGCTGACCCGAGCGGAAGGGTTTGGCGACGAAGTTCGACGGCGGATCATGCTGGGAACTTACGCGTTAAGCAGCGGCTACTACGACGCGTACTACATCAAGGCCTCAAAAGTACGACGCTTGATCAAGAATGATTACGACGCCGCGTTTGAGAAGTGTGATGTGATTCTCGGCCCAACCGCTCCAACAACAGCGTTCAAGTTTGGCGAGCACACGACGGACCCGCTGACGATGTACCTTGCGGACATTTTCACGGTGACGGCGAACCTCGCCGGGCTACCTGGGATCTCGATTCCATGCGGCTTTGCAGAAGGGATGCCGATCGGCCTGCAACTGCAAGGCAAAGCATTCGACGAATCGACCTTGCTGCAAATCGCTCATCAGTTTCAACAGCATACCGACTGGCACTCGCGGAGGCCTCAATCATGAGCACCACGACTCAAATTTCGACCGCCGATCGCGAGGCTGTGACCGATGCCGATGTGACGACCATTATCGGCCTTGAAGTCCACGTCCAATTGAAGACTCAGTCAAAATTGTTCTGCGGATGCAGCACGATCTTTGGCAAAGCTCCGAACACGTTGACATGCCCTGTCTGCGTGGGCATGCCCGGCACCTTACCTGTGCTCAACAAGAAAGCACTGAAGCTGGCGATCAAAACGGGGCTGGCCCTCAATTGTGAGATTGCAAAGTACACCAAGTGGGACCGCAAGAACTACTTCTATCCGGACTTGCCAAAAGGCTATCAGATTAGTCAGTTCGACAAGCCGATTTGCGGCGTCGGGCACCTGGACATTTCAGATTCCGACGGTGTATTTGAACCCAAACGAATCGAAATTGAACGGGCTCATCTGGAGGAAGACGCAGGCAAGAGTTCACACGACGAATCGGGCAAAGGCGGAAAGTCTAAAATTGACCTCAATCGAACCGGCACACCACTGCTGGAGATCGTGACTCGACCCGACATGCGTTCGGCGGCCGAAGCCAAAGCGTTTCTGCAATCACTGAAGATGATTCTGACTTACATCGATGTCAGCGATTGCAGCATGCAGGAAGGCAGTCTTAGGTGTGACGGGAACATCAATCTGCATATCAATGTGGGCGGACAGAAAATCGCTACGCCCATCGTCGAAATCAAGAATATGAACAGCTTCCGCGCGGCCGAGCGTGCGTTGAACTATGAAGTTGTGCGGCAGTTGGACGAATGGAAGGAAACCGGTGGCACAATCGACGGGGCTCCCAAACGAACCTTCGGCTGGGACGATGAACTGGGCGTGACCACGCCTCAACGCGAGAAAGAAGAATCGGCCGACTACCGATACTTCCCCGATCCCGACCTGATCGCGGTTGTGACCTCGGACGAGCAGATTGATTCGATTCGGCAGGAGATCGGCACGCTTCCATCGCAGCTGCGGGAAGATCTGATTGCACAGCATCAACTCAGCGATTACGACGCAGATGTGCTGGTCAATCAGGGAAGGGGAGTTGTCGACTACTTTTTGTCTGTCGCTGGGACCTGCGGCAACAGCAAGCTCGCGATCAACTGGGTCAATCAGGAAGTGCTTCGTCACTTAAACGAAACAAACGGCTCGATCGCTGACTACCCTGTCAGTGCGGATGGGATGGGCGACCTGCTGAAACGAATCAACGACGGCGAACTTGACCAGACTCGCGGCAAGGACGTGCTTTCGGCGATGATTGAAAACTCGATCGACGCTACGGCTGCCATTGAAAAGCTTGGGATCCGTCAGGTCGACAGCAGCGAATTGGACGATCTTTGTCAGCAACTTCTGGACGCCAACCCGAAAGTGGTGGCTCAGGTTCAGGAAGGAAAGGTCAAAGCCCTCGGCGCGTTGATTGGTCAGGCTCGCAAGATCAACCCGAACGTCAATCCGGGAACTCTTCAAGCCAATCTGAAGAAAATGTTGGGCGTGGATGGCTGACGCGTGAAACGTGCCAGCGAATTGAAGCCGACGCAACTAAAAACTCACTTGCCGATTGAGTTTCGAAGACGATAATGCGGTGATGAAACCAGTCATCCGGACATTCAACAGCCACGAAGAAGCTGAGGCATTTCTGCTTGCTGAGCGAAAAGCACTTTCGCCTCAAGAGCGAATCGAGCTCTGCTTTCAGGTTTCGATGCAAGTATGGCAGTTACATCATCCCGATACTCCGACCAGCTCTCTTCGGGAGAATCCGAGAATTGAAGTTCGGGATCGCCGCGGGGCTAACGATTGAACCATAGCGGATACTCATGGAAATCTACAAAGACTGGATTGAGCTGGTCTCAATTTTGCTTGATCACGGAGTCCGGTTTTTGATCATCGGAGGGCATGCAGTTAGCGCCCACGGATATCCCCGCTCGACCGAAGATTTGGATCTCTTTATCGAGATGTCAGCAGATAACGCCGATCGAATTCTCGCATCACTGAACGTCTTTTTTGGAGCAGATCTGGGGTTTGAACGAGAAACTTTTGTGTTGCCGGATAAAGTACAGATGATAGGAGAAGTTCCCTATCGAGTTGACATTTTGACAACGATTGCGGGCGTTCAGTTCGAAGAAGCGTATTCCCGGCGAAGGACTCTTCCTTTCGGCAGTGTTTCCGCTCCATACATTGGCATCGATGAACTGATCAAAAATAAGAAGGCTGCCGGTCGCCCCAAAGATCTTGGAGACGCGGGAGAACTCGAGCGGCTGAAGTAGCATGAGAAAAACAATCCTGCCACTCATGCTTTGCACCTTGATTGGAGCATTCGTGGGCGCCGAGTATCACAAACGGTTCCGCATGCGATTCACCAGCCGATACGTCATTCAAATCACACCCAGGATATCTGGAATTATCGACGGCTGCTGGGGCGAAACTCCTACCGTGACTCAAGATTCTGAACACGTGCAACACAATCTTTTGATCGCCAATAAGGCGTCCATCAAAACATGCCTTGAACGATTTCCTGAACTGAAATCAATGGCGTCGTTTTGCGGACTCTGCGACGAACGAATCGCAGATAAAATTGCTCGGAATATCAAAGTCACAGAAGATCGAGAATCTACTTGCATCTATAAACTAACCTATCCGTCACGCCACCCTGCCGACGGCACAAAAGTTCTTGTCAAACTAGTCGAAAATTATCGTGAACTGCTCGATGCCCAATTGAAGAATGAACTTGATGAAACAACAAAAAACTTGCGAGCGACCAATAAAGAACTGAAACCGCGAGAAATCTCGGCATTCCAAAAACTGTACGAAGCGACCAGCGGCTATCGCGTTTCTATCTTCTCGCCCTGCCAAAACAAAACCGTCGCAACTGCAAGTATGTTCTGGGCGGTGTTAACCGGAACTGCAATTGGCTTTCTCATTGCCGTAGTTTCAATTACGCTCTACCGTACGATATTCACACGACGTGATACGATTTCGCCAGTGCTTTCCAACATCGCTGATGCCCAAGCGTAAACCTGAAATCCGAATCCGCAGCTATGGCATCTATGATGGATGGGATTCCGAGTCGAAAGACCTGCCAAAAATTGCCGAATTCACGACTGACGTGCCGGCGGTGATCGATATCGAGTTCGGGATGGTGGTCAACATCAAGGGAGCCAAAAACCAACTGCTGATCTATTGTATCGATCACCCTGGCATCCTCGGCTCAGACGGAAAGCCCAGGTCTCCGTTCGACGGAGAAGTCCATATTCGATCCAACGACTGGAATTTCTATCTGGGGGACACGATCTGGCCACCCATCGCAGACAAACTGGGGCCGTGGCGGATGACGCTGCAGTTGAACGGAGAGATCATTGCTGAAAAAACGTTCAGCGTTTTCACGCCCGACTGACCCAAACGATCGGATCTGCCGTCCATTGACGGATTGATCAAATATCCTTGCGATGAGAAGCTGACCTTCAATCAAGACATGCCGTCCGTTATGTCAGACAGATGTTTTCAGGGCGCTGTCAGTTCGGTAAAATTGAGGAAACATGATTCTCCACGTGGAGCCCCACCTTGGCCAAGAAAATTGAAGGCTCAGTCGAAAAGATCGGCGATTCAGGCAACCTGATTACTGATATCTCAAACGACCAAGTCGCTGACATGCCCTCAGATGACTCTGTGACAATCAAATTTGGCGGTCATGAGACAGCCGGAATCCACTCCGGGGACCATGGTCAGCCAATGGGAACCCTCGTAGCCTCGCGCGGAAGCAGCGGGCATCTGGAGATAGAAATCGTTGGGATCAGCGTGGCTGAGATGCTGGGCATCAAAGTCGGCGAAGCGGTGATCGTCGCAAGCAACTGATGTTCATTGCAATCTGACCTCGGCTGTGGAGAAGCAAATCTCCCACAGCCTGAGTGGCACTTGAAAACTCTCTGGTTAACTAGCGAGATGCCTCTTGCACGCCTTTTTTGCGTGCTGACACAGCAAGACGATAGGCTTCTTTGTCTCCATGCTGGTGCACGCTGAACGACTTTGTGCGACGCTTGCCGTTCTTGTCCGTCCACTGAGCGACCCAGTACCAGTAGTGGTACTCGTAGTCTCCACGCACATCCTTCTGTTGGTGAAGCCGCACGCCGACAACCCCAGATTGGTTGCGGACTGAAGGATTCGCGGATAGCTCTTCGACGGTGTACTTGCGAAGTTTGGATTCGAGTGAATCTCGAAACTCTTTGGCAACTCGCAAAGACTTGTTTTTACCGCCGAAACCATTGTCGGAAAAGAACTTCTCAGTTTTCTCTCCGCGACGCTGCATGCGAACCTCCCAGCCTCCGTACGTTTTTCCTGACGGACTGACTGTTTCGATTCTGGATATATTTCGACGAGGATTCTTCGTGGCCATGATTGGACTCCAAAAGAAAATGTTGCTTTAAGCAGATTGCTTAATAAGGAAGGGGCCGAGAGCACAAACGTACACTCAGCAGTGAGTACTATAGTCAAACGCCCTGACGAACGCCAATACGGAGTCGCGCAATTTTACAGCGGCACAAGTATTCACGACTGTCTGCAAAAGAAATTTGCAAGTTGATGAAGTGGACATTTAAGTACCCTGCAATCGCTTGTTGAATTGCAACCGAATTTTTGGCAATACGCATAAAATAGGCACTTGAACTTACGACTCACTTGCTTCGTGCGCGTCGGTTTTTTGGGGCTTCGGCAAAATAAAAAACGGATACCGCTCGGAATACAACGATCCACCTTCCGCACCCGCGAACAAGCCGTGTTTTGCCTTCCAAAATGTGTTTACTGTGCCGAGATGTGGGACCCTTGGGGACCAAATGAGATTGATTGTCCAGGCTCCTGCAACCAACTGGCGACCTTGAAGCCTCGCTGATGAAGCCAGTTTTTGAGCTGACGATGTGCTTTCAGTTCGGTCGGATACAGCCAGATCGAAATCGTCGTATCTTCTGGCGCATGCTTGCTTAAAGTCTGCATGAAATCAGAACCAGGCTTCAGCACATCGGATAACCGAAGTCCGATATTTTCGGATAAAGCAATAATCTGGTACCCGATCAAGGTAACGCGATTCCCTGACGCTTCGAGCACGTACTGTAAGCGAAAATTATCGATCGGTCCGACCGTCTCGAGCGTACTTGAAATGCCCTGCCGGTCGCGCAACTTCCCGGCCTTGACCTTCCATTCTCGCTGCATCTGATCCGTCAGCGAATCGACGGGCACAACGGCCAACTGACCATTGATCAGCCTGACGTGAATCACGTTGGTGAATACGGTCTGCGAAATCGGGGTCGGATGATGCTCGATCGTTCTCTTTTCAATCGTCGGGGCGTTGGCAGCAACAGCTTTTGTTTCACGATCGATGCGATCCAGTTCCTCTTGTAATTCCGTTTTTTTGCTCAGCTGATCAAACTGCCGCTGCTGATCCTCGTCAAGCAACTTTCGCTGCGTTTCGAGCTCGCGACGGACAACTTCAAGCCCGACGAGTGTCTTGTGTCGATTCTCAGATGCAACCGCCGCTAACATCGATTGAGTCTGAATGTCCGATTCCAAAGCGTGATTGTCAGCCTCGAGAGTTTTTACCGTATTGCCAGCTCGGATAATTTGCCGTTCGACTGATTCGATCTCGTTTGCGATCGCGGAATCCGGCTCGATCTGATTCCATGCGGATGCCGCTTGAGCACCCACGATGACAATCAGAATGATCAGCACGCCAACCAGATTGGCAACGATATCCAGAAACGAATCCTGCCCGGTTGTGATTTCGCGAATCGCCATCTACTCAGCTCCTTCAACCAGAATGCCGCTATCGGCCATCAGACGGCGCAGCTCGCGGAAGCGAAAATGGCTTCCCGGCATCACAGAAATTCTCAACTGAGGTTTCCAGTAGCTGTTCTGACCGGCAACACCCCATGAATCAATCTGAGTCCAGACCTCGTTGACCAGTTCATCGACCACTTTTTCCGTCGCCCCATTCATCGGCACGACCGCGTCTCCTCGAGCGCCTTTGACAATCAGGCGATCTTCGAAACAAACAATGCGAAGAGGTCGAACATACGGCACGGCACCGGCTGAGCGAGAAGGCAGGGCCCAGTTCGCGCCGCGAGTTTTCGCCAGACTGGAATTCGCAGCAGCAGGCGGCTGATTGGAATCCGCCTGGTCAGGCTGGTTCGCTTGAGCCGAGGAACCGTCGGCAGCCTGCCCTGAATTCTGTTGTCCGCCGCCACCCGCGTTGGACGCGCTGGAAAGCGTTCTACCAGCTTCACGGCCAGCAAACGCTGCACTGAGATCGTTTGATCCCGAATTTTTCTTTGATGCAGCCCCGGTCGATCTGGAAGAGCCATGCGTACTGACGTATTGGCCGTCGCGATCGAGACCGTCAACCGACTTGACTCCATTGAACACGAATCCACCACCCGTGCGAGAAACGGTCAGGCCGGGTCGCTGCTCGCTTCTGGGGCGTCGAGCCAGATCTCGCTTGCGTTTCAACCGCTGTCGCTGAATTGCAACTTCTGCCAACCGATTCTGACGGTTACGAGCTTCTTCAACCGCGACTTTGACTTCATCAGCCAGTTCTGCATCGTACTGACCAAAGTCGATCTTTTTATCCGCATCAACGATTTCGTATCCGTACTCGTCATCCCACGCTTTCAAGGACTTTCTAGTCAGCTCAAAAGTTTTAGCTCCGTCCGGTCGAACTACGATCAACGGATACGCTCGGCCTGCTTCACCCTCAAGGTCATATTTTTGCCAGTACTCGCGAATCGCCAACAGGGCTGCATCCAGCATATTTCCCGGGAACACCGCCTTACGAAGTTCCGTCTGCGTGATCTTGATATCAAGTGGTTGAATCATCAGGTGATCAGAAAGAGCTTCCACATAAATTGGGCGACGATGAGTCCCGTTGCTCCCTCGATACGGCTGGATGGAGTAAACCACATCGCTCACTTTCGGCAGCTGCTCTCGTTTTCGCGCAAGCAACACTTTCGATTCGGCAATCTTACGCTCCAGTTGCGTAATCTCTACATCGGAGACGAGATCGGCCTGCACTCCATGACGTTGATTCTCCAGTCGCAACAGTGATTCCGCCAACAAACGAGCTTCACGTTGCAACTGCCTGAGTTCGTTTTCAAAGTGGCTTCGGGTCGCACGAGCTTCCTCAAGCCGTTGCAGGGCCTCGGGGCGAACGTCCTTCAAACCGTCGATCTGAATCTGTCGTTCTTCCAATTCCAGCTGTAGCTCGTTCAGCCGTGAATTCAACGTCGAGTTCGCGTCAGCTTGAGCGACTGCTGCCTGCGAATCAGCTGCTTTGACAGCCAGCACCAGCAGCACAATCAGTACACCTAACGTGCAGATCAAAACGGCAAGAAACGGAAATAGCGAAACGGCCAGGACGCTCCGCGAGCGACGGCGACGTTTCATGCTACCTTCCGATTCGTTTTTGAATTGGCAGTTGGCGATTCAGTTTTGCCAGTAGCGGTTTTCTGACCCGAAAGATACGGAGCAATTGGCAGAATGACTTCGTCAACTGTTTCCTGCCGTTTGGAATCGGTCTTCGTCGACGGACTTGACTCCGATTCCATTATAGAAAACGTTCCGGATAAATCTTCAAAATCATGGCCCAACGTTGACTGCCGGCGAGTGATCGAGACTTCTCGTTTCGAGGCCGTTTGAGCCAATTGGTTCATGACTTCTGAGTCTTGACGGGCTGCCTTGGCTTCAGGTTCAGCCGGACCGACTGAGGCACTTTCGCCGGTCTCCACAACGTCCAGTCGTTCCACCCGCTCTGACAATCCATTGATCGCAGCGGTCAGCTGTTCGGTGGTCGCCATCGCATCAAGAGCACCCTTCAATGCTTCCTGAACGCCTTGTTCGTTTTCCTCTTTTTCCACAAGGCATTGAAGGGCCGTCGTTTGAGCCGCCAGTTCCTGCTGCTGCTGGCACATCAATCGAGCGTTGTCCGACAACGTAACTTGCCACTGCTTCCAACGCCGCACCATTGACTCGTCCGCCTTCAAAACAGATCCGTCAATGCCCTCGGCGACTCGAGACAAGGTTGATTCCATCGCGTTCGACCAATTAACGCGAACACGCTCATTCGTTTCCGTCAGCGATGACGCCCACGCCTTCTCTGCCGAATGAATGGTTTTTTTCCAGATCTCCGTTTGAGCAACCATCATTTCTCGAGTGGCTTCCATCAGTTTTTGACCGAGGCGTTCAACCGATTCGTTCGCCGAAGCGTCAACTGGCGAAAACTCAAAGTGATTCGAAATCTCCGACCGTGCACGCTGGTCCACCATCGTTAGCAGTTGGGTCTCAAACCGATCCACGAGAAACTGAATAAACATCAGCACCATCGACAACGTCAAAGCAAGTGCCGTGGTATCGAACGCAACGTACAAGCTGCCTCGTAACCCGTTCATCATTGCCTGAAAATCATTTTCCGGCCCGACACTGATTCCTCCCAACGCCTGCGAAATCCCAAGAACAGTTCCCAGAAATCCCAACATTGGTGTGGCCCAAATCAGAATACGGGCCAGTGAGTACCGTTGCTGCTGGCGGTCCAGGTCTAACTCGCCAAGGTATTTGACTTCTTCATCAACGCCTGCGGCTGATCCGTTTCGATACACGTACAGCAGGCTGTTGGTCAGACGCTGCCACAAGTAATGGGAATGGACGGAACTGGGAAAATCCAACAGCTGCCGCCCCAGCGCGATGGATCGCTGAGTGTCATCCAGTTTCACGCCGTCTGGCAGATCGTTATTTTCCAATGGCGCAAAACGAAGATCGCGTTCACTTGCAAACTGAGCAAACACATTGATCGCAATCAGCAGCAGTGACGAAGCACCAATCAGAAACATTGCCACGCTGACCTTGGAAACCGGATGACCGGTCAGGTAACGCAAGGCTGTTTCGTTCTCCAGATAGCCGTGTCGAATCATCGCCAGCATTCCAACGTAAAGCGTCAGACCGAGGCAGATGGGAACCACCAGCGATGGCAGGACGGAAATCCAGCTGTTCGTGTTACGAGTTGGTTGGCTCATGATTCAATCGGGATAGGGATTTCACGAACTGGGTTGGAACACCGGAGTGTTCTCGCTTGTTCAGACCTGCATGATCACAGCGCAGGCGTACGCGGCGAGCAATCGAGGCAGCTGCCAAGGAGTCATCGGTCCTCAAGAAACGCCAGGTACAGCCTCAAACGACCGCGGAACCGTTTTTTTCAGAAACTTTTGCCAATTGTCGCTAACCGTGGCAAACCGCAAACTTACCGTTAACAAACGCGTCCGTTGCTCCGATAACAGTCAGGACCAGTTGGGAACACTGCTTACCGAGAATGCCGAGAGACGCCCTTGGATAATTAAAAATCAAGGATTCAATAACCAGAATCCATCCGCAATCCATTCGC
>CAYXWX010000016.1:0-9956 GCA_964468915.1 uncultured Pirellulaceae bacterium
TGGCCAGCTTCACCAGCCTTGGGTCATGAGCATGGCAAACGGGGCAATGGTTGGAGGTAAAGTGCACTACCAGAAGCTTGCTGTCTTTGAAATTCTCCAGCGTCCAATATTCGTCATCGATGCCCATCAGTTTAAACTCGGGCGCCGCGTCGCCGATTTTCAGTTCGTTGAAACCGGGCGGCTTCATCTGCTGAGCAAAGGTCGGGTACGCGTTGGAAATGAGCCAAACGAGACTGAAAACGAGAACGCAAAACTTGATCGGCTTCATGATTTCGACTGATCCTCTGGCTGGAAATCGGTTGCGGGGTGAACGCCGGTGAACTGCCTTTCGGCATAACTCACCGACATGGCAAGCTGCCACTGCCGGCATCGTACCATAGTCTCGGACGGGGCAGGGGTGCGTCAGGCCAGCGGTCATCCATCGTGGCTCAGCATCAACCTAAAAGAATCCAAGTACTGGAATTGCCCGGTTGAGGTTGTGATGGTTCTGATCTTTTAACCGGGGCCGTACACATTTCGGGCAGCCCCGTTCGTAGTAGCGGCTTTAGTCGCTTGTTTTTAGTCGCTTGTTGCTTGTTTTTAATACTCCAAAAAGCCTGAAGACTTTACCACGAACAACGTCTTTAAAAAATCACAACCTCGTTGCGGCTACGTCACGCTGAAACCTCATTGGTTCAGAACGACGCCTGCTGCCCAGATGAGACTTTTCACTTCTCCTATCTTTTCAAGCAAATAATTTGTAACTGCACCCGAGATCTGCGACAATGTGTAGCAAGTCATATCAGTGCCGTGGCTGATGAGCCTCGATACCTTTTCAGCCGAGTGCAATTATCAATTCTTCTTTTTCTTCTTCTTGAATCCAGAGGATCTAATAAATCTCTGGAACCGACCAATGACTCAAATTCTCAGAGTACCACCCCTTTTGTTAACCAGTTTTCTAACGGTCTGTATTGGCATGTTGGCGTTGCTTGATTCTCCAGCGTTGGCGCAAGTAAACGGGCCGGGGCCATCGCCGTCGAGTTCCTTTGACACCGTTCTTAACTTACCCGGGGACGAGTCCGTAATCACTGGCGCTCAATCCGAAAGCATTGGAGGGGTGCCGGGTCAGACAACGCAACTCAACGTCAGTGATGGCGGGAGAGTTGGTGGAAACTTTGATGCCAACTTCGGCAGCGAGGTGAATCTCAGCGGCGGGATTTTAGGATTTCAGTTTTGCGCCAACTCCGGTAGTGAGGTGAACATCAGCGGCGGGAAACTGGGCGGGTCATTTCATGCCCAATCGGGTAGTGAGGTGAATATCAGCGGCGGGACCATGCCAGTCTCCAGTCCTTTTCGCGCCGCATCCGGAAGCAGTGTGAATATCAGCGGTGGGACCATTGGTACCTTCACCGCCGAATCCGGCAGCGATGTCAGCATCAGCGGCGGAGTCTTAGGAGGAGTTGTTGCCAGATCTGGCAGCGATCTTGAGTTGATTGGCGGAGAGTTTCGTCTCAACGGAGCAGACTTCACCGGCAGTACAATCTCTCTGGCCGACGACGACGTTCTTACGGGCACATTGTCCGACGGTTCCGCTTACATCTTTGGCCCCAATACTTTATCCGGTGTAACTTTGACGGTAGCCTCTTTGCCGACAGCAGATCTTAGTCCAATGGTCATCAATGCTCCGATTGTCGATGGCCCTTCTGGTTTGCGGGCAGGCCAAACGTTGACGGTGCTCGATGGTGGTCACCTTCGTGATCATTTCGCGGTAGTCGATGCCACGCTCAACGTGGAGGGCGGGGTCGTGGGTGATAAAGCCAAAGTATCTGGCAGTAAGGTGAACATTAGTGGCGGAACTGTGGGTTCTCAATTTGTTGCCCGCTCCGGCAGCGAGGTAAACATCAGTGGCGGAACCGTCGGCGGCCATTTTGTTGCCCTTTCCGGCAGCGCGGTAAACGTTGCTGACGGGAGCGTGGGGAGCGTTTTTGCCACATCCGGCAGCAGTATGAACATTACCGGCGGAACTGTCAGAAGTACTATTACGGCCTCGGTCGATAGCGAGGTGAACATCAGCGGCGGGACAATAGGCTATCGCCTTGAAGCCCGATCCGGCAGCGAGGTGAACATCAATGGAGGAGCGATAGGCGATAGCTTCATAGCCGGTTCCGGGAGCGAGGTAAACATCAGCGGCGGTAGTTTTCACAGGCACTTTTTCGCCGGTTCCGGCAGCGATGTCGAGCTGATGGGCGGAGAGTTTCGCCTGAATGGAGCTGATTTCTCGGACAGTACAATCTCTCTAGCCACTGGTGATGTTTTCACTGGTACGCTGGCTGATGGTTCAGCTTTCATCTTTGCCGTGAAGGAATTTACTACTGGAACTTTTGAAGATGTGACCCTGACCTCAGCCCCTTTGCCTCAGCCAGATCTTAATCCGATCGTCATTAACTCTCCTGTTGTAAGTGGCCCTTCTGGCTTGCGGGCAGGCCAATCGTTGACTCTTCAGGAAGGCGGATCTGTTTCAGATAACTTCGCGGTCGTCGATGCCACGCTCAACGTAGAGGGTGGAAGCGTGGGTGACGAAACCACAGTTTACAACAGTGAGGTGAATATTCGTGACGGGATCGTGGGCGCTCTCTTTTTTGGAGGTCAAGGCAGTGTGGTAAACGTCAGCGGTGGGACCGTAGGACGTTTTTTTGACGCCAAGTCAGGCAGTGAGGTCAACATCAGTGGCGGAACCATAGGCGATCGGTTTAATGCCGAATCTGGCAGCGTGGTCAACGTCAGCGGCGGGACCATAGGCAGTGGCTTTCGTGCCGACATGGGTAGCATTGTCAACATCAGCGGCGGAACGTTTGTTGGTGAAGGACGTCCGATTCTTGCCGACGTCGGTAGCATTGTAAACATTAGCGGTGGGACGTTTAATTCGGCTTTGTTTGCGAGATCTGAGCTGAACATCTTTGGAAGTGAGTTTTATCTGGATGGAGTTGCTTTGACTGGATTGTTGCCTGGTCAATCGGTCACCATCACCGATCGGGATGTTACGCTTTCGGGCCTGCTTGCTGATGGGGAGCAGTTCAGCTTCGACTTGAATACAACAAGGCTTTCGTTCGAAAATGACTATTTCAGTCCGGAGGCGACACTGACGGTTACGATTGCGGTGCCCGAACCGACTTCGTTGACGTTGATCGCAATGGTACTGACGATGGGATTCGCTCAACGGCGTCGCGCCGCACCGGCGTGATCGTATTGGCAAATGCGAGATCCGCATTTCAACCTAAAACTGATGGCCCGGTTTGGGACCCTGCTGAGTCAGCGTCAGGATCTCCGGGCCTTCTTCAGTCATCAGAATCGTGTGCTCAAATTGAGCCGATGGCTGGCCGTCGTAAGTTCGCACCGTCCAGCCGTCGCGGCGATCACAGACAGATTTGGGCGAACCGCCGTTGATCATGGGCTCGATCGTGAAACACATTCCCGGGTAAAGACGCTCCTGATACGACTGGCGAGTCGGCACGTGCGGGATGTTCGGTCGCTGGTGAAATTTGGCTCCGATTCCATGTCCCACGTATTTGTCGACAACGCCAAAACCATATTTGCGCTTTGTGTGTTCAACAATCGTTTCACCAATCACGGCGACCTGACAACCCGGCTTGGTGGCGTTAATCGCAAGATACAACGTATCGAACGCACACTGAGTCACCGCTCGGGCCGTGTCGGAAATTTCATCCGGCTCACCCATCAAAAACATTTCTGATTGATCCCCATGCCAGCCGTAAACGATGGTGGTCAGATCAACATTCGCGATGTCACCCGGCATCAACTCGCGTTCGCCCGGAATCCCATGGCAGATCACGTCGTTAATGCTGATGCAACAACTCTTGGGAAACGGCATTCGCTCGCCCGGGTAACCCAGACAGGCGGGCGTGTGACCGTGATCCTGAGTGTATTCGTAAACCAGCCGATCAATCTCGATCGTCTTGATACCCGGACGGATCATCGATCGAATCTCGTCCATCAACTGAGCATTAAACTGACCCGCCACACGCATTTTCTGCCGTTGATCGGCATTTAATCGAAGTTTGGTGTGGCGACGAATCACTGGTTGTTACCAAGACGAGGCGGACAGAGTCTGAACACGCAGGACGACCTTCATCTTAGCTGGGGCAACTGCCTGAGGATAGAGCGAGTATCCGAAACGCGATTGGCGAACCGATCTGCCGCTGCCGACTGGAAGGGCTCCGCCGCTGTGTTAAAATTTTGTGCTTGCGAACATCTCGGACGGAAAGCTGTCCGAATCTGCGACCCTTTAATCCCTCGTGTTTGACTGTTCTCCCGGCCAGAACGCCGTGCTTGCATTCCGACACACGCTGCATCAGGAGTCCCGAGTGCCCCGTTACAATCCCGCTGAGATCGAACCTCGTTGGCAGAAATATTGGGACGATCAGAAAACGTTTCGCACTCCTGAAACGGTCGAGGGCGACAAACTTTACGTGCTGGACATGTTTCCGTATCCCAGTGGCGACGGTTTGCACGTTGGCCACCCGGAAGGTTACACCGCGACCGACATCGTCGCGCGACAGGCTCGGATGGCGGGCAAGTCCGTTCTGCATCCCATGGGCTTCGATGCGTTTGGTTTGCCGGCTGAAGAGCATGCGATCAAGACCAACACGCCTCCACGAGTCTCGACCGAACGCAACATTGAGAACTTCATCCGTCAGCTGAAGATGTTGGGATTCAGCTACGACTGGGATCGGCAGGTTTCGACAACCGACATCGAGTATGTTCGATGGACGCAGTGGATTTTCACCGTCCTGTTTGACACGTGGTATGACACCGACCAGCAAAAGGGACGGGCGATCAGCGAGCTACCGATTCCCGACGATGTCAAGTCGGACGGCGACAAAGCAGTTCGAGAGTATCAGGATGAGTTTCGCCTGGCTTACCAGTCCTATGCACCGGTTAACTGGTGTCCGAAGCTGGGAACGGTTCTGGCAAACGAGGAAGTGATCGATGGCAAGTCGGAAGTGGGTGGTCATCCGGTCGAGCGTATGCCGCTGCGGCAATGGATGTTGCGAATTACGGCGTATGCGGATCGTCTGGAGAGTGATCTGGAATCCGTCAACTGGCCGGAAGGCATCAAGAAATTACAACGCGACTGGATCGGTCGCAGCACGGGAGCAGAGGTCGATTTCTACATTGGCTCGAGCGGCAACGTCGATGCCTGGAAACAGATACGGGCAGAAAACGGATTTCCTCGCAAACCCGAAGCCGATGTCCTGCGAGTCTATACGACTCGGCCTGACACTCTGTACGGGGCAACTTACATGGTGATTGCTCCGGAGCACGCCGCGGTCGAATCGTTGACGACATCCGATCAGAAAGCCGACGTGGACGCTTACGTCGCTGCAGCAGCCTCAAAAAGTGATCGCGATCGGCAGGATGAAAAAACAAAGAAGACCGGTGTCTTCACTGGCAGCTACGCGATCAATCCCGTCAACGGGAAACCTGTCCCAATCTGGATCGCCGACTACGTGCTGGCGACATACGGAACCGGAGCCATCATGGCCGTTCCGGCGCATGACACTCGCGATTTTGAATTTGCAAAACAGTTTGGTCTGGATGTGATTCCGGTGGTTCGCCCATCAGATGATCAGGACATCGACGCCGATCAACTGTCAGCCGGCGAAATCTGCTTTGTTGGGCTGGGGACGGCGATGAACAGCGGGCAGTTCGATGGCCTGCCCACAAACGAGTTCAAACAGAAGATCACTTCTCAATTAAGCGAGCAGGGCGTCGGCAGCGAAGCGGTCAACTACAAACTTCGAGACTGGTTGTTCAGTCGACAGCGTTTCTGGGGCGAGCCGTTTCCGATTTTGCATGAGCTGGATGAAGCAGGAGAGAAAACCGGTTTGCTACGAGCTGTCGATGCCGCCGATCTACCCGTCGACCTTCCGGAAATCGAAGACTTCAAGCCTCACGGGCGCCCCGAGCCTCCATTGGAAAAAGCCGACGACGCTTGGCTGTATCCGGTAATTGATGGCGTGAAATACCAACGAGAGACGAACACGATGCCTCAATGGGCCGGTTCGTGTTGGTACTACTTACGCTTTATCGATCCGAAGAACGACCAAGTTTTCATCGATCCGGAACTGGAAAAGCAATGGATGCCCGTCGACTTGTACATCGGCGGGGCCGAACACGCGGTGCTGCACCTGCTTTACGCCCGGTTCTGGCACAAGGTGTTGTTTGACCGCGGGCACTTGCAGACGGCCGAGCCATTTCACCGTCTGGTGAACCAGGGAATGATCCTCGGTGACGTCGAGTTCACCGGTTATCAAACCGAAGGCGGGGACTGGGTCTCGGTGGATCAAGTCTCCGAAGACGGTGAACGAAACCCGATCGATCAATCTGGCGACAAGCTAAACCCGATCAAAGTCGACTCGGAAGATGTCGAAAAATCGGAAGACGAATTTGTGTTAAAATCCGACAATGCCATCCGAATCGACAGCCGGGCGTACAAGATGTCCAAAAGTCGCGGCAATGTCGTAAATCCGGACGACATCGTTTCCAACTACGGTGCCGACTCGTTGCGTTTGTACGAGATGTTCATGGGCCCGCTGGAACAATCGAAGCCATGGAGCATGAAAGGCGTCAACGGAGTTCGAAACTTCCTTGATCGCGTCTGGCGAATGCTGATCGACAAGGATCAGGAAGAAACCGTGTTACATCCCGCCGTGGTGGATGCCGATCCGACCGACGAACAGACTCGGACTTTGCACAAAACAATCAAGGCGGTCACGCAGGATATCGAAACGCTCAGCTTCAACACCGCGATCGCTCGGATGATGGAGTTCACCAACTTTTTCACTCGGCAGGATCAACGACCCAAGTCGATCATGGAATCGTTTGTGCTGTTGCTTTCACCGTTCGCGCCGCACATTGCCGAAGAGATCTGGAAAACTCTGGGTCACCAGCAGTCTTTGGCTCACGAATCATGGCCCGAATTTGACGAATCGCTGACCGTGGATTCAACGGTCGAAATTCCGGTTCAGATCATGGGGAAAATCAAATCGAAAATCGTGGTGGCTCGTGGCATGTCCAAGGATGACTTGCTGGCGGCCGCGAAAGCCGATCCGAAGATCCAGGGCTTGCTGGAAGGCAAGACGATTCGCAAAGAGATTGCCGTTCCCGATCGGCTGGTGAACATTGTCGCGAATTAGATCCAACCTGCACTGCTTGATGATCTTCCAGATTGCACCGACTGGATGGCGATCAAGTAAATCTCACGCAGAGGCGCGAAGGCGCAGAGTCATGGAACAATAATTTTCTTTGCGTCTTCACGCTTTTGCGTGAGACATAACTTTTGCACCGCAAATCATGCTCGATTCATCTTCTCAACGCAGTGCATTCCGCCGACGGCTGCTGAAGTGGTTCGACGAACATCAGCGCGATCTTCCGTGGCGTAAGAGCCGCACGCCGTATCGGATCTGGGTCAGCGAAATCATGCTGCAACAGACTCAGGTTGCCACTGTGATCGACTACTATCTGCGGTTTATGAAACGCTTCCCCAGTGTGAAAAAGCTTGCGGCGGCCGATCAATCCGAGGTACTGAAACTCTGGGAAGGTCTGGGTTATTACCGCCGAGCCCGGCAGTTGCACACGGCGGCTCAAGTGGTTGTGGAAAAACATGGCGGTCGTTTTCCAACCGACTTTGAGAGTGTTCTGGCTTTGCCCGGTATCGGTCGCTACACCGCCGGAGCAATCCTGTCGATCTCGCTCGATCAGAAGCAGCCCATTCTGGAAGGCAACACGATTCGCTTGTTCGCTCGGCTGCTGGCAGTGAAAGATGATCCACGCTCGTCTGCCAACCAGAAACTTCTGTGGGAGTTCGCGGAATCGATTCTGCCTCGCAAACGCTGTGGCGACTTCAACCAGGCGTTGATGGAACTGGGCAGCGAGATCTGCTCGCCCACAAAACCTGCCTGTGATCGTTGCCCGGTCAGCAGTTACTGTCCGACATTCGTTCAGGGATTGCAGGACCAGATTCCCGCATCTGGCAAGAAAATCAAATTCGTGGATCTGCACGAGGCCGCGATTGTTGTTCGAAAAGGAGTAGGTGCCAGGACTCGGTATCTGGTCCGGCAATGCGGCCCGGACGAGCGTTGGACTGGCCTCTGGGATTTTCCTCGCTACGAAGTGCAGGCTCGTGAGTCAGCGACCGTTGACGTGGCAGCCAACTTGTCGACTCAATTGAAAAAACAAACCGGTTTGACCGCGAACGTCTCTGCAACGACCAAACGCATCAAACACGCCGTTACCAAATATCGCATCACGCTCGATTGTTTCGTTGCCGATTCGCCGGCAGGTCGATTGAAGAAGAATCAAACGGAGACAAAGTGGATTTCACGCGATGAACTGGATGATCTTCCCATGAGCACAACCGGTCGCAAAATCGTGAACGCTTTGGATAAGCTCGATCAGAAGTTGCTCTTTTAGTCGAGATACGTATACGCTTTGCTCTATTCTCGACCCAACAGAATCAGTTTCCGATCCTTCTTCAGGAAGTAGTCGATCTCTTCGACGGTTACATATTTTCCAGGCAGCAGCGTTTGGAGTTCTTCAATGTGCTCGTTGGTTGTCAGAATATAGGCTTTCGGATGCCGTTCAATAAACTGTGCTGGCGTCATCGGTGGCTTTCGCTGCCAGAATGAATCTCGGCTGAAGTACGGTTGGTACGCTTCGGCGTTGGAAGCTGGCGGCACCAATTCGTGGACCGGCTTTCCTCCATAGAAAACCCAACTCGGTTCGAGCGATCGCCATGACGCGACGGCGGAAGAACCATTGGCTGAAATCTTGTCGGTGATCGTCCGAATCGAGTTCTGTCCGTCAACGGCAACCGTCGCCAGACCAAACAAGCCGGAACAGAAAATCGCTGCGGAAACCGCGATCGTCCAGATGTAACGATCAACGCGTTGCTCAACCGCAAAGCGATAGCTGAAAACTCCTCCTGCGACCAATACGATTCCCAGCAAGCCCAGCCATTGCAGGTCGCCAAACAGCTTGTGCATTCCAAAACACAAACCAGCGGCTATCGCAGCGCCGACGATCGCCAGAACGATCGAAGCCGCTTTCAAGTACCACTGCGCAGCCGAGTCTGACTGTTTAGATTCGAGGGATCTGGCAAAAGACATCAAAGCTGCCGCCGTGAGAATCGCAAGTGCCGGATAGCAGGGAGTCACGTAACTGGGCAGCTTGGTGCCGAACAATGAAAACGTCACGACTTGAATCACGACCCAGCCGATTAGAAACGTGATCGCCGATCGGTGCGATGCCCAACCGTCCCCACCTGAACACACCCAACGAATGGTTGGAACGACAAAGACCGACCAAGGGAAAAACCCCAACAGGATTGCCAGCGGATAAAACCAGATTCCACCGCTGTGGCTTTCCATGGCACCGGAAGCACGAGCAAAATTTTCCGTCAGGAAAAAGCGCCGAGTGAACTCCCCGTCGGTTTGAAAATGGACTGCCAAATACCAAGGCAACGCGACAACCAGCATCACAGCAACGCCTGCGAAGATTCTCATGGCAAGCAGCGTTCGCAGAAAGTGAAGCGGCCCGAACCAGCCCAGCCAGTTGCGAATCGATCCGATCCACGTTCTCTTTCCATCGATGGATTGGCCGCTTGAATCCGCTCGCTGGATCAACATGAACATGCCAACCACCGCCATGGGAATCAGGAACCCGATCGGCCCTTTGGCCAACACCGCCAGACCGAGACTTGCATAGAACGGCACCCATTGGGTCATATATTTTGCAAACGCTCCATCGACCACGCTTCCTTCACGAAAGACGGCTCGCACATAAAACCAATAAGCCAACGTGCAGCAGAATATCAGAACGGAATCCGGAGTTGCGGCTCGAGCGGCCACGCAAAACATCAGGCTCGATGCCAACGCGATTGCCGCCAACCATCCAAC
>CAYXWX010000016.1:10056-29400 GCA_964468915.1 uncultured Pirellulaceae bacterium
GCCGACATCATCAACCAATACTGCAGCACGGGCTTTTGCTGGCGAAGTTCGTCGTTGAAGACGGGCACGATCCAATTGTTGGCCGCCAACATCTCCGCCGCGCAACCGGCATTGCGAGGCTCATCACGATCCCACAACCGTGGCGATCCAAGATTGAAGAAGAAGGTCAACCAGCAAACAGCGGCGATTGTCGGCAAGTGTTTCAATGTCGCGTTCATCACTCCATGATACCCGCCGCACGAAAACTGCCGATCCCACATGCAGCCGATCGTTTACGCAATCACAAAATCAAGTCGCCCGATCGAGCCTGTGATATCGACGTAGTACAACAACCCATCGGGCCCGGTTTGGATATCAACGATGAACCCAAGCGATTGCGAGACGATCTCGACGTTGGAAACATTGCCGGCCGAATCAAAATTGACGGCTCGCAATGTCGTGTCTCCGATATCGGTAAAGATCAGTGATCCCTCGTATGCTCCGCCGTATGCCGAGCTGACCGTATCGCCCATCACGATCGCTCGAGCACCATCGCTGTGCAGTCGAGCCCAGATTGGAGCCTCGACATCAGGATTGGTTGCGTAATAGTCCTGAACTTCGGCCAGATCACGATAGCCACCTGTTTCAAGACTCGTTCCATTTCCGCCTTCAAACGCAGGCCAACCAAAGTTCTCGCCGCCGATGCCCGCGTTGATTTCTTCCCACTGAGTCCACCCTACATCACCCACGTAAACGATGGGCTGAGCTGCGGTTCCGGCAACATCAAACCGAAACGGATTGCGGAGGCCATAGGTGAAGACTTTGGATTGGTTCGAGTCCGGATCGCCATCGTAAAACGGGTTGTCCGATGGGCCCTGGCCAGTGATTGGGTCGATTCGCAGGATCTTCCCTTGCAAGCTATCAAGGTCCAGAGATCGAAGGTTGATGGGATCGACTCGGCCGAAGGATCCTCCGTCACCGCTGGCTGCGTACAACATTCCGTCTGGCCCAAACTCCAATTCACCAATCGTGTGACTCGTTTCGTCGGCCGCAATGCAGTCTTCGATTGGATTTCCACTGGCGTCGATGCACGAATGATCATCATTCAAGCCGGGACGAATGTTGGGAGAACCGATATTGGCGTACGTGCTGTTATTCCCGACCAACACAACATTCGAACTTGGATCAGCGAACGTTCCAGCCGCGTTCACGGTAAATCGCGAAATCCGAGCGACTCTGGCGCCGTTGCCATCTGGCCCGCCAAGGCCCGTGCGGCTGTTCACTTCAGGAGGATCGTAAGTGTAGGCAGCATAGATGTAAGGGTTGTTGTCGAAATCGGGATGAACGGCAAACCCGATCATGCCGCGATCTTTCGTTCCGGCGTTGACGATCGATCGGATGTCCAACAGTGGAGTGCCTTGGATTGTTCCGTCCGTATTGACCACACGAACAAGCCCGTCTTGCTCCGCTACCAGCATTCGACCGTCAGGCAACCATTCGACCTCGATGGGTGTATCGAAGCCGCTGACCAGATTGTTGGCAACGAACTCACCATTGATTGGAATCCCCGGCAACGTTGCACCGTCGATCAGGACTTCAATCTCGGTCGCCGATAGAGTTCGATTGTAGATGCGCACGTCGTCGATGTGACCTTGGAAATAGCTGTCAACTCGACCGATGTTTACCTGCGTTGTTGCTGCCGGTGTTCGACCAGCGAAATCGGTTGTTGTCAAAACGTTTCTGCCGTTCACGTACGCTGTGTACGTCGTGCCATCAAATGTTGTTGCGACATGATTCCATTCACCCGGCGTCAGCACCCCACCCGTGGTTTTGCTGTTCCAGTTGTTACCATCGCCAAAACCAAAGTGAATTCGATTCTGCTGATACACCCAGATTCCAGGATAGCGATTCGCTGTTCCGGCGCCCTGGAAACCCAACACACCGTGGTAGCCGTTGCCGGTATGTTCCGGCTTGATCCACACCGACTGAGTGAAATTGCCGTCGCTCAGATCGAGTGATGGATCAGCAGCGATGCTGACAAAGTCATCAACTCCATCAAATTCGAGCCCTCGGGGGTTGGCGGAATCGACATCGGGCGTGTCTGAGTTCGGTCCCTGTGGAGCCTGAATGCTCTGGTGGTTTCCATTGTTTCCGTTGCCGGACGAATCTACGACCGTGGCTCCGATTGCCGACTCGTCCAACCTCCAATGAGCAACCAGCCCGACTCCTGATTCGTCGTCCACAATCGTCACGATCGCAGTCCGAGGCACTCCGAGTTCGGCTCCTTCGGCCCGAAACAAAGAAACGCTGAACGTTTCGCTATCTTCCAAAGCGTTGTCGTTAACCAGCTGGATGGTGATAAATCCTGAAGTCTGGCCATCGGTGAAATTGACCTGGCCGTTGGCTGTCCCCAAGAAATCCTGACCGTCGGTCGCTTCGACGCCAAGGGTTTGATAGAACGCGGCCGCCACGCCATCGCTTCCGTCGGTGCGGACGACTTCGATCTGAACTGTACCTGCATCTTCGTCGACGGTGACTTGCGTGTCACCCAAACCAATGAATCCCGTGGATGTGCTGCCGGCGAGAAATTCGAAGTAGCCGTTGGAATGAAGAAATTCTGACTGCCGAAACCCCGGTTGTATCCCATCGGCTGGAAGCCACGTCCCAGTTGAAAACGTCGTGGATGCTTCTGTTTGAAATGTTGTCCCATCAATGCTGATAAAGTCGACAATCAGATTGTTGTCGATCCCGGCAGCCGGATCGTAAGCATCGTTCAGGAATTCTATTCGGACCTGGTCAGCGTTGACTTGATCGGCAGCCGTGTATGAAAACGTCTGATCGGACGTCGTGACCGAATACGTTCCGGCAACTTGCTGATCGATCAACAAGTTGAACTGCTCGCCCCCTTCACTACCTCGTGCGCGAATCTGAATCGTTGAGCCATTGTTCGTATTTGCGAATTGAAGGTAGCCGTTTGAATGCAGATACTCATCCTGGCGAAAGCCCGGCTGAACTCCATCCGCCGGCAACCATGTTCCGGTCGAAAAAACGCTCGGGTCTTCGGTTTCGAATCTTTGCCCGTCGATCAAAATCGCGTCCAGGCGGACGTTGCGGTCGATGTCGTTTGCGGGATCGTATAAATCGTTGGTAAGCGCGACTCGAATCTGGTCAGCGGATAATACCTGCGGCGTGCTGTAGCTGAGCGTCTGAAACTGCCCTGTGTTGGCTCCACTATTCAGTGTCCACGATTGAACCTCCACACCGTCAATCTGAAGCTGAATGTTCTCTCCACCTTCCTGACCCGCCGCGATCAGCTGAACGGTCGACAGCATCATGCGGTCTTCAAGTGTTTCACATTGAAGCGACTGGTGGTTAAATATGTTCTCGTGCTTGTGATTGAAAACATTCAATACGGAATCGATCAGGCGTTTCATTGGAGGTCCAGAGAGTACGTCAGGATGCAGGCTTGATTGGATCAAACAGTTTAGTTGGATTACAATCGGCTTTCCACGTCCAGATTCAGGCGAGAGTGTATCTCTATGAAAGTAATTCGAGGCAGCCAGATTGCCTATGAAGCGGCTTCACACGAGGACCCGAAAAACCCGGGGGTTTTGAAGCGTGTGCTGGCCACTCGCGATGACTTTTCGGCAGGGCAAATCATGATGCTCAACTGGGCGAAGCTGCCTGAGGGCTCGTCCTTTGCTGCCCATTATCACGAGGACATGCAAGAGACGTTTGTCATTTTAACAGGCACAGTGGAAATGGTGGTGGACGAAGAATCCGTTGATCTGGACGCCGGAGACGCGATCATGATTGATCATCACGAAGTCCATCAAATGCACAATCGTAGCGACCATGATGTCGAGTACGTCGTGTTTGGCGTCTCGACCGAAGAAGGTGGCAAGACGGTAGTGGTTTAGAAATACCACTGGGATTCTGCAAAGCGTAAATCGTTACTGCCAAAAGCAGATTGAACGATCGGAAACGCCGCCCCAATGGACACGAAAATCCCAGCGCGGCAGTGCCGCAACCGAAAACTCAGTGAGAAATAAGTTTGAAACGCGGAGTTCGCGGAGGTACGCAGAGACAACTCGTGGAGCATGACTCTGCGATCCGCCGCGCCTCCGCGTTAAAATCCAATAGCAGACATACCAGGTTATCTGTCAGCTGGACCAAAAATATTTGCAAGAAACAAAGATTTGCGACGTTAGTCGCACGAAGCCCATCACTCATTTTTTCTCCGCGCTCTTCGTGGTTCAAATCGGCGTCTTATGGTTCCTTGAAACACGTCGCCACGCGAAGGCAACCGATCGGTTCAGAAGAATCCTCATTCCTCCACCCCCGCGATGTCACGCGGAAGATCGGGATCGACCGCCCCCCACGAGCCCCGACCGTTGCTATCGATCCGGTTTTTCGCGTCCCGTTTTATTTTTGCAATATCAGCGTTCCAGAACGACTCTTTCTCAGCGCGGCGTTCCGGCGGGTTCAGTGGGCGGATGATTCGAAAACCGATTCCAAGACCGGGTGAATCGGTAAACCACCAGGGGCTCTTCGGAAAGTTGGGATCTTCGATGCTCCAATCCTTATCGTGCGAAGCGAACCGAGCCGCACTTCGGCAGTAGCTGGGCTCAAGCTCGAACGAGCCACCGCGCACGACCCGAGGATAAAGTTTTTTCGGTCGACGCCACGCTTCGGCAGCAGTGAGCGTTTCCGCTTTTGAAAGTTCAAGCTCGGCCTGGTGGAAATAGCCATCCTCGGAATAAGCGTCCAACACCCATTCGGCGACGTTGCCATACATGTCGTACAGACCCCATGGGTTCGGCTTCAGCTTACCGACGTTGTGTCGTTCATCATCGCCGTTATCCAAGTGCCAGGCATGTTCATCAAGTTGATCCGCGTCATCGCCAAAATACCATGCCGTCTTCGTGCCGGCGCGGCATGCGTGCTCCCATTCGGCTTCGGTGGGCAATCGATAAAACCTTCCATCGATCAGACTAAGCCATTTCGTGTACTGCTTGGCTGCGTACTGAGTCATCGTGGCAGCCGGTTGCTCAGGTCCAACGCCCGCGTCGTGAGTGAAGTCCGGATCGTACAATTCAGACGGAGCCGTCACGCCGTCGATTTCGTTTTCCTCAGTGATTTTTCGCAGGCCCTCGCGATGCAATTTTTTGAACGCTTCGTCCAACGCCATGTATTGTTCGTACTCGGCCCAAGTCACCTCGTATCTGCCCATCCAGAAAGGCCGAACCACAACGTCGATCACTGGCCCTTCATCTTCGTTTCGATCGGCTTCCGATTCGGGACTACCCATCTTAAAAGTCCCGCCAGGTATCGGAACCATTTCAAAATCGACATTCGTCCCGGGAATTCTGGATGTGTAGGGAACCATGAACTTTCCGTCGACTTCCACGAATCTTCCTGATTCAGGGCGAGTGGTTCGGATACCCGGCGAGCCCGGCATCGAGTCATTTTCGCCACTTGAGGCAACGGTTGGATGCTCTCGCCCAGTCAGTTCCGTTTGCAAACCGGTGAAGAACAACATGATGGCCACCCCGGGCAAAGCGATACCACACGCTTTCCAGATTATCGTGAATGGATCGAGCGTTTGGTTCATGATGGCGGGCCGAAAATTGGAGTGTGCGAATGAACTTGAAAACCGAAGCATACCGTTCAACCAGAGTTGATGCAGCAAGTTCCTGTGAAGTGGCAGTGGGATCGAAAAGGAAAACTCAAAATGTTATGTTTTGGGAACATAAATCATGCTGAAGCCGCAAAAAAGCGGATGTCAGTCCCAATTCGTAAGCATTTGTCAGGAACTACCATGGCTAAGGAAGAATCACAATCCGCCGAGGCGAAGACGCAGCGTCCGATTTCCGTCGACGAATCGAATGCCGTTTGCTGTTATGCCAATTTCTGCCGCGTGACTGGCTCGCCCGAGGAACTGATCGTCGACTTCGGGCTCAACGGACAGCCAATGGGAGCCAACGATAAACCGGTCGAGATCAATCAACGAATCGTGTTGAATTTCTACACTGCCAAGCGACTGCTCCACGCGTTGCACATTTCCGTGCAGCGACATGAAGAAGTTTTCGGCCCGATCGAAACCGATATTCAAAAACGAGTCAAAGGAAAAGAGGGTTCTTCTACAGCGTAGGGGAATTCGACTCTGAACCAGTTTTTATTTCTTCCTCCTATTTTATAACGACAAACTAGAGACACTTCATGGCCAAGCAAACAATTGACGCAGTGGATGTTGCCGGAAAAAAAGTTCTGATGCGAGTCGACTTCAATGTCCCGCTGGACGACGACTTGAACATCACTGACGATCGTCGGATCGAGATGGCACTTCCCAGCATCAAGTCTGTGATCGATCGTGGTGGTCGCCTGATCCTTGCCAGTCACTTGGGCCGGCCCAAAGGTGAAGCGAATCCGAAATTCAGCCTGGCACCTGCCGCGAAAAGGCTGGGAGAGATACTTGGCACGGAGGTCGCCTTCGCGGCCGATACGGTTGGCCCGGACGCTGCCGCCAAGGTCGCTGCTCTATCCGACGGTGACGTTCTGTTGCTGGAAAACCTGCGCTTCAACGCGGGAGAGAAAGCGGGCGATGAATCGTTCTCGGCTCAACTGGCGGAATTCGCAGATATCTATTGCAACAACGCGTTTGGCACCTGCCACCGTGAAGATGCTTCCATGTACGGTGTCCCAATGGCAATGGGCGGCAAACCCAAAGTCGTTGGCTCGCTGGTGGAAAAGGAAATCAAGTATTTGACCGAAGTGATCGAGTCACCCGAACGTCCCTTCGTGGCGATCCTCGGTGGGGCGAAAGTTTCCGACAAGATTAAAGTCATCGAAAACCTCCTGGGCATCTGCGACAAGGTGATCATTGGCGGAGCAATGGCTTATACATTCTCGCTGGCCAGCGGCGGCAAAGTTGGAGACAGCTTGGTCGAACCGGACAAGGTTGACCTTGCCAAGTCCTTGATGGAACAAGCGGGTGACAAACTGGTCCTTCCCATCGACACCCATTGCGGCGACGATTTCAACAAAGATTGCAACAAGCAGGTGGTTGCTGCTGGTGAGATCCCTGACGGATTCGAAGGTCTCGACATTGGCCCTGAGTCCGCGAAACAGTTTGCAGACATCGTCAAGTCCGCCAAGACCGTAGTCTGGAACGGGCCAATGGGCGTGTTCGAAATGCCTCCGTTTGATGAGGGCACCAAAGCAGTCGCTCAAGCCATTGCTGACGGCGATGGAATCAGCATCATCGGCGGCGGTGACAGCGCGGCGGCGGTGGCTCAATTGGGATTCGAAGACTCGGTGACGCACGTCAGCACCGGCGGCGGAGCAAGCCTTGCGATGTTGGAAGGCCAGAAGTTTTCGGCGGTTGAGCTTCTTGACGATGCGTGAAGACCATCCAGATGTCATGCCCCTGCACTGAGTCAGTTCAACCGTTCCCACCTGAAACCCTACGTGCTCCATGAACGATAAAACATTCCGAGATCGTGAGATCCTTGCGGCGGCTCAGGAAAAAGGAACCGCTTCAACGATGGGTGCGTTTCTGCGGCTGTCCGGGCCCGGTTGGTTGCAGAGTGCGATCACGCTGGGCGGCGGTTCGCTTGGAAGCGCTTTGTATCTGGGGATGATTGGCGGTACCAGCCTGCTGTGGGTTCAATTGGTAGCGATCCTTGCCGGTGTCGTGATGCTGTCGGCGATCAGCTATGTGACTCTTTCAACTGGCAAGCGACCCTTCCCGGCGATCAATCAGTACATCAATCCAGTGCTGGGCGTCGGTTGGATCACGGCCACGATTCTGGCCAACATGATTTTCATTCTGCCGCAGTTCAGTCTCTGCTACGACGCGATTGATAACAACCTTGGAGGAAACTTCGCGCCGGACAATTCGTACGCTCAGCCGCTCGTTTCCGCATTGCTGCTGGCACTGGCCCTGGCAATCGTTTACATGAACTTCAAGCCGGGTTGGGCCGCCAAAACATTCGATCTTGTTTTAAAGGCGATGGTCGGCTTTGTGGTGGTGTGCTTCGTGTATGCCGTCGTCAAGCTGGCGGGGACGCTGGACTGGGGCGCAGTCTTTGCGGGATACATTCCAAATCCGTTTCAATGGACAACCATGTCCAGCGATCTTTCGGGCCATCTGGCAGATTTGCCGGAAGAGTTAAAGACATACTGGTCCGACAAGATCGTCAGCCGTCAACAAGGCGTTTTAATCTCCAGTGCGGCGGCGGCGGTTGGTATCAACATGACCTTCCTGCTGCCCTATTCGATGCTGGCCCGAGGTTGGGACCGCACGTTCCGAGGCCTCGCTCGATGGGATCTGGTCACCGGTATGGCGATTCCGTTTGTTGTGGTCACGTCATGCATCGTGATTACATCGGCTCACGCCTTCCACGCAAAAGCAGATGCTGAAATCCTGAGCAGCAACGCCACCAAGGTACAAGCAAGCCCGTTTTTTGGAAAACTGGCCGACGAGATCGCGGCACGAATGAAGCTGGATGAAAACGCCGCGGCGGTTCTGGCGGACATCGATGCCATGCCGACCGACAGCAACGACGAAACAGAACTGGCAGATCAGAAACAATCAAAGTCGGACGCTCTCACAGCAACCGTGGCCGACTATCTATCGGCCATGCCTGAATCCGAGCGATTGCTGGCGTTGGCCCTGGTGAAACCTGACTCCAAGCAACTGGCCGCTTCATTGAGACCCGCGCTGGGCGACAAATCAGATTTCGTGTTTGGCCTTGGAGTGCTTGGGATGGGTTTTTCGTCCATCATCATTCTGATGTTGATCAACGGATATTGCTTCGCCGAGATCGCTGGCAACTATGACAGCTTCACCGCGCGGATTGCAGGCTCGACCGCAGCCGGCCTGATGGGATTCTTCTGGTTTTTGATCTGGACGGGAACTTCAAAAACGTACCTCGTGGTTGCCGCCGGTACCTTTGCCGTGATCCTGTTGCCGATTGCCTACTTCGCCTTCTTCCTGATGATGAACAATGAAGAACTGATGGGCGACGACAAACCGACCGGTGGAAGTCGTATCGTATGGAACATTGCGATGTTGCTTTCCGTCCTTTTAGCAGTCGCAGCAGCATGCCTGTCAATTCAGGGAAAGATCGCGTCGCCACAGGGCGGGATTGTCATCGGCGGCGTGCTCACGTTCCTGCTGTTGATGATGGTAGGATTTTCAGCGAAGTTTCAGGATCAAATCGAACCAAATGGATAAGCCGCGAGCGTTGCCGTCCACGCGTTGCGTCCCTGAGAATTGACCATCGCCGACAGCAATCCTTCCGCCTGATCGAACGAGCAAATAACATGCTGTTTCCACTGTCCGATGACGATCGCGAACTGACCGGACCTGCGTACTTCACGTGGGCGATTTTGATCATCAATGTGGTTGTTTTCTACTTTCAGGCAACCAACCCACAGCTGACCTATCAATGGGCGATGACGCCCCGCGAGATCACAACCGGCGAAGACCTGAAGAATCCGATCATTGTGACCGCCGAAGGTCAGGATATCGAAATCCCACACGCTCCCGGTCCTTCATTGATTTATATCACTCTGCTGACATCCATGTTCATGCATGGCGGCGTGGGTCATCTGTTCAGCAACATGCTTTATCTGTGGATCTTTGGCGACAATGTCGAACATCGTTTCGGCCACATCCCGTTTCTGGTTTTCTATTTGGTCAGCGGCCTGTTTGCATCGATTGCTCAAATTCTGGTTTCGCCCGGCAGTGTGATCCCCAATCTCGGTGCATCGGGAGCGATTTTCGGAATTCTGGGCGCTTACATGGTGCTGTTTCCACGGAACAAAGTAAACGCGATCGTTCTGTACTTTATCGTTTCCATTCCTGCCCTTTATGTGATTGGATTGTGGACGGTGATTCAGGTATTTTCCGTTTTCGACTCCTTTCTGGGGCCTCAACAGGCGGGTGGCGTCGCCTACATGGCCCACGTCGGTGGCCTGATTGCAGGCGTTGCCGCCGGACTGGCCGTTCGAGCTGGAATTCAAAAGGAACCGGATTCTGCGCTACACCGGCAGTACGACCGAGACCCGACGGCAAAACGGTTGTGGTAGTGCTTGAACGGTTTCGGAAAGCCGACGTCTGGCAAGCTCTAACGAGTGACGGGGTCGCGCGGCAAGTGAGAGCAGAGGCCGGATCTTCGTCACAAATTACCCCTTTCGTGACGCCTGTTCGGGTCGAGCCAATCGAATCCGTTCTTCCTGTTGTTCAGAAACGTCATGCTGTTCACGGATTCCTGATTTGCAACTATCGCAGGGACGAAACAAGCAGGTATGGATTGGATCGGTTGACCTCGACGTAACAAGTTGAGGAATTCGATTCGTTTTAAGGCTCTCTTCCTACGCCCCATTTTCGGAAAGGATTCCGGGAACGCTGATGAAAATTCGTACGTGCCTTTTGGCTACTATCGCGGTCGCTCTTTTAACAACAGCCACTTATGCCGATGGACCTTTTGACAAGTTTCTGCCACGTGGCCGTCTGTTGAAGAAGCTTCGCGACGACGTGATGGGCAAACCGGAAACGAAAGAGCCCACTCCAGCGAAACCATCGGATGCAAAATCTCAAAAAGGCCCAACACCTGCGATTCGTCCGACGGGTCAGCAACCGACTCAGGGGCAATCGGTCGACAAACGCAATGATCAAGGAACTCCAATCAAGTCTCGCCAACCTGTTGCGGTGAAAAGTGGAGCTGAGGGTTTCGGTATGGTCGTTGTCGCTGACAAGAACGAGCGCGTGATCGTCGCCCAAGTCGCCCCCAAAGGAAATGCAGCCGAAGCCGGTTTGGTGCGAGGCGATGTGATTGTCGAGGCAGGCGGTGTCGAATTGACGTCGATTGAAGAGTACCGCGAGATTGCAAAAATGCTGGGTGCGGGTGATCAACTGGAGCTGAAAGTCGTTCGACGTGGACGCCCGGGCAAGGTCATGCTGCAATACGGTCAGCCACCCTCGCTGGAGGACGTGGAAGTCGGTGATGTCAATGCGAAACGTGGCTCAGGTTCGAATCTGAGAACCGCCAGGAAAGATGCCTCTCAATACGGTGGCGATTTCTCCTTCGTGCCTCCCGCCGATCAGGATTCTCGCCCCGGCATGCGATCCGTTGTGGAACGTCCAATCGCTCCCGTGCAGTCCCGGTCGACGCAGCCGCAAGCGATGGTTCAGTCTCAATCCAGACGGCCCGTCGCACCGCCTCAGCAGCTACATTTACAACGAACTCTGTCCCAGCAACAGCAGCAAATTCAGGCTCTTCAGCAGCAACTGGAACAGATGCGTCGCCAACAAGGCGTGACAGGCAGTGGGTTGCGAAATCTGCGGGGTAGTCGCTGAGCGGTCGATTGCCGATCAACCGGGCAGCTGTGCAAATCGAATAGTTTCGTGCAGAATCCTGGCCTCGTTGCCAGGGAGTGCACTTTTTAAACACGGTCGACACCAAAACGTCGACCGTGTTTTTTTGATGCCCCGGGATGGGCCATACAATTGCCGATTACAATACCGGTTATGAATCAGTCTGAATCCACCATCCAGAACGTCACTCGCGTGCTTGAATGCGAAGCCGCAGCGATCCGAGACGCCGCAAATCGAGTCGGCCCGGAGGCGGGCATCGCCGTGGACTTGCTGGAGTCGTGTCGCGGTCGCCTGGTGTTGACGGGAATGGGGAAGGCCGGAGCGATCGCTCGCAAGGCAGCTGCAACTTTCTGCAGCACGGGATCACCCGCCGTTTTTTTACATCCCGCTGAAGCCGTCCACGGCGATCTTGGGATCATCGGAGAAGGCGACGTCGTGATCGCTCTGTCGAACAGCGGAGAAACCGAAGAGCTGCTTTCGTGGCTGCCGTTTCTGCGAAGACAGGGAACGTCACTGATTGCTTTGACGGGGAACCCGAACAGCACACTCGCCAGTCACAGTGACGTTGTGATCGACACTCATGTTAATGCCGAAGCTGATCCCCTCGAGCTTGCTCCAACCAGTAGTACAACCGTGATGCTTGCCATGTGTGATGCGTTGGCCATCGCATTGACGCAACGACGCGGTTTCACCAGCGAACAGTTCGCCATTTTTCATCCGGGCGGTAACATCGGACGCAAACTGCTGCTGAAAGTAGTTGACCTGATGCGGACGGGAGACGCCGTTCCAATCGCGGCAGAGACCGCGTCATGCCTCGAGGCCATCGAAACCATCAGCCAGAAACAGATGGGGTGTGTCTTTATCGTTGACCAACACAATCAGCTTGCGGGAATCGTCACCGACGGCGACGTACGCCGAGCCATGGTTTCGTTTTTCAAAGATCAAAAATCGCATCCTCTCGAGTCGTCAGTCAATTTAATCATGACTCAGTCTCCACACTCGATATCCCGGGAGATGCTGGCTGCCGAAGCCATGCAGAAAATGGAAGAGCGTCAGATCACCGCTCTGCCCGTTGTGGATGATACAAAGCGAATAATCGGCGTGCTGCATCTGCACGATCTGATCCGATCCGGGCTGGCTTGAACCCTGCGTCAGCCATAATGGCCCGTGGCGATTCTTCAAACCGGAACACAAATGTTCAACGCAGACTCAATTCAACCTGACAACGCAGACCTTGACCAGGTCACGCACTACAGCAGCGAGTCTGAAATTCGTAACCCGCTGAAGCTGTTGGCGGACATTGTCGGCGACGCGATGCGAGGTCGCGAACTCGCCTGGCGTTTGTTCCTGCGAAACATTCGCGGCATGTATCGGCAAACGCTGCTCGGTTTATTCTGGGCGTTTCTGCCACCAATCGCGAACACAGCCATCTGGATTTTCCTGCGATCGCAAAACGTGTTCGACTCGGGCGATACGTCCGTTCACCCGACCCTGTTTATTTTAACGGGCATGATCTTGTGGCAGGCGTTTATCGATGCCTTCCAGATGCCGTTGCAAGTCGTTTCATCCAACCGAAACATGATTTCCAAACTGCATTTCCCACGCGAATCGCTGTTGATGGTGGGAGTGGGCGAAGTTCTATTCAATCTGGCGATTCGCATGCTGCTGTTGATTCCCGCGTTCCTGTATTTTCAGGTTGCCCCGGGGAGTATGTCACTTCTGTTTCCACTTGCAGCGATTGGCTTGATTCTGGTCGGACTATCGATGGGTCTGCTGATCATGCCGCTGGGTTCGCTGTATCAGGACGTCAGTCGATTCATCACAATGGCGCTTCCGTTCTGGATGATCATCACGCCCATCATTTACGCGCCGCTTAAATCGTGGCCTGCTTCGATGCTGAATTGGGTGAATCCACCGGCTCCGCTGTTAATTCTTTCGCGTGATCTGCTGCTGGGAGCACCACTGGAACACCTCTGGCCCGGTATCGCATTCGGGGTCGTGGCATTGTTGTTGTTCATCCCCGCATTGTTTGTCTACCGAGTCTCAATGCCCGTCCTGATTGAAAGGATGTCGGCATGAGCCAATCAACTAACATCCTGGAAGTTGATCACGTCTGGAAAGCGTACTGCCGCCAGTTGAAACGATCGATGTGGTACGGCGTGAAGGATCTGGGGCTGCAGCTTTCGGGTCGAGCGGGCGATCGAGACCCTCAGCATCTTCGCCCGGGCGAGTTTCACGCAATTCGCGACGCCCATTTTTCCATGAAACAGGGCGAGTGCGTTGCCATGATCGGTCCCAACGGCGCTGGCAAAAGCACGATGCTGAAAATGATCAACGGACTGATCAAACCAGACAGTGGCTCGATCACCATTCGTGGACGCATCGGCGCACTGATCGAATTAGGTACCGGGTTCAACCCGATACTCTCCGGCCGAGAGAACATCTACATCAACGGCGCGGTGCTGGGCATGCAGAAGTCGGAGGTCGATCGATTGTTCGATCAGATTGTCGATTTCAGCGAACTGGAACATGTCATCGACTCGCCCGTCAAAACGTACAGTACCGGAATGAAAGTACGACTTGGTTATTCGATCGCCGCTAATCTGCGACCCACCTTACTGTTGATGGACGAAGTCCTGGCCGTCGGCGACGTCGGCTTCCGAATGAAATGTTTTGCTCATCTGCGAAAGCTGGTTGACGAAGGCGTGTCCATCATCATCGTGACACATGCCGTGGCGATGCTGTCTCGGGTTGCCACACGTTCCATCGTGTTTGGGCAGGGCAGAATCATTCACGATGGAGATCTGGAAACGGGCACCATCATCTACGAAGAAGAATTGTCGGCTCGCGCAACTGCTCATCAAGCGGCCGCAACCGGGAACGAGTCCTCTGCCACTATCGCGCGCATCGAAAACGTGCAAACCTGCAACGAAGAAGGTGAACTTCAGACTGAGTTTGAAACCGGAGAGACTGTCGCCTTGCAGATTGAGCTTGGCTGTGACCAACCGGTCAACCGGGCTCGACTGGTCGTTGCCCTTTGTTCACCCGTCCACGGCGAGCTTGGATCAGTGTCGACGCCGCACCAACAATTCGAATTTCAACTCGACCCTTCCGGTCAAACCATCACATTGACGCTGCCAGACTTTCCTTTAATGCTGGGATCGTATCACTTCGATATTTCACTTTACGGGCCGGAAACAACCGACTTTTACCATCGAAATTGTGGCCGAGGTTCCTTTCGAATTGTTGGACCGGAACTGGATCCCAATGGCTATGGTCTGTTCGGGGCGTTAAAGTTGGAGCATCATTGGAAGTCGGATCGTTGATCCTGACCTTCCAACCTCACAAAACAATCACACTTCAATTTCGACTTGAATGACCGACCTTCGAGCCTACATCCTGTGTCGCTTTGCTGAGCGGTCGGCGATCTACACGCCGTGGCTCGGCCGATTGGCCATGGATTATCACATTGTCGAAGACGACCCGTCGACCTGGTCGATCCCGGACGATGCAGGCATTGTGATCACTCACATGCATTATCGCTGGGAGGAAATTTCGGCACTTCGAAGGCTGACCGAAACGAATCGCGTGCCAATTTTGATTCTGGCTGACGGCATTCTTGAATACCGAAACACATGGGAGCATCCGGAAATTCCCGATGGTTCTATCTTTCAACCGATTTGCGGACACAAGCTGGCGTGCATCAGTCACGGGCAGGCAAGGGTCGTCGAATCGTGGGGAAATCCGGGTTGCTGCGAGGTCGTTGGAATCCCTCGGCTGGATAACGTGCTTTCGTCCACTCCACCCTCGGTCAACTCCGAAGGCCCGTTTCGATTGCTGGTTGCGACTGCCAATACGCCCGCCTTTACGGACGCTCAACGTCAGACGATCGCGGAATCTCTGCGCTATCTGGTTGAACGATTCGAACGCAACCCGAAAGTCAACGGACGGCCCGTTGAATTAACGTGGCGACTGACCGACGGATTAAGTGCCGAACTTGGTCTACCAGAATTGCCCGCTGTCGAACGACCGCCGCTGAATGAGGTAATCGATCAATCCGACGCCGTAATCACATCGCCGTCCACCTTGTACCTGGAAAGCATCGCAAGAGGACGTCCGACGGCGGTTTTGGACTACTGGAATTCTCCAACTTACATTTCGCCGGCCTGGTCAATCGCAGCGAACGCGCACGTGAATCGAGTACTGGACCAGTTGGCAGATCCACCTCCGCATCGCATGCTGTTTCAGGAATCTGTGCTGCATGAACAGCTCGAATGCCTGTCCGATGCAACGCCTCGTTTAATTCGACTGATTGACACGATGGTAGACGAGGGCAGGGCAGCTCGCGTTGAAAATCGCTCCATTGATTTGCCCGTTCGAATTTTGCCTGAGACACGACGGGGATTTCCTCGCATCCCCGAAAATTTTGATCTGGCGACGCTCTATCCTGAAAACCGAGCGTTTGAGCATCAACACGTTGATTTGCTGCGACTTGAACTTTCAGCAGCAATCAAAAGACTCGAGCAGCTTCCCGGCGAGCTTGCTGAAAAGGAAGCGTACATCAGAGATTTGCAAGGCTGGCTGGCTGGATCGAAGACGCGTGAAGAATCGCTGATGACTCGACTAAGCCAACTTCACGAGCGTACACTCAGGATGCGAAAGCACTACGGTATCGGTGATGCTGGCCCATCCGATGCTCAACATGATGCCGAACTCTCGCCCCAAAACACCGGAACCAGATCATCGGAGGAAAAGTGAAAGCCTACGAACCGAACAAACCGCTGGTACTGATCGGACAGCCGTATGGCAACTATCCGTTTTTCCGAGACGTCATGTTCCAATGGTTTGGCAAAAAGTTTCTGGACCTGAGTGACCGTCCGGCAGAGCAAATGATGCCATGGTCCAGTAAGTCGATTCAACCTGATGGATGTTGGGCACCCGAAATCGATTGCGTCGGCGGCATCTTCGATGCTGGCTCAGGAAACTGCGTCCATCGCTGCTGTCCGGATGACAGCCAATGGATTCTGCTGGTGGCCGATCCGTTCGCGACAGCCGTCAAGAGCTACTATGTGGCAAAGGCGGAAAGTGACGCGGGGCGATTCTGGCTTGGTGGAACAAAAACACACGTGGATGTTCACTTTCGATCGATTGATGAATACCTGGAACGGTTCCCTCGATCAATTTACGACCATCTCCCAACTGATTTGACCCTCGACAATTTCCGGCAGCGTTTTTCTCAACGCTACATTTATGTCGGTGCCGCCGAAGATCCGTTGAGGTCATCTCGGAATCTCGCCGATGTGATCAGCCAACCGGTTAAATCACTCTCTGATTTGCCGATTTCAAATCAAGATGAATCGCTTCCCGAGCATCTTCGACGACGATTCGAGCACAACTTTCCCTTGCCCAATCAAATACATCAGTTTGCAAAAGAATCGGCTGCAGCCTGATAACCAACTGATCCCTGCCGGTCGCAAGCCTGCCGACCAGACACACCTACTCAGTATCCAACGGAGTCACCTTTGAAATTCGGTTTTTATTCTTGCATGACGGGAATGCCCTGGGGCGGAAGTGAAATTCTCTGGCTTCGCACTGCCAAGATGTTTCGACATGCAGGGCATGATGTCAGCGTCAACTACAAATGGTGGCCCAGTCAGGCTCAGCCGTTGACTGATCTTGAGCAGCTTGGTGGAAAAGTTTGCCTTCGCGATCAACCAACCAAAGCACGTTGGAAACAAATGTTCACGGGCAAGCAAGTCGACCAGGGAGTCCGCTGGCTACAGGACGAGCGTCCTGATGCGGTGCTTTTCACGCTGGGTTTTCATCCGGACCGTTTTGAGTTGGCTGACGAGTGCGTGCGTCTGGGGATTCCTTATGGGATCAACGTCCAATGTGCAAGTGACACGTTTTTCATCCACGGCAACGCCGTCGATGACTACCGACGCTGGTACCAGAACGCAAAACGCGTGTTCTTTGTTTCTGAGGAGAATCAGCACAAAGTCCAGAACAACATCGCACTGAATCTGGACAATTCCTGTGTGATCGCGAATCCGTTCAAGGTGCCGTACGACTCCAATCCGGATTGGCCCGACGAAAAGGCCGGACTCAGTCTGGCCGTTGTCGGTCGGATCCACTTTCAGTCCAAAGGTCAGGACTTGATCGTGGACGTGATGAAGCAGGACAAATGGAAACAGCGGAATTTAAACATTCGCTTTTATGGCCAGGACCAGGGCAACGCCCGGCAGCTGAAAGAGCTGATCAAGCTTTACGATCTGAAAGATCAAATGACTTTTGGTGGCTACGTTCCAGATGTACGTCAGGTCTGGGAACAGCACCACGGTTTGCTTTTGCCATCACGATACGAAGGCGCTCCCTTGGTGGTGATCGAAGCGATGCTCTGCAACCGTTTTGCCGTCAGTACCGACATTGGTCGCAATCGTGAATTGATCGACGATAATTACTCAGGCTTCATCGCTGATGCTCCGACTGTCGCGTTACTGGACGACGCAATGGAAAGAGCCTGGCAACAACGTGATCAATGGCAGGAAATTGGGAAACTGGCCGGGCAGCACATTCGCGAGCGTTACCCCGAAGATCCGATCGCCGAGTTCATGAACCACATTCAGTCTCTCGCCTCCTGATCAAACCATTTGCGAATGACAAAACTCGAAATTGCCATCTGCACGTGGAACCGAGCGGACTCGCTGGCTCAAACACTGAGCAGTATCAACCAGGCGACGCCCCCCAACGGTTACGAAGTCAGCATCATCGTCGTCAACAATGGCTCGACCGACCACACGAACGAGGTTCTGGATTCGTTTGACGCCAATACGTTTCCGTTAACCGTCATTTTGGAACCGCAGCAGGGACTGTCGATTTGTCGCAACCGTGCGATTGACGCGGCCACCGGAGATTTTCTGATTTGGACGGACGACGATGTGATGGTCTCGCCTACGTGGTTGGTCAACTATGCTTCCGCGTTTTCGAAACACAAGGACGCCTCCTTCTGGGGCGGACCGATTTTGCCATTACTGCCTGACGATACTCCTGCATGGGTGAGCGAAAACATGGAGACGCTCAAGGGCTGTTTTGCAGGCCGTGAACTTGGCGACACGCCGTTCAAGTTCAACCCATCGTTGCTTCCATACGGAGCCAACTTCGCAGTCAGGACATCCGTGCAGAAAAAATTCCTCTTCGACACGACTTTGGGTCGCAAAGGCAAATCACTGGATGGCGGAGAAGAGACAGACCTGCTCGCCCGATTACTCGCATCAGATCACGTCGGATACTGGGTGCCCGAAGCGTCGCTGGATCATTTCGTTGACAACGTTCGTCTGACAGAGACATGGATGCGAAACTATTTTGAAGCGCAGGGGCGAGCACTGGTGAAATCCGGAAAGCCATGGACGCGTCACGTTTGGTGGCTGAAGCTGGCCGCCTGGTACCACAATCGCCGGTACAACGAACTGAAACGCAACGATGCCCCATCGCCCGCGTGGCTGGCGCATTTGATTCGCAGCTCACTTGCAGCCGGACAGGCGGATGCCTTCAGAAATGCATGAGCATGGCTGAATCGCCTTTATGGAATCACCCGTTACCCCAGCGACATCAGAAATTCGGTCATCTCGCCGGCGGCGTGCGAGTTGCCTTGAGCGTTTGCCTGTTCGATGCCTGACTTGAGCAACTCTTTCGCTTCGTCGTCGCGCTCAAGTCTGGCCAACTGCTGAGCACACATAAAAAACGAAGGCACGTAGGGCGGGTCGTCCTGCATCAACGCTTTGTGCAACTCGATACTGCGATCGTGCTGTTCTTCTCCGTCTAACTCCAACGCCAACGCGTAACGAAGAAATGTGTCGTCCGGAGTTTCGGCCAGCATGGATTCAAGTTGTTCGCGACGTGACATGGATTCAAGTTCGGAATGGGAAATGGGAAACGGGAATGGGAATGGGAAATTCGGAATTACAAAGCGGACGAGCGCT
>CAYXWX010000016.1:29500-54488 GCA_964468915.1 uncultured Pirellulaceae bacterium
CAAAGCGGACGAGCGCTGTTTTCTCATGGGTCTGATTTTAGACACTTTTGGGCATCGATTGCAGAGTAGCGATGTTCATGAACTCGCGACGACAACCCACCCAACAAACCGAAACGGATTGTGCCAACGCTTGATCGGAACCGGCTCGGTCAACCCGGCGTCGATGCCATACCATTCCAGCGAAGTGAAACCGGCGGCGGATAAGGCTTGAGTGAGCTCCGAACGACGAAACTGGTGAATAAACATGCCGCTCACGTTTCGATACGTCGCCAATCGATCACCAACCTCTTCACGGCCTCTGATCGCTCGCCAGAAATTTGATGCGGCCCAACGAAGGCCACCCGGGTGCCGCCATTGATAAAAATAGTTGTGAGCATGAACAAAAAACCGACCGTCACGCCGGATGATTCGTCGAACATGGTTCAGAAAAGTCGCTCGATGATTTGAGCCTTTGATCATTCCCAGCGTGCTGAGCATGCAAACTCCATGGTCGGCCACGTCATCGGCAAGGCATTCCAAATCGACCAGATTGGCCAGAATCGCGGTGGCCGAAGCTCTTTCGAGCTCATTTTCAGAGATATTTTTGGCCAAATTTCTCAACATCGACTCGGATAAATCGACAGCAATTCCGCGATACCCGTCGTTCAAAATCGGGACCAGCGTTCGCCCGGTTCCGCAGCCGAAATCAATCACCGCAGGAGCAGCTTTCGCCCGGTTTTCAACAGGCTGCGAAGTCGCTGGGCGCAAAACCGGCAGGTAACGGGAAATGATCTTCCTATCAACCTCGGTTAATGGTTCGCCGCTGACAAAAGAGTCGTACTTGTCCCCGATATGGTCCCGGTTGACGTAGTCCCAAGTACCCGGGGCAACGCCAATTGGAGCCTGCCACTTGCCGATTCGCGACTCCGAACCGGCGGTCACTCGACGCTTTTCAGGCAGAGTTGCGTGAATCTCAGGAGCCGTGTGATCCGTTTTTCCGGGCTCCGTCATCTGGGATTTCCCTCGTTCCATAATGCTGCCTACTTGCCGCCCGGGGACTCGATCTGATATCGTCTCTGCTCGGCTGAAGGCTCGCAAGGGCCTTGAAAAGCACCATGCCCGCGACCCAGATTGTCGCCGACATGGATTAAATGTACCTCTTGATCACTGGAGAAATGTCGTGGCAATTCGTGTTGCTATTAACGGTTTTGGACGTATTGGACGTTTGACTTTCCGTAACCTGATGGCTCGTGCTGACGAATTTGATGTCGTGGCCGTCAATGACCTGACTGACAACAAGACACTGGCAACATTGCTGAAATACGACAGTATCCACGGTCGCTTCCCTGGCACCGTCGATTCCGACGCAGAGAACCTGATCGTCAACGGCGAGAAGATTCCTGTCTTCGAAGAGCGTAACCCGGCCGCACTGCCATGGGGTGACTTGAAGGTTGACGTGGTTGTCGAAAGCACGGGTGTATTCACTAACCGAGCCAAAGACGGCAAGGGTGGTTACGATTCGCACCTGGAAGCTGGAGCCAAGAAAGTTGTCATCAGTGCTCCTGCGAAGGACGCACCCGATCTGACATGCGTGCTGGGAGTCAACGACGATCAGTTGACTGCCGACATGAAGTGCATCAGTAACGCCAGTTGCACCACGAACTGCCTGGCTCCCGTCGCCAAAGTCTTGAACGACACCTTTGGTATTGCTTCGGGTCTGATGACAACCGTTCACGGTTACACGAACGATCAGAATGTTCTGGATGCTCCTCACAAGGACATCTACCGCTCACGCGCAGCTGCTTTGAACATCATCCCGACCTCAACAGGTGCTGCTGAAGCAGTTGCCCTGGTCATTCCTGAACTCAAAGGCAAGTTGACCGGAATGGCGATGCGAGTTCCAGTCCCAACTGGATCAGTTGTTGACTTGACGGTCAAACTTGAGAAGCCTGCGACCGTTGAAGAAGTAAACGCTGCCGTCAAAGCCGCAGCCGAGGGCCCACTGAAAGGCATCCTTTGCTACAGCGAAGATCCATTGGTATCGACCGACATCATCGACGACCCTCACAGCTCGGTATTTGCTGCTCCTCAAACACGAGTCATGGGTGACTTGGTCAAGATCGTCAGCTGGTACGACAACGAGTGGGGATACAGCTCACGAACTGCCGACCTGATCGCGAAGATCGGCGGCTGAATCGACAACTGAAGTTGTTTGAAACATTAAAAAGCGTGGCCGTTTTGGTCACGCTTTTTTGGTAGGTACGGCAACTCGGAACGTGGGTTGGACGCTGGGTGGTGGACATTCGACGGCCCCATCCGGAGCGTGTTTTCTGGACATGATTTTCTCGGCTGCCGCCCCGAGCTACCAACGCGGACTGCTCCGCAGTCGGCCAATTCCAACATTCGTGATAAAAACTTTTCGCCCGTTGGGCAATCGTGCCCCGGGCCAATTGGTATCATTGGGCCAGAGCGCGTTTCGTTTAAGTCTAGCGGCTTTTCGATACTTTTCGCTCGGTTTTTCAACGCCACAAACGCTATAGTTAAGTGCAACATGCACTAATGGTCCAGCCGACCTGAATTGACCGATCGTGGAATTGCTCTCCGCCAAATCTGCTGGCGAGCAAGCAAGACTCAAACTGGTCAAATTAAATTACTGGTCAATTCAAATTTTACGGACCACCAGGTCACTGATCGCCCCGGTGGGGCCGACTTTGGTAGGTCGGGGCATGAGTCTCGATTCTATAGTCACGGCTGACACAACTCGCCCGAATAAGGCTGTGATTTTTTGGCCGTGGCCATGCACATTTCGGGCAGCGCCGTTCGTAGTAGCGGCTTTAGTCGCCTGTTTGTGGTAATTTCAAAAGCCTGAAGGCTTTACTACGAGCCACGTCTCTAAAGAATCACAGGCTCGATGGAGCCGACGAAACTTTCCAACGCAAGACGACACTCGACTCAAAGGAATCAAATCGATGGTTGAAATCAATATCCAATACGCAGGCGACCTCCGTTGCCTGGCGGTTCACGGCCCAAGCGGACGCGAACTGACAACCGATGCTCCGGTTGATAATCATGGCAAAGGAGAATCGTTCTCTCCTACCGACCTTGTCGCAACCGCACTCGGAAGTTGCGTGGCGACCATCATGGGAATCTACGCGTCGCGGCACGATCTTGATTTGAAGGGAATCCAGATTCGAGTCGAAAAACACATGTCGGAAGATGCTCCACGGCGAATTGCTCGACTGCCCGTCACGATTCAAATGCCGGCCGGTCTGCCCGAGAAACATCGCGAGGCACTTGAGCAAGCGGCAAGGCATTGCCCGGTGCACCAGAGCCTGCGTGCTGACATTGATGCTCCGTTAACCTTTCGTTACGCGTCAGATTAAATCAGGCAAGTTCCTTGCCGACCGCTCTCAGGTGCTGCTTGAATGCGGCCAGCCATTTGCTTTCGTACCGGTAGGGATTGCCAACCATTGCCACGGTTCGTGCCGGTTTGACGCCTGCGAATGATCGATAGACCCGACGTTTACTTTTATCCAGAACCTGAGCCATTTTGGGAACCATGGAAATTCCGTGGCCAAGTGAAACAAGTTCCTGTACCGTTGCCAACTGACTGGTCCGTTCAATTGAGACCGGTTGAACTTGTTGTCGCTGACAGAACGCGGCAATGTTGTCCGACAGGCAGTGAGCCTCGTCCAGCATGACAAACGCGAGTTCTTTCACGTCAGCCAACTTGATCGACTTTTTCTTCACTAACGGATGCTGAGGAGGCATTACCAGAACCAACTCCTCCTCGAACAGTGATTCGATCTCGAGATACCTTGCAGAAATTGGCAACGCCAGAATGGCAAGGTCCACATCACCGTGACTGCATCGCTTCAGGAGGTTGTCAGTTGTGTCTTCCTGGACAACCACTGAAACATCGGGATGCTGCGTCGCGAAATCCTGAAGCACCGTCGGCAGAAAGAACGGCGCGATGGTCGGGATCACACCGACGCGAATTCGACCGCTATTGGCAGCCTCGGTTAATTGGGAAAACGTATCCTCAACCAACGCCAGAATCTGTTCGGCTCGACTGACAAACAGCTCACCCAGATCCGTCAGAGTGACCTCTCTTGGCTTGCGTTCAAACAGCGGCTGCCCAATTCGCGTTTCCAATTTTTGAATGGATCGGCTCAGCGTCGGCTGAGAAACATTCAGCTGTTCGGCTGCACGCGTGAAATTGCCCGCTCTGGCGACCGCCAGAAAGTACTTCAACTGATATAGTTCAATTTCGGGTTGCATTCGAATCCTGACGCAAAGGCTGGCAACGCTTGGTTATTGGCGGCAACATCTTCATGCTATCAATCGAAGGTCTCATCGATTTCACCATCAGAAAAATTGAGGTTCACGAACTGACTGAGTTTTACTCACCTCGCTGAGATCCCATCTTCTACCGCCCTATGTTTGGCCGCAACTCGTCAGTCTGCTACGGCACACCGTAGATCTCAACGATCGGCTGTTGTTCTCAGCGGTTGTCTCGTTTTTGACGCTTCGTTTGGACCAACGACAGGAATTCTTTGGCAGCTTGATGTTTTTGGTAGAGGCAGCTGCCAGAGGAATGATGGGGCGGGTTTTTAAGTTTTTGACCTGCCAGGTTTCTGCAAACGGCAGTTTGAAAACCTGCCCCACATCATTCTGACAACGCCTGAAAATGAGTTGGCGGAAAGCATTTCCACGATCGGTCAATTCGGACCTGCTGGACCACTCGCCAGACAAAATCGAGACAGAATGTCGCGGAAGTGCAAGGCGAAGTGTTGCATCCTGTTCAGGCAGCCGCGACGGGACGGCTTGTTGCCCAAACTGCGGCAATGCGGGCAATAATTTGTAGAGTGTAAGGAAAACTTGCTCTCATCAACGAATTTTATGATCGTTGACGGGTCCTGATATTCTGCCACCACGAAATACGGCGTATACTCGTACCGAGCGGCCAGTCATTTGACGAGACGTGAATCGTGATTCTTGTCATCGAAAGTCATCAACTGCTCGTTCGACCATCATCTTCCAGAAATAATCATTCGAACACCTGATCTTGATCCATGAATCGTATTGCTTCCCTCTATTCAAGCACGATTGGCAAGAAGTTTATTGCGGCGGTTACCGGATTAATTTTATTCGGATTTCTGCTGGGCCACGTGGCGGGCAACTTGAAAGTGTTTACGGGTTCTACGTCAGAAGGAGTCCCGCACATTGACGAATACGGCCAGTTTTTGCGGGTGGCTGGTGAACCATTTTTGCCTGAAATGATGGGCTTGTGGATCGCGAGGATCGTTCTCCTTGCGAGTGTCGTACTGCACATTGTGGTGGTCGTTCAGCTGGCATTTCGGAACTTGGAAGCACGCCCCGTTGGCTACGTTCGAAGTAAGAAAGCGGCTTCAACGCTGGCAGCATTATGGATGATGTTCTCTGGTGGCTTGATCGCCTTTTTTGTTGTTTTCCACCTGCTGCATTTCACGGTTGGTGCGTTGCCGATAGGAGAGTTTCAACACGGAGCGATTTACAAGAATCTGTATAGTTCGTTCGGCAACCCGCTGATCTCGTTGTTTTACGTCATCGTGATGGGTGTCATTGGGTTTCATTTGTACCACGGCGTATGGAGCTTGTTTCAAACACTTGGTGTGGACAACCCGGATCGAAACGGGCCGCTGCGAGTATTTGCAATCGTTGCGACCGTTGGAATCGTCGTCGGATTTTCGCTGGTGCCGTTGTCATTCATGGTGGGAGCATTGCCCGCGCCGGTCGACTATGACCCTTCATTACTGGGACATTGAACTGGCGTTTCGGGCGACGAAACGAACTCATCCACTGGTTGTCTTCAGTTTGCCAATGTCGCTCAAACCTCGAATCTGTAACGTTAGTAATCGTCAAGTTAACTCAAGAATCAAATCATGCTGACTCTCGATGCCAAACTGCCTCAAGGCCCGATCGAAGACATGTGGACCAATCACAAAGACCAGCTACGACTGGTCGGTCCCAACAATCGGCATAAATACAAAGTTCTGGTGATCGGCAGCGGGCTTGCAGGAGCCTCAGCCGCCGCTTCGATGGGAGCGATGGGCTATCAGGTTGAATGCTTCTGTTTCCAGGATACACCTCGTCGAGCCCACAGCATTGCTGCGCAAGGCGGTATCAACGCGGCCAAGAATTACCGTAACGATGGTGACTCGACATGGCGTTTATTCACCGACACGCAAAAAGGCGGCGACTTCCGGGCACGTGAAGAAAATGTTTATCGCCTGGCAGAGCTCAGCACCGCCATTATCGATCAATGCGTGGCTCAAGGAGTTCCATTTGCCAGAGACTATGGCGGCAAGCTGGCCAACCGGTCCTTTGGCGGTGTATTAGTCGAGCGTACGTTTTACTGCCGTGGGGAAACGGGACAGCAACTGCTGCTGGGAGCCTACTCGGCGCTTGAGGAACAGGTCGCAAAAAAAACAGTCAAGATGCATACCCGTACTGAGCTGCTCGACTATGTGATCGTCGACGGCAATGTCCGTGGCATCATCACTCGCGACATGGTCACCGGCCAGCTTCAACGGCACTCGGCTGACGCGGTTGTGTTGGCAACCGGCGGCTACGGCAACGTGTTCTATCTGTCGACCAACGCGAAGGGCTGCAACGTCACAGCTAACTGGCGTGCCTATCGACGCGGTGCAGGTTTTGCAAATCCATGTTTTACACAGATTCACCCGACCTCCATTCCAGCCAGCGGCGACTACCAATCAAAGCTGACTCTGATGAGCGAATCATTGCGGAATGATGGTCGTATCTGGGTACCTCGTGACCCGGACGAAAAACGAGCCCCAACGGACATTCCGGAGGCCGAAAGATATTACTATTTGGAAGAACGATATCCGAGATTTGGAAACCTTGTCCCACGAGACGTCGCAGCTCGAAATGCGAAAGACGTTTGCGATCAAGGCCTGGGCGTTGGCCCGACCGGGTACGGTGTCTATCTGGACTTCAGCACTGCGATGGAAAAGAAGGGAGTCGAAGCGGTTAAGGCGAAGTACTCAAACCTCTTCGATATGTATCAGCAGATCACCGACGAAGACCCGCGAAAAACACCCATGCGAATTTACCCGGCAGTCCATTACACGATGGGTGGGCTGTGGGTCGATTACAATCTGATGACTACGATCCCCGGTTTATACGCAGCAGGGGAAGCAAATTTTGCCGACCACGGTGCCAACCGACTGGGTGCCAGTTCGCTGATGCAGTGTCTGGCCGACGGTTATTTCGTCGTTCCCGTCACCATCGGCGATTACCTCAGCCGTCAGACTCCCGGTGAGATCGACATCAACCATGAAGAATTCGCGTCAGTTGAGGCTGGTTGTCGCGATCACATCGATCGGCTGCTGTCCATCAATGGAACTCGTTCGTCTCAGGACTTCCACCGTGAACTCGGCAAGATCATGTGGGAGCACTGTGGCATCTCGCGTAGTGAAAAATCTCTGAAGGAAGGGCTGAGGAAGATTCCGGAACTCCGTGAACAGTTCTGGAGCGATCTGAAGCTGCCCGGCGGCGCGAAGCAATTGAATCAATCCCTCGAACATGCCGGTCGAGTCGCCGATTTCCTCGATTTTGGTGAATTGATGTGCCAGGACGCGTTGGCTCGCGACGAATCGTGCGGCTGTCATCTGAGAGAAGAACACCAGACGGAAGACAACGAAGCGAAACGAAATGATGAGGATTTCGCATTCGTGTCTGTTTTCGAATACAAGGGCGAAGGCGTCGAGCCGGAACTGAACAAAGAACAGCTTGAATTCAACGCGTTTCCAATGGCAACGAGGAATTACAAATCATGAAAATCCGTTTACACGTTTGGCGCCAGGCATCAACAGACGCAAAAGGCAAAATGGAATCCTACGATCTGGACGGGCTCACGCCTGACATGTCGTTTCTGGAGATGATGGATACGCTCAATGAGAAATTGACGACCGAAGGCCTCGAACCCGTCGCATTTGACCATGACTGCCGCGAAGGTGTTTGTGGCATGTGCTCGATGGTGATTGACGGCCAAGCCCACGGACCCAAACGCGAAACGACGACATGCCAGCTGTACATGCGCAACTTCGAGGACGGTGCGGAGATTTATGTCGAGCCGTTCCGCTCTGGAGCGTTCCCCGTTTTGCGTGACCTGATGGTGGATCGCAGTGCCTTCGACCGGATCATTCAAGCCGGCGGCTACATCAGCAATCACTCCGGCCCGAAACCGGAACCAAACTCGATTCCGATTCAGCAGGATGCTCAAGAAACGGCGCTAGACGCGGCCAGTTGTATCGGATGCGGAGCTTGCGTTGCGGCTTGCCCGAATGGATCTGCCATGCTGTTCACATCTGCCAAGGTTTCTCACTTGGGCATGCTGCCTCAAGGCCAACCGGAACGATACGAACGAGTCGCTTCGATGGTCGATCAGATGGAAGAAGAGGGTTTTGGTTCCTGCCGCAACTATGCCGAGTGTGAAGCCCAATGTCCGAAGGGAATCAGCATCGCATTCATCGGTCGCATGAACGCCGACTATCTGAAATCAACGCTGATCGAACCGGTTGACGAGCGTGGGAAGATGCACGCTCAATAGGCGGCGTCAGTCAATCTTCCGTCGGAACATCGCTGTCTGAAGTAACAAGCCATTTTTTCAGACTGATGAGTAAAAAATTGCTTGGCTTGGCATGCCCTTCGGGAGAGACATTGGTCTGTGCCGACGCAGATGAAATATCGTTGCCCGCCTGAGCCTCAATTGCATCTGATTTTACGAGGGGTTCGGAAATAATCTCGGGCTTCGTATCGTCGATGCCGTTATCGACGGCCCCCTGTGCCTCGATCTTCAATGAGTTGTCGATGGTCTTGGCATTTTCCTTTCGGGCGACCGAATTCATTTGTCGCGATTGATTCGCCGCATTTCGACGCACGGCATTCCCATAGAAATGCATTGGGCGACTCGGCCGCTCGAGAATCGGCGTCGCGCGAATTGCTGCTCGCTGTTGAGCCGAATACCGTTGACGACGACCGTTGTCAGCGTTGGCGTTCTCAGCAAGAACACACACGCATAATGCGATGAGCGATACTGACAAGGCGAGAGTTTGGTTAAATTGAATCATTTGAATCTCATTGAATCTATTTGATCGAAACTTCGTGGACGGCCAGCGCCGCAGATTGTCGGTTACGACTGCGTACTCAAAAGCACACTAATCAATCGACGTCCTCATACTCTTCATCATCGTCGTCGTACTCGTACTCTTCCTCATCCTCATCCTCTTCGACGTCTTCATATTCGTCGCCGTCTGCTTCATACTCGATCTCTTCGTACTCGTCTTCCGAATCGCCGTCTTCGACATCCTCGTACTCGTATTCATCTTCTTCAGCGTCTTCGTCCGATGCATACGTGTCTTCATCGGACGCGAACTCATCCTCAACCGAGTCCACGCGCTCCTCGACCGGAGCGACACTGTCGGCTGCAAGTTGCGTGGTCCGAGTATCCGCCAGGTTCTTCAGCAAGCGTGATTTGGGTGACGGAGGTGGCAGTTTGGGCGGAAGCGTCGATACCTCTTCCGCAGCGGTGGGCTGTTCCTCATCTTCGTCTTCCTCGAATTCAGATCCATCGCCACCCGTTCGAATGTTCTCCCACTGCTCAGGAGTCATCATCACTTCCCGAGCCTTCGCGCCGTTGTACGGGCCCACGTAGCCATCCTCCGCCATGAAGTCGATCAACCGAGCCGCACGGCCGTAGCCGATTCCCATCGCTCGCTGCAACAACGAACAACTTCCCCGCTGTTCGTTGACGACAATCGTGACCGCTTCCGCGTAAAGTTCATCTCGGTTCTCCAGCTTCTTCGGCCCCGAATCATCGCCGTCTTCGTCGTCCGACTTGATCTTCATGTTCACCAGTTCGTGAACAAAATGCTGCTCGCCAGTGCTGACGGCGTCGGTGACTCGGTCGATTTCCGGATCACTCAGATAAGTTCCCTGACCACGCAACAGCGTGCTTGTACCGGGCCACAGGAACAGCATGTCACCGCAGCCCAACAGTTTGTCGGCTCCACCCGCGTCCAGCACAACGCGGCTGTCCGTTTTGGATGCCACCTGGAACGCAATCCGAGCGGGCAGGTTCGATTTGATCAAACCGGTAATGACATCGACCGTCGGTTTCTGAGTCGCAAGAATCAAGTGAATACCCACCGCACGACTCTTCTGAGCCAGTCGGATGATGTGAGCCTCGACTTCCTTTCCGGCCGTCATCATCAAGTCCGCCATCTCGTCGGCAACAATCACGATGAAGGGCAAATTTCTCGGGATCGTCTTTCTTTCCTCATCCGTCTGAGGCTGCAAACGGTCCATCAACTCTTCTTCGCCCAACTGGTTATAGCTGGTCACGTGCCTCACACCGGCTCGAGCCAGCAAAGCATAACGTTCTTCCATCTTGTCGACGGCCCACGCAAGAATGGCTTCCGCCTTGCGCATATCGGTCACGACCGGATGCATCAGGTGGGGCAGGCGAGCGTAGCCGCTCAACTCGACCATCTTAGGATCGATCATCAACATGCGAACCTCGTCGGGACGGCGCGTCATCAAAATGGACGAGATGATCGCGTTGAGTGCAACCGATTTACCCGTTCCCGTGCGACCCGCGATCAACAAGTGAGGCAGAGCAGCAAGATCAGCCACCATCGGTGCTCCGACGGCATCCGCGCCAAGGAACAGCGGGATCTTCATCTTCTTGATTTGCTTGTCAGACTGTTCCATCACCTCGCGCAGGTGAACTATCTGACGAGTCTCGTTGGGAACCTCGACGCCGACCGAGTTTTTGCCGGGAATGGGAGCAACGATACGAACGCTTGGGACTCGCATCGCGATCGCCAGATCGTCCGACAACGCCGTAATTTTCTGAAGTCGCAATCCGGGGGCCAATTCGATCTCGTACTGCGAAATCACCGGCCCCGTTTCGATCTCGACTACCTTCACGTCGTAGCCGAACTCTTTGCACGTCCGCTCCAGCACGTCCGCCTTTCGCAATGCCTCGCGTTTCTGAGCCTCGAAAGGCACTTCATCGCCGGTGTCCAGCAGGTTCAGACTTGGCAATTCGTAGTCGACCATATCCTCGGCCACGGCAGCTTCGTTGAGCTGGCTCATCACTTGCTCACGTTCCGATGGCGGCTTTGGCTTCTTCGCCGCTGGAACTTTAAAGTGAGGTTTCGGAACTGAGCTTTCCGTTGTAGCCTCGGCTGCCGTTCCCGTTTCAACAGGTGCCAGCGCGGGAGCGACTTGCTTCGTTGCCGATTTGATTTTCAGAGTCGTTGTCGGGCGATCCTCCGCATCAAATTGCTCGCCGTCCGATTCATCTCCGTCCACGTAGTCTTCGTACTCTTCATCCGAGTCGTCACCTTCTTCGGCACCTTCTTCCTCAGCGTCCTCCAGCTCATCAGACTCCGCAACTACTTCATCTGCCGCTTCAGCAGACCGACGACGAAACCGAATCGTGCGAGGAACATCACTTTGATCGTCGTCGTCTTCGTACTCGTCATATTCGTGTTCGTCGATGTCCTCTTCTTCCGCGTTCGTCGTGCCATTGAACCATGTGACGAACCCATGCAGCAGACCAAACGGCAGCAGCGCCGTCGCAGCGACCATCGCAGGCGCGAACGCCATTCGACCCGCTCGGAAAACGAGATATTCTGTCCACATCATCAGCCCCGTCAGCAATACTGCGGCTCCGATGATCAAGCTGCCAACGACCCCAAAGTTTGCATTCAACAACCCTTTACCGAGTGCTCCAAGGTATCCGCCGGCGCCAATCAAAGGACTGATAGTCCACGACGGAAGCAGCATGCTGGTCATGGCGGTCAACCCAATCAAGCTGAACATCCAGCCGATCGTCTTCAGCCACGGTGACGGCGTTGCCTCGCGACGGAACATGTTGATCACCATCGCGATCAGGCCCAGCACCGAATAATAAGCACCGTAGCCCAGGGTGTGCAGCAGCATGTCGGCTGTCCACGCACCGCAAGAACCACACGCGTTAGCTACCGATTCATTGGCCGGATACACCAACTGATCGGGCTGATAGAGATTCGTCAGTACCGACGGAGCGTCGAACGCCGGGTCAGCAGGGTCGTACGTCCCAAGCGAGGCGACCAGAAAAACAATCATCGCCAGCAAGCCGACGGCGACGATATCATTTCGAATTTTTCGTTGGTTGGACATTCGGCAGCGCTCCGTGTCTGCAAACTGGCCGGCATTCAAGCATTCGGTGCCGACATCCCGCGCGCATCCATGCCCAAGAGATCTGAAATCAAAGCTGCACACCGTTCCCTCAGCGCGCACACCCTTAAATCGCATCGACGCTTACAAGCCTTGGCTTGTGCAGAGAGATGACCGCCCGAACAAGTGTTCATATCGAGAAAATCGGACCAAGGCCAACCGTCACGTTCTCGAACGACTGTTAAAGACTCACCAACCGCTCAGGCTCATTCAGATGCCTGATACCGCTCTTTGATTTCACGAACGATTTTCAAAGGGTCGGCCTTGTCGCGAGGAAAATCGACATCGACGTAGATTCGGTCGACGGAAATCGAGCAGCTGATCGCAGGTAATTCCAGAACGTCGTCGCTGTCGGCGGTTGCCCAGAAATCCCATGTACCCGAACCCGTTTTCGAAAAGAGTTCAACTTGAACAAGATCTTGAGAAATCAAAACATAGTGTCTCAACGAATCCAGCTGCTGGTACATTTTGAATTTCTTGACCCGATCAAAGCTCTCTGTTGATGGTGAAAGCACTTCGACCACGACTTGTGGGTTTACCAACGAGTCGAATTCATCACCAGCAAACTCCGCAGAACCACAAGTCGCCACAACGTCTGGATACACATAAGAGTTCGCAGAAGCGATTTTGACACGCATGTCTACAATAAATGCTTCACAGTCTCGGTCGTCGAACGCTTCATCGAGACTGCGATACACGTTTCCGGCAATCCGGTTATGCGCTCGGCTGGCACCAGCCATCGCAAAGACATCGCCATCAATAAAGATATGCCTCGCTTCCGATTTGCGTTCCAACGCCAGATATTGTCTGGCGGTCAAGTTCGGTTCCGGGGAAGCAGACATTTTGGCTCCTATTCAACAGCAGCCAATGATTGTAGCAAGACGGCACGATTCAAGCAAAAACGCCCGAAAACATCTTCCGGGCGTGAGTCATTCCTGAACCAGCCAGTCAGTTGCTTAAGTTGCTTACTCAAGCAGACCCGAGTAGTTTCGCATCACGAGGTGGCTGTCAATCTTCTGCACCAGGTCGAACGCAACGCTGACCGCGATCAACAGGCCTGTGCCTCCATAGAAACTGGCGACCATGTAATCGACGCCGAGAGTCTCCGAGATGATCGTCGGGACGATGGCAATCAACGCCAGGAAGCCTGCGCCGACGTAGGTAATCCGGGTGATCACTTTCTCCAGATAGTCTTCCGTGCGACGTCCCGGACGATAACCCGGAATGAACGTACCAGCGTCTTTCATGTTGTCCGAAATCTCTTTCGGGTTGAATGTAATCGCTGTCCAGAAGTAACAGAAAAAGTAGATCAATCCGATATAGATCAGGTTGTAAATAATCGACGTCGGCATCTGCAGCACGTTGCCGATGTTCTCGATCATGCGACCGAACCAGTTACCGCTGATCTTCGACCCCAGCCACGCCATGACAAACGGAGGAATCATCAACAAACTTTGAGCAAAGATGATCGGCATCACACCCGCCTGGTTGACTCGAAGTGGCATGTACTGACGAGTACCACCATAAACCTTGCGGCCACGAACATGCTTGGCGCTTTGAGTCGGAATCCTCCGCTGCCCAAGCGTGATGAAGACGACGCCGACAACAACTCCGACAAACATCAATCCAAGCAAAAGCATTTTCTCAAGGCCAACACCGCCCGAACCGAAACCCGTAAGCTCAAATTCGGCGTTGCTCATCAGATTGAACAAAGCACCCGGCATCATCGCCACAATACCGGCCATGATCAGCAAACTGATTCCGTTGCCGATTCCGTATTCATCAATCTGCTCACCCAACCACATCAGGAACACGCTGCCGCACGTCATGATCATGATGGAGACCAGTTGCCAGAAGTAAGTCAGCTGACCCGTCTCCGGATTTTCAAACCTCGGCGCGGTCATGTCTTGAGCCATAATGTAGTACCACAAGAAACCGGTACTCTGGACCAGACACAATGCGACTGTCAGGTAGCGAGTGTATTCGGTAATTTTCTTGCGTCCCGCTTCGCCTTCTTTACGCAACGCATCAAGCGGTTCGTAGGCGTAACCCAGCAGTTGCAAGATAATCGAAGCAGAAATATAGGGCATGATTCCAAGCCCGAAGATCGTCGCCTGGTTCAATTGGCTACCGCTGAAAACAGAAACCTTCGAAAGGAATTTCGAGAGGTTACCGCTCATGTTCTGAGCAAACTCAGACATCAACTGCTGATCCACGACCGGCAGGGCAATCTGGTACCCGATTCGGTAAACAGCCAACAGAAACAACGTCAACAGAATCTTTTGACGCAGTTCAGGAATCGCAAAGCTGGCTCGCAGTTTTTCTAACATGACTCGTTATTTTCCTGTTCGAACGGCGATCATAAAAATTTCGCCATCGTTTTATCGGGCCGCCATCCGGCAGCGTTTTCAGGTGGAAATTGTGAATTGAAACGCAAAATGAAGCAATAGTGGTTCGCGACCCGAATACGTTTCCTGGCAGGGAAATCCGAACGCATGCTCAACAAACGCAAACAGCCGGCTCGGGGCCGACTGTTGTTGAGTGGTCAATCCTGTGTCCAGAATCTTGTGGAGCAGGTTTCCAACCTGCTGTCAGGCTGATGGGCATCGGTTGTCCTCCGTGCTTGGCAGGTTAAAAAACCTGTCCTACGGGAGCAAGTGCCGCCGGGTCCCGCCAGAACTAGCTGGAGGCCTTTGCCGATTTCTGCTTGTTCTTGACAACCGGAGCAACATGAGCCAGCTCGACGCACTTGCCGCCTGCCTTTTCGATCTTTTCACGAGCGGATTTACTAAACCGGTGAGCGGAAACAGTCAACTTTTTCTTCAGTTCACCGTTCCCCAGAACCTTCAGCACATCGTATCGGTAGTTGGCCAGAGCACGACCCTTGAGCGTTTCTGGAGTAACTTCCGCTCCTGCGTCAAAGTTGGCTTCCAAATCGCCCACATTAACTTCACCAATTTTCAAAGCGAACTTGTTGTTGAATCCTCGCTTTGGAATTCGGCGGATCATTGGCATCGCACCACCCTGAAAGGTTGGATGCTGGCTGTGTCCCGCACGCGAGCGCTGTCCTTTGTGACCGCGACCGGAAGTCTTGCCTAAGCCAGATCCGGTACCGCGTCCAAGACGCTTGCGTTTTTTGAATTTTTGAATGCCCTCGTGGACGTCATTGATAATCACAGCTGGACTCCTCGCAGACGCTCAACGTCTTCTTTAGTTCGCACACTTCGCAGTGCCTCGATTGTGGCCTTCACCAAAGTCACCGGGTTATTGCTGCCGAAGCTTTTGGTCAAAATGTTCTTTACGCCAGCGGCCTCGCAAACAGCACGGACTGCCGAACCCGCGATGATCCCGGTACCGGGACCAGCCGGAAGCAGAACGACGCGAGCCGCTCCAAAACGTCCGTCGACGCGGTGAGGAATCGCTCCGTCAACCATTGGCACTTCGACCATGGTTCGCATAGCCTGCTTGTTCGCCTTTTCGACGCTCGGCCCGACTTCGTTAGCTTTTCCGTAGCCCCAACCAACTTTGCCTTTGCCGTCGCCACAGACAACCATCGCAGCGAAGCTGAATCGACGACCACCTTTGACCACTGCGGAACAACGCTTGATCTTGACGGTGCGTTCGACGATCCCAGAATCCTCGCGCTGCTCTTTGTTACGCGAATTGTTTCGTCCGGATTTTGCCATGGTATTCTCGGTTTAAGGGGCGGCTTTCGATTCCGCCAAATACTTCCAATAAATCTCTTGTCGTGTTTGCTGATCGTGAATCAGCCAAATCAACTAAAACTCCAAACCACCTTCACGAGCAGCATTAGCGAGCTCGGCCACGCGGCCATGGAACTTGTAGCTGCCTCTGTCGAAGCGAATCTGAGTCACACCTGCAGCTTTGGCTCGTTCAGCAATCGCTTCGCCAACGATCTTCGCTGCAGCCACATTGCCACCGTATGTGATCTTTCCAGCCAGAGCCTTGTCGACCGTGCTGGCCGATGCAATCGTCTTGCCAGCATCATCGTCGATCAATTGACAGTACAGATGCTTGTTACTGCGACGAACGCTCAAACGAGGACGCTCTGCATCGCCGCGAACCTTCTTGCGAACGCGGTTGGTTCGTCGCCAACGCTGCTTGTTTGTTGTCTTTTGTTGTCTCACCGGACTATCTCGCTATTTCGTTTTCAGTTGACCGGACTCCGTCCAGTCAGGGTTGTCGGGTTAGGCCTCGGTCGCAATTCGCAAATTGCACGAGGGCACCGGCAACTTGTTTTATTGATCGTGCTTTGTTGCCCTTGCACGCTTGTCGCGACAGATCATTTCGTATCGCGAGGCTGATCTCTGATTTTCTTTTCTTGTCTTTTCCACAAATCAGACACTCAAGGAAATTCCTCCTGCCTGATTCAAAAGTCTTGCTTTACTGCTTGGCCGACTTACCGGGCTTGATCTTCACATGCTCGCCGACGTAACGAATGCCTTTACCTTTGTAAGGCTCCGGCTTTCGCAATGCTCGAACCTCGGCAGCAAACTGACCGACCTTTTGCTTGTCACAACCCTTGACATCAATGTGAGTCTGATCGGGGCAGGTGACTTCCAAGCCTTCAGGAATATCTTTCTGCAGTTCGTTGGCAAGTCCAACACGCAAGGACAACGTCTTACCCTTCAGGCTGCAAACGTATCCGACGCCTTGCAGTTCGAGCTTCTGCTCGTAGCCATCTTTGACGCCGATAATGTTGTTATTGATCAATGCACGCGTCAGACCATGAAACGCTCGGCTATTCCGATCGTTCTTGTGACGGGTGACGTTGACCGTTTTCGCATCTTCGTCGACCTGAACGGCCACCTCAGGGCGATGCTCAAAGCTGAGCTTCCCCTTTGGGCCTTCAATGTTAACGCTGCCGTTAGCGACAGCGACTTTTACGCCGTCGACAATCGGTACCGGTTTGTTGCCAATTCGTGACATGACTTGTTCCAAATATCTCTAACAATCACACAAAGCTGCTTCGCCTTTGACGGGCGAGGCGCCTCGAATGCGACCTACCAAATTTCGCACAAAACTTCGCCGCCGACTTTCTGCTGCCGAGCCTCGCGATCACTCATCACACCTTTGCTGGTGCTGAGAATCGAAATGCCGAGCCCGTTAAGCACCGGACGCAGATCCTTGGCGCTTGAATAGACTCGACAACCGGGCTTGCTGACCCGTTTGACGTGTCGAATCACGTTCTCGCCGCTGGGGCCGTATTTCAAATCGATGTGCAGCTGGCCAACGGGTTTGGCTTCTTCGCTCTTCCAATCCCAAATGTATCCTTCGCGTTTGAGCACGTCAGCTACGCCGGTTTTCACCTTGGAGATTGGCATTTCAACGTGAGGCCGTTCTACACTTACCGCGTTGCGGATTCGGGTAAGCATGTCGGCGATCGGGTCGGTCATCATAGTCGCTTGTTTCCTCTATTTTTGCCTTACCAACTGGCCTTGCGGACACCGGGAATCATCCCTTTGTCAGCAAGTTCACGAAAGCAGATCCGACAAATTCCGAATTTACGATACACTCCGCGCGGTCGACCGCACAGTTTGCAACGTCGTTCCTGACGAACCGAATATTTTGGTGTCCGATTCGCTTTGGCGATTTTTGATTTTCTTGCCACAGCAGAAAGCCTGTTTCAGTTTCTTGTTTCAGTTAATCGTTCGTCGTTCGCGTGTTTCAGCGTTCAGATCCACCTGACTTTCGAGTCAAGCAGCGTCCTTCTTGTCTTTGAAGGGCATCCCGAACATGCGTAACAGTTCGCGTCCTTCGTGGTCGTCGTCGGTTGAGGTCACGAACACGATGTTCATGCCCTGCGTCCGAGTGAACTTGTCTGCGTTCAGTTCCGGGAACACTCCGTATTCCGTCAGCCCCAAACTATAGTTACCGCGTCCATCAAACGACTTGGCGCTGATCCCGCGGAAGTCACGCACTCGCGGCAGAACCAGCGAGCACAATCGGTCCATGAATTCATACATCTGATCGCCACGCAGCGTCACCTTGCAACCAATTGCCTGACCCTCACGCAACCGGAAGTTCGCAATCGACTTGCGAGCCTTGGTCAAAACCGGCTTCTGACCAGCGATCAAACCCAAAGCTTCGTTCGCGTCCTGCAGATCTTTCTTCTCCTGCGTGGCCGAACCAACGCCCATGTTGATCACGATCTTTTTCAGGCGGGGCAAAGACATCACGTTCTTGCGTCCACACAGATCCACCAACTGAGGAAGAATGTCTTGATTGTATTTTTCTCTAAGTCGAGCAGCCATAATTTCACTTTGTCAGTTCGAGTCGCTGATGATTCCAGCAACCGCGTTGCACTGTCCAATGGTTTGTTTTGTGTCTCTTGTCTCTCAAGCCGGAAACTAACCGGACTAAATTCAACCGGGCTAGATCACTTCATTCGCCAGGCTGACGATTTTCATGTAGTTTTTGTCACGCAGCTCACGAGCAACCGCGCCAAAAATACGGGTTCCCCGCGGGTTCCGATCGTTATCGATGATCACAGCCGCGTTGTCATCAAACTTGATGTAGCTGCCATCGTCACGGCGTGTTCCTTTTCGAGCACGAACCACGACTGCACGGACGACCGACTTCTTTTTAATGTCGCTACCCGGAATGACACTCTTGACGCTGCAAACAATCACATCGCCCAACCCCGCATACCTGCGGCGTGAACCTCCGAGCACCTTGATGCACATGATTTCACGTGCGCCAGTGTTGTCGGCAACCTGCAATCTTGTTTCTGCTTGAATCATGACGGATCAACCAATTCTCTGTTCTTGTCTGCTCGCCCGGTGGTTTGAGGCGGAGCAATTTCGCTTGTTCTGGCTTGTTTCGCTGGCGAGTGGCTTAGCTTTCGGCAGTTTCTTCCGACTCAACCTCTGACGACAACTGCTCTTTCTGCTTTCGAGCAGCACGAACCGCCGCGAGGTCCACTTCGGTACTCTTCTCGATCACTTTGACCAGAGTCCAACGCTTCTTCTTGGACAACGGTGCAGATTCAATGATCTGTACGATGTCACCTTCCTGTGACTCATTCTCCTCATCATGGACGTAGCAAGTCGTTCGATCCCGGAAGATTTTTCCATACTTCGCGTGGCGAACCAGACGAGGAATCTGAACGACTCGCGTCTTGGACATCTTGTCGCTTTTGACACGTCCTGTCAGAAGTCGTTTAGGCATTTCAGTCTCTCACTCGTTTATGTATCTGTCTGTGTTGTTGGCGGGCATGTGCTTGAAGCCCATCGGAAACAATTACCTGCAGGCAGCTATGCCGTCGCGGCAGCCGCTTTCTTTTCTCGCTCAGTCTGAAGTGTCTTGATCTGAGCAATCAACCGACGTTGCCGGCGCAGCTCGGACGGAACATCCAAACGCTCGGTCTGAGCCTGGACTCGCAGCCGAAACAAAGTCTGACACGCCTCTTTCAAGACGGCCGCCATCTGCTCGTCGCTCATATCTCGCAGTTCTTTAATTGTTGCCATGTCTCTAATCCGTTTTGCACTCTCGTGCGATTGATCAGTCTGTATCGTGGGACAGTTTCTAATCTGCCTCGTGTCGTGGGGCAGGTCTCAAACCTGCCCAGTGTCGTGGGGCAGGTTTTCAGTCTGCCGTGTGTTGTGGGGCAGGTTTTCAACCTGCCGAATCAATTTCCCACCTTCCGGCAGGTTAAAAACCGGCCCTACGCTTTAGTTACATCAAGCGCCGCTTCACCATTCGAACCTTGAATGGCATTTTGTGAGCCAAACGAGCAAAGCAAATCTTCGCCTGCTGCTCGGTCACACCCGCCAGTTCATACAAAATGGTTCCGGGGCGAATGGTGGCAACCCAATACTCAGGTTCGCCCTTACCCTTACCCATACGAGTTTCCAAAGGAGTCGATGTGATCGACCGGTGTGGAAACACGCGGATGTAAAGTTTTCCTTCGCCACGAATGTACTGCTGAGCAGCGATACGTCCCGCTTCGATAGTCTGCGCTTTCAACCAACCAGTATCCAGCGACTGAAGGCCAAAGTCTCCGAAGACGACCTTGTTGCCCCGAGAGGCATTACCTTTTATATGACCTCTTTGGACCTTTCGATGCTTGACCCTTTTCGGCATCTGCGCCATTGGTCTCGTCTCCGTAATTACCCTGGTTAATCCAAACTTGTATTCCGATATGCCCCTGCGGAGTCAACGCTTCGGTGAAACCGTAGCTGATCTTCGCACGGATAGTGCTCAATGGAATTGAGCCACTGATTTGCTTTTCACGACGAGCCATCTCGGCACCGCCCAATCTCCCGGCCAACTGGATCTTGATCCCCTTGGCACCGGCACTCATTGATTCTTCTGCCGCCCGCTTCATCGTGCGGCGGAAACTTGCTCGACGAGACAACTGCTCAGCGATTTTCACCGCAACCAGCTGAGCCTGCATATCCGGCCGAGCAACCTCCTCGACCTTCAAATTGATTCGCCGGCCGATCAAGTTCTGCATCTCATTCTGCAGACGCTCGACTTCCTGACCCTTCTTACCGATGATCAAGCCCGGACGAGCCACAAACAACGTGACCTTCACTTCGTCACGCGTTCGCTCGATTTCGACTCGATCGATTCCCGCGGCCTTGTAGTTCTGAGTTGGATGCTTGTTGACGAAATCGCGGATCTTCTGATCCTCCACCAACAACGTCGCAAACTCGGCCTTCGGCGCGTACCAACGACTTCTCCAGCCTTCATTGATACCCGTTCGGAACGCGATCGGATTTACTTTTTGTCCCATGTTAAACTCGCCTGAGCGGTTACTGTTGTTTTGATTGCTTCTGTTTTTTGAATCGCAGGTCAGCAGAAATGCAAAGCCCTGTTACTAAACTTCTTCCAAGCTCACACGGATGTGAGACATTCGCTTCTTGATCATGAACGCCATTCCACGAGCACGAGGACGAATTCGCTTGAACATCGGGCCGCCATCAATGCAGGCTTCTGAAATGAACAAATCTCGCTCGTCAACGATTCGACCCGGATTCTGATCAGGATCCTGAGCATTCGCCAACGCCGTGCGAATCACCTTCTCCAACATGCGAGCCCCGCGATGAGGCTGGTAACGCAGGATATCAAGCGCTTCGTCGACAAACTTGCCGCGAACCATGTTTGCCAGCGGACGTACCTTACTGGGACTGATCCGGGCGTATCGATGTTTTGATTGAAATGCCATGTCTGTTTTCTCTGTCGAACGCTGAAATGTTTGAACAGAAATTGAATTAAGTACCTGAACGCCGAGGCTGAAAACTACCTCTTACCGCCACCGTGCCCCTTGAAAGTACGAGACGGAGCGAATTCACCCAGCTTGTGACCCACCATGTCCTCAGTCACCAACACCTTCACGTGCTGACGTCCATTGTGAATCATGAATGTGTAGCCAATAAATTCCGGAACGACCGTACAGGCCCGAGCCCACGTTTTGATAGGCTCACGATTTCCGGCTGCCTCCGCTTTCTCGACTTTTCGGAACAGCTTTTCGTCAACGAAAGGTCCCTTTTTCTGTGATCTACTCATCTAAGTGATTCCTTATTTGACCTTCAACTGACCGTACCGCTTCGACTTGCGGCGACGAACAATCGCCGCGTTCGATGCCTTGGCCAGCTTCCGAGTACGACCACCCTTCGCCGGAACGCCGGACGGACTGACTGGATGACGACCACCCTTGGTTCGACCCTCACCACCACCGTGCGGGTGATCAATCGGGTTCATCGCGGTTCCGCGAACATGAGGACGCCGACCCAACCAACGAGCACGACCAGCTTTACCCAAGCGAATCGAACTGTGCTCTGAATTACCAACCTTACCGACGGTCGCGCGGCACGCTGAGGGGACTCGACGAATTTCACCGCTGGGCAGTGAGATCTGAGCCCACTTAGCCTCGCGAGCCATCAAGACGGCATTCACCCCGGCACTTCGGCACAGAATAGCACCCTGACCGGGTCGCATTTCGATATTGTGGATCACGGTGGCCAGAGGGATATCCTTCAACGGCAGGCAATTACCGACCGTCGGAGCAGCCTCAGAACCGCTCATCAATTTGTCCCCAGCCTTCAAGCCATCGGGAGCAATAATGTACCGCTTCTCGCCATCAACATACTTGAGCAAAGCGATGCGAGCACTTCGATTCGGATCGTACTGAACCGAATCAACCACAGCCTGAACACCGTCCTTGTCACGCTTGAAATCGATCACGCGGTAGCGACGCTTGTGACCACCACCCCGGTGGCGACAAGTGATCTTGCCCTGATTATTTCGCCCCGAACCACGCACCATCGGACGCAACAAGCTCTTCTCGACCTTGTAGCCTTTCGTCAGATCCTTGAAGTCACTGACACTGGCATCGCGCCGTCCGGCTGATGTCGGTTTGTACTTTCGAATTCCCATGAAACTATACCTGTTTAACTTTTTTCGACTGAGTGTCGCCCGCCACAATCGTCAATTAAAAGAAGTCAATCTTGTGATCTTCACCCAGCCGAACGATCGCCTTCTTCCAATCTTTTGTGCGACCCGCAGTAAAGCGATAACGCCGAGGCTTGCCCTTGCGCGTCTGCGTCGACACACCAACAACCTTAACCTCAAACAACTGCTCAATCGCATTCTTGATGTCTGTTTTCGTCGCCAGCGGATTCACCTTGAACGTGTACTGATTCAGCTCGTCCGCCTGATACATGCCCTTCTCAGTCACCATCGGCTTGACGATCACCTGATGAGGCTCAAGCACCAACTTTGGCGGCAATGCCGGCTTTCGATTTTTCTTTGTCACCACCCGAGCCATCTCGAACTCCGCTCTCTGCGATTCACTATTTCAATTCAACTCAACGTCAACCCAACCAGAAACCCGATCAAGCCTCAGCCGACTCCTTCGGCGAGCCCTCTGGCTTACCTGCATTTTCCTTCAATCGATCCATCGCCTCGCGAGTCACAATCATCCGCTGCGGCTTGAGAATCGCCAACGCATTCAAGTCACTAACTGGCAGCACCGAAACACCACCAATATTCCGAGCACTCTTGTAAACGGCGGGCGAATGATCGGCCGTTGCAATCAACGCACTCGAACCGCCAAGCCCCATGCCCTTAAGCATCTTCGCAATCACACTCGTTTTCGGTGCGTCAAGGCTCAACCCATCCACAACCAAAACTCGGTCATCCTGAATCTTTCCAGCGATCGCCATCCGAGTCGCCAACCGAACCGCCTTGCGAGGCAAGCGATACGAATAGTCACGATTCCGGCGAGCAAACGCATGACCACCGCCACGACGAATGTTCGAAGTTCGATGTCCAGCACGAGCATTACCCGTACCCTTTTGGCGATACATCTTCTGCCGCGAACCCGCAACTTCGGCACGGCTCTTGGTCTTGTGAGAACCCTGGCGAGCACTCGCCTGATACATCACCACCACATCGTGCAGCAACTGCTTATTAATTGTTTCACTGAACACCGACGGGTCGATTTCATACTTACCGACCTCGGCACCCGAACTGTCATATACTGGCAATGTGGCCATGATTCGTGATTCCTACTTCTTGTTCGTTTCGCGAATAACCAACATTCCGCCATTCGGGCCGGGCACCGCACCCTCAATCAGCAACAGATTGTTCTCAGCGTCAATTCGGTGCAACGAAAGGTTACGCACAGTAACTTTTCCATTACCATACTGACCCGCCATCCGCTTACCTTTGAATGTACGACTTGGCGAGGCACTCATCCCGGTACCACCAGCATGCCGGTGACACTTCTTCACACCGTGAGACGCTCGCTGGCCACTGAAGTTATGACGCTTCATCACACCAGCGTAACCACGACCCTTACTGATGCCCGAAACATCCACCTTCTTGACTTCCTCAAGAACGCCGACCGTTACTTCCGAGCCAACCTCCGCATCCCCAGCCTCACCACGCAACTCGCGGATAAAACGCTGTGGCTCGCAACCAGCTTTTACGGGAGCCTCAACGCCGGCAGCCGCCAACGCCTGCGATCGCTTGGACTTGATATCAGCCACATGGCCACGCTCAGACCTGGCAGCCTGACTCGTGCGAGAACGCCGCTCTTTCGAGGGACGCTTCTTGTCCTGAAAACCCAACTGAACCGCCGAATAACCGTCTTTTTCTACCGTACGGAGCTGCAAAACCTTACAAGGCCCTGCCTCCACTACTGTGACTGGGGTCGCGACACCCGTTTCGGGGTCGAACACCTGCGTCATCCCGACCTTACGGCCAAGTATGCCTTTTACCATCGTTATTCGCCTTGTCGTTCAGTGGTACGCCGTCGAGGAAGACTAGCCAGCAATCGCGGCAAGCTTGTCCACGCGACTTCCGTTCATAATTCTGATCGGGAGTACTTGAATTTGGTTATTTTGATCGACCCGTTGCGTCAAGCTACTTGGTCGAAGCCTTGATCTTGATCTCGACACCCGCTGGCAAGCTGAGCTTGTTCAGGGCCTCGATCGTTTTCGCGGTCGCCTGAACAATGTCGATCAGACGCTTGTGAGTTCGAATCTCGAACTGCTGCCGCGATTTTTTATTGACAAATGGCCCGGACAAAACCGTGTACCGCTCAATCCGAGTCGGCAATGGAATCGGCCCATGGACCTCGCTGTGAGTACGCTTGGCGGTATCCACGATCTCCTGAGCACTCTGGTCCAAGACCGAGTGGTCGTACGCTTCCATACGGATGCGAATCACTTCATGAATCGAG